>DASVVJ010000298.1:0-14522 GCA_036389955.1 Myxococcaceae bacterium
GTCAACCTGCGCCGGCCTCGCAGCAATGAGGGCGACGAGGACTTCCACCAGGCGCTGAACCACGCCGTGGCCATCCTCCACCAGGAGACGGACGGGCGGGTGGTGGAGGGTAAGGGCCGCTTCGTGGGCGTTCCCCATGTGGCGGAGCTGACCGGCCCGCTGGTGAGCACGCTGATCGACATCTACCGTCGCCACCACGGCGTGCGCGAGGAACTGGCCCCGCTCTCCACTACGGGCAGCACCTATGCCCGCCTCTTCCCCCGGGGCGTGGACTTCGGCCCGGCCGCGCCCGGCGAGCCCAGCACCGCTCACGCGCCCGACGAGTCCATCTCGCTGGAGCACCTGGGCCGCAGCACGCAGATGCTCGCCGAGGCGCTGCACACCCTGGCGCTCTCGGCGAACGCCCGCTAGGCGCGCCTCACACCGGAACGCGGGGCCAGCGCACCGTGAAGCGCGTGCCCTCCTCGGCGGTGGAGCGCACCTCCACCGTTCCGCCATGCGCCAGGGCGATCTGTTGGACGATGTGCAGCCCCAGTCCCAGGCTGCGTATTCCGCTCTTGCCCTCGTGTGGCCGCTGATCCTCCGGACGGCGCTTGAACGGATCGAACAGGTGCGGCAGCAGCTGCGCCGGCACCGGCTGTCCGTGGTTGTGCACCTGCAGCAGCACCTGATCTCCCTCGCTGCGCAGACGGGTGCTCACCGGCGTGTCCGGGTGGCCATGCTGAAGGGCGTTGAACACCAGATTGCTCAGCACCTGGGCCACCCGGTCCGGATCCCACTCGCCGCACAGGTCTCCCTGGGCCTCGAACACCAGCTGGCGCTCGGGGAACGTCACCTGCAACTCCTCGAGCGTGGCCCGGCACACCTCGGCCATGTTCATGCGCTGGCGCGTTACCGGAATGCCGCCGCCCATCCGGCTGCGCGCGAAGTCCAGAATGTCATCGATCAACCGGGCCATCCGCGCGCCGCTGCGACGGATGCGCTCCACCGCCTGCTTCTCCCGCGCGTCCAGCCCCTCGGACCGGGCGAGCAGGAAGGCACAGGCGCTGATGGCACCCAGCGGGTTGCGCAAGTCGTGCCCCAGCACCGCCAGCAGCTGCTCGCGGAACACGAGGTCCTTCTCGAGCGACTTCTCCGCCCTCTTGTGGGCGGTGATGTCCGTCAGCACGCCGCCCACGCCCACGATCGCGCCCGAGGCGGTGCGCACCGGGAAGTAGCTCGCCAGCCAGGACTTGCCCGCCAGGCGGTCGACTCCCTCCGGTGTCTCGAACTCCAGGTTCATGCTCGGCTCGCCCGTGTGGAGCACTCGCTGCAGAATGCCCTCGATGAGGTCCGCCACGCGGGGATCCAGCACTTCGCGGGCGGTGCGCCCCAGGTGCTCCTGCGCGGACATGCCGTTGACCTGGGCCAGCGTCTCGTTGATGCGCACGTAGCGCAGGTTCCGGTCCATGAAGGCAATGCCCACCGGCGAGCCGGCGAGCAGCGCATCCACCATCGCCAGCGAGCGCTCGGCCTCTTCGCGGGCTGACTGCTCCTGGGCCCGAAGCTGCGCCTGGACGATGAGGGCAGTGGCCCGGCTGACCATGGTGCGAAGCAGGAGCGTGTCCGCCTCGGAGAACGCATACACGGTGCGCGAGCCCATGTACGCCACGCCGACGAGGTGCTCGCCGTCCAGCATCGGAATGCCGTACAGCACGCGCAGACCCGCGTGGGCCGGCTCGGCGCTGCCGTCCGCGGGCTCGGTGCCCTCCATGCGCACGGCGAGCGGCTTGCGCTCCGCGGCGACCCGGCCAGCGAAGCCCTCGCCGATGCGCAGGCTCATACCCACGGTGCGCTCCGCTTCACCTCCCATGGCGGCGTGCACCCGGAGCGCCCCGTCCTCGCGCAGCAGGATGAAGGCCTTGTCCACCTGCAGCGCGGCCTCCATCATCAGGGCGAGCAGGCGGCTCAACAGGGTGTCCACGTCCGGGCTGTCGAGCGTGGCCTGCATCATCCGGTCCAGGGAGTTCAGCATCCGCTCGCGCAGTTTGCTGTAGCTCTGCACCGAGCGGGTGACGGCTTGATCAATCAGCTCGTCCAGGAGAGCCAGCGTGCCGGGGCCCGGGTGGATGGCGGCGGCCTCCAGGCGCAGGAGGATGCAGCGGCGCAGCAGCCCGTACTCGTACGTCAGCTCATGGATGCTGAAGCCCTGCGCCAGGCGGGAGAAGGCGTGCACGTCGGACAGCACGCTCGGAAGCTGCAGCGGCATGCCGCTGACCTCGTGGGCGAGCGCCTCGGTGATGCCGTCCAGCAATGAGGGGATGTGGTCCACCAACGAGGACTCGCCCGCGCGGCGCGCGTGCAGCGCATGGGTGGAGCGCTGCCAGTCAGCCAGCAGGGCCTCGCGCTGCGTGCGCAGGAAGGCGGCCAGGCGATGGGGCTCCTCCGCGTCTCTCAGGGCCTCCCAGGTATGGGGACGTGGCTCCTGCTCCAGCATGTCTACCTCCCAACGAAACCGTGTGCTCACGCCCAACTTCACAGTGGGCACTCAGCGGTCAGCGTGCTCGTCACCGAGCCCTTCGATGGCCCCTGTGGTCTACTTTCCACGCCTGCCCGCCCCAGGCGCCGGGGCGAGTGGCGCCCATCCGTCTCCACACGGACAGCCCAGCCGCCGGATGTGACGCGGACGTGGGGACTTCATGGACGCTCGGCTAGGGTGGGTGTCATCCAATGAGCACGCTCCTGCTGACCCGCTCCGATGTGTCTCGAAACCTTCAGGCGCTCACCCTGTTGTCGGACATGCGCGAGGCGTTTCGCGCGGATGCGCTGGCGCGAACGGTGGCACCCCAGCGGACGCGTGTTCCCCTGCATGCCGAGGGCACGGCCATGGTGCTCTTTCCCGGCAGCCTGCCCGGAGTGCCCGCCTACTCGGTCAAAGTGCACGGCCGGTTCCCCACGAGCACGCCCTCCATTCAAGGCGTGCTGCAACTGCACGACCTGGCCTCCGGAGCGCTGTTGGCGGTGATGGACGCGGGGCACTTGTCCGCGGTGCGCACCGGGGTGGTGGGCGCGCTGGCAACCGATGTCCTGGCCCGGCAAGACGCCACGCGCGTGGCGTTCCTCGGCGCGGGCAACCGGGCAGTGCTCCAGCTCAAGTCCCTGCGGCTGGTGCGCACGCTGTCGCAGGCCTTCGTCTACGACGCGGACTTCACGAAGGCGGCGGCGTTCGCCACGCGCATGTACCAACAGCTGTCGCTGCCGGTGCAACCGGTGCTCTCGGTGGCCGAGGCCGTGGAGGAGGCGGACATCGTCATCACCTCCCTGCCGGCGGGCCACACCGTGCTCTCGTCGGAGTGGGCACGCCCGGGCATGCACATCACCGCCCTGGGAGCAGAGGAGTCCGACAAGGTGGAGCTACCCGCGGAGCTGATCCAGCGCGCCACCTTCGTCTGCGACAGCCGGAGCCTGGCGCTGTCCAGCGGCATGGTGGGTGGCACGGGGCCGGAAGAGTCCTCCATCCACGCGGAGCTGGGGGAAATCATCGCTGGCATGCGCACGGGGCGCACCGCGGCCGAGCAACTCACCGTGTTCGGCATGGTGGGGCTGCCGTTCCAGGACCTGGCGGCGGCGTGGCACGTCTACCAGGCAGCGGTGGGCGATGACGAGGTGCGCCGGGTGGACTTCGACGCCTGAGGCAGGCCTGGCAAAGGCCGTGCTCCTGAGGGGCGGGCGGGCGAGCGGGAGCCTGGAGGGCGGTCCGCGCTGGTGTGTGCCCTGTGCGTGCCCATCTTCGGGATGGAGGTGGCTCATGCTCGTGGAGTTCATGGCTTCGCGCACGGGGCGCTGGGCCCGCATTCTGGCGGGAGCCGGGTTGGTGCTGGGAGGACTGGCCTCGGGCACCCCGCGTGGCGCGGCGGTGGCGCTGGTGGGGCTGGGGCCCCTGGTGGCAGGCGCGCTGGACCTGTGTCTGCTGGGTCCGTTCTTCGGCCATCCGCTCCGAGGCGCCGACATCCGCCGCGGCCTGGGGATGGTGGAGGAGCTCCCGTTGCTCAAGACGCGCTACGAGCGGCTGTCGCCCAGGGAGCGCATGCTGCTGCACTGAGCCCTGGGGCTACTCGGGCCGGCTGAAGAGCGGATTCGCCGCCAGGTACTCGATGAGGAAGTCGCGAAACGCGGTCACCTTCAGAGGCAGGTGCCGCGAGGGCGGGTGCACGAAGTAGAGCGCCCCTGCCCGGATGGAGAGGCGCGGCAGCACGCGAACCAGCTTGCCCGTGGCCACATCCTCCCGGGCCAGGTACGCCGGCAGGACGGACAAGCCCAGCCCGGCCTTCACCGCGCCATGCATGAAGAGCACGTCGTCGCAGATGACGCTGGGCCGTGTCCTCGGGGCCGGCAGCGGCGGTGGCAGTCCTTGGATGGCCCGGAAGTGGATCCACTGGTGATCCGCGGTGTCCGCGGGGGTCCTCGGTGTTCCGGCACGGGCCAGGTAGGTGGGGGCCGCGAAGACCTGGAGTTCCGGCCCACTCAGCCGCCGGGCCACGAGCGAGGAGTCCGACAGCTTCTCGCCCGCGAAGCGCAGCGCGAGGTCGAAGCCCTCCGCCACCAGATCCACCTTCTGGTTCGTCAGCCGCACATCCACCTGAACCGCGGGGTACCTCATCGAGAAGCCGGAGATGACGGCCGGCAGCACGACGGCGCCCAGATCATGGGGCGCGGTGAGGCGCAGCTCGCCCGAGGGCAGCTCCTTGCGCTCGGGCAGCGTGCCCAGTGCGTCCGCCAGCGAGGCCAGCTGAGGCGCCACCTTGGCGTAAAGCGCGGTGCCCGCCGTGGTGAGCGCCACATGCCGCGTGGTCCGGCTGAAGAGCTGGACCCTGAGCGCCCGCTCGAGTGACGCAACGCCACGGCTGACGGAGGAGCGCCGCAGCCCCAGCTTCGTGGCCGCGGCCGAGAAGCTCGCGGCCTCCGCCACGGTGACGAACAGCGAAAGGAGGTTCAGGTCCATTGGTGCGCCCTGTGCACCAGAGTGACGCAAAAGGGTCCTCTAGTGTTCCCAGCGCAACAGTTGCATAGTGGGTTCAGAAAAACACGGACCTTTTGAGGTCCCCCTCACGAGGTGAGATGACATGAGCACGACCGCCGCCCCCACTGTCCATACCGCGCCGAGCGCCAGCAAGGGGCTCCACGTCGTCCTCTGGATCGTCCAGGTGCTGCTGGCCCTGGCCTTCTTCGGCGCGGGCTCCTTCAAGCTGTTCACTCCCATCGCGGAGCTCGCGCAGCAGATGGCCTGGGTGTCCACCATGCCCGAGGGCCTGGTCCGCTTCATCGGCGCCTCCGAGCTCGCGGGGGCCCTGGGGCTCCTCCTGCCGGCGCTCACCCGCATCAAGCCCGGGCTCACCCCGCTGGCAGCGGCGGGGCTGACCGTCGTCATGCTGCTGGCGGCGCCCTTTCACCTGTCGCGGGGCGAGGGGGGCGCGATCGTGCCGAACCTCATCCTCGGTGCGCTCGCGGCCTTCGTCGCCTGGGGCCGCTTCAAGAAGGCGCCGATCGCCCCGCGCTGAGGTTTGCGCGCCCCTTCAGCCCGTGGCGGCCTGGCTCTCGGCCTGGGGCGCCGGCAGCGCCTGAGGCAACCCCGGTTTGACGCAGATGAGCTGTATCTCGCGCCGCATCCGCGTCACCCGCGAGCTGTGCACCCAGCCGAACAGGAACGCATAGCGCGCGTACTCGTAGGCGGCGCGGGCCCCCGTCGCCAGCCGGCGGCGGAAGATGTCCTTGCCCGCCTTGGCGGGAGTGAGCCCCACCCGCGTGCACGCGTCGGCCAGGTTGTGCTCGTAGAAATACACGTGGTGCTGCCACCCGCGCCGGTCCGGCCGGAACGAGCGGCCTTTACGCGGCATCAGGGGAATCTTGTAGTAGGCCGCGTCCGGCACCACGATGAAGGCCACGCCGCCCGGCCGCAGCACCCGGTGGATCTCCCGCAGCCCGTCCAGCGGGCTCTCCACGTGCTCCAGCGTGTGCTTGGCGGTGACGATGTCGAACGAGCCATCCGCGAACGGCAGCTTCGTCAGCGTGCCCTGCTCGGCCCGCAGGCCCTTCTCGCGGCACAGCTCCACGGGGAACCGGTCGTAGTCCAGCCCCATCTCCTCCAGGCCCAGCGACCTGGCCGCCGCGAGCACGTAGCCCGCCGAGCACCCCACATCCAACATGCTGCGCGCGTGCGGGGCGTACTCCAGGCACACCAGGAGCTGGCGCCGGCACTTGCGCACCCGGTGCTCCCACCGCTTCATGTAGCCGGCGCGGTTATGGCGGAAGAAGTCCTCGCCGTAGCCGGTGCCCAGGCCGGGCACCTGCTCCTGCTTGTAGATGAGGCCGCACCCGGCACAGCGGCCAAAGCGCAGCTCGGGAAAGGTGACCACCTCGCTCGCCTCCGAGACCCCACACACGGGACAGGAGGCGAAGAACGAGGCGCGCGACGGAGCGTTCAACTCAATAGACCTCGAAGGGGGTGCTCAGCGTACCGAACTCCTCGCCGGTGTGCGCGTCAAACAGCCTGGCCTGCAAGGTGACCTGGCGGTCGGCCGGTACCGGCCGCTTGGAGGCGGACAAAAAAAGAACCCCCGGGAGGAAACCCTCCCGGGGGTCAGTGCTACTCGACGCTCACAGGCTCAGCGAATCACGGGGTGTAGGAACCCTTGATCGAGGTGCTGGAGTACGAGCTGTAACCCTGGATGAGCACGCTGTAGCGGCCCGCGGTGGTCTTCGCCGGCATGTTGCACGTCTCGTTGTTGCCGCTGATGTACGGACGGCAGTCGTAGTTGCCGCTCGTGGTGCCCGCCTGCGCGCCGAACTTCACGTACAGGTCCGCATCACCCGTGCCACCGCTCATCGCGAAGGTGACCGCCTTACCGGCCGGCACGTCCAGGTAGTAGAACTTCTGCGAGGACGCGGCGCCCGAGATGCCGGTGATGGCCACGCCGTTGCTCAGCGCGGTGCCCGTCGGCGGAGGAGCCGCCACGCCCACGCCCACGGCCTGCCATGCCTGCGTCACCGACGCGGCGCTGTAGCCCAGCGCGGTGGCCGCCTGCTCCGTGTAGGTCTTGGCCTGCGCGAAGTTGGTGGAAGCGGTGAACAGGTCACGGTTGGCGCGGTAGAAGATGGCGCCGGCCTGCTGCACGCCGATGCCCGTCACCGCCGTGGTCGTCTTGCCGCGCGGGTGCGTACCACCGGTGGACAGCAGCTGGAAGGCCAGGTTGGCGATGCCCGAGTTCCAGTGCACGCCGCCGTTGTCCGAGGTGCCCGTGTAGCGCTCGGGGTAGTAGTCCTTCGACGAGCCGTCCTGGGTGGGGTTGGCCATGTAGCGCAGAGCGTCACCCGAGGTGGCCGGCGTCCAGATGTCCTCGCCGATCTTCCACACGTCCGCGTCGGTGGACCACGAGCGCGTCCAGCTCTCGCAGTACGCGGCGAAGATGTCGCTCATGCCCTCGTTCAGCGCGCCCGACTCGTTGGAGTAGGTGAGGTTGGACTCGGAGCTGGTCACCGCGTGCGTCAGCTCGTGCACGGTCACGTCCAGGTCCTTGCCCAGCATGCCCGACTGCGTGCCGTCGCCGTCGCCGTACACCATCTGGCTGCCGTTCCAGAAGGCGTTCACGTAGTTGGTGCTGTGGTGCACCGTGCTGCGCATCTGCGCGCCCGCGCCGTTGTACGAGTCACGACCGAAGTTCTGGAAGTAGCACTGGTAGGTGGTGCCCAGGTGGTCGTAGTTCATGTCGATGTGGGCATCACCCGTGGCCGCGCCACCCTCCGAGCGCCGCAGCGTGCCGGGCAGGCTCGTGGTGTTGTTGCCGTGGTACACGGCGCGGTTCATCGCCGAGTGGATCAGCGAGGCGCGGTCCAGCACCTTGGCGTCATTGGCGCTCACGTACACGTACTCGCGCACGGGCAGGTCCGCGCCCTCACCGGCCACCAGCACCTGGTAGGCCAGCTTCAGCTTGCCGTCCTGGCGGAGGTAAACCAGCTCGGCCTTCTGCTCGAGCTCGAGGTGGCGGCCCAGGGTGTTGCCCAGCGCGGCGGCCTCGGCGGCCTCGGGGGCAATCTTCGCCTTGGCGGAGACGCTCTCGCCGTCACGCGCCGAGCTGTTGGCCGAGTAGATGCGCCCATCCTTGTCCATGTGGACGATGAACTCGCCGCCGATGACGCGCAGGCCGTTCTTCATCTGCGCATAGCGGATGTGAGTGTTGTCCTGCTCGTCCACGGTGATGCGGGTGGGCGCCAGGTCCGAAGCCTTCAGGCGGAACGCCGCGGCGATGTTGGGCAGCGCCTGGGCCACGCGGCTGTGCGCGTTCACCGCGGCAAAGCCCGTCGCGGCGCTGGCCTGACCCAGCTGGCCGCTGAGCATGTACGGCACCTGGTCCTCATGAGCGCCTACCACCTCGACCTGCGCGAAGGCGGCCAGGGCCGAGCGCACATCGCCCAGCTCCAGCTCCTCGGCCTTCTGGGTGCCGGCGGGCAGTTCATTCTCAGAGACTTCGCAAGCAGCCAGGGGGAGCGTGGCGAGCAGGGCAGCAACGATACGATTGCGAACCAAGGGGGGATTCCTCCAGTCCAACGGCGGGGCGCCATACGGACACCCCGGCCATAAGCAGGAGCCGGGCCAAGCCATAAATCCAGGAAATCTAAGGGTTTGATAGATATCCCGTGCACCCAGTGGACTGGGGATGGTCCACTCCGGTGAGGACAAAACTGTAGTGGTTGTTTACACAGCCTTCATGCAAGGCATTGAAAACACTCTCCACAGCCTGCCCAGAAGGCCATGTCTTTTTTTGTGACAGACTTGGAGAGGAATGTCCGGATATCAGTCGCTTGCGCGCACTAACCGGAAAGACTGTGTTTTGATTTGTATTACAACGTTTTCACGGCGATTCCAAGCCCACGCCGACCCCGGGCGAGGCGGCCGAGCCCAGGAAGCTCCAGTCCTGGACGCGGGCCCACTCTTCGAAGGTGTGCCAGCCCACCTCGGGGAACTCGTGGCGCAGGGTGAGGACGTCGGCGTGGTAGCCCACCCGGTCGAACCACTCGTACATGAGGGCCAGGTCCTCGCTGTGCTCGCGCACGAACTCGAGCGGCAACTGTTGGTAGTGCAGCCGGTGGCCGCTCACGTACGAGAGCAGATCCGTGGCCTGCTGCCCCGTCACCTCGTCGGAGGCGATGTCGATGCGCTCCCCGAGGAAGTCCTCGGCGGAGGAAATCACCCGGGCGGCGAAGCGGGCCAGGTCCTCCACGGCCACCATCTGCAGGCCACGCATGGGAGGCAGGCCCATGGTGAGCAGCCCGTCCTGAAGCCCCTGGCGGAACATGGAGCCCTGGAAGTTCTCCATGAAGAAGGTGGGGGCCAGGATGGTGTAGGGCAGGCCCGAGCGGCGCAGGTAGCGCTCCACCTCATGCTTGCTGTCGAAGTGGGGGATGCCGGTGCGTTGGTCCGCCCCCGCCACCGAGGAGTAGATGAAGTGCTTCACTCCGGCCAGCCGGGCGGCATCCACCAGGTGCAGGCCGTGGCGCACCTCGGCGTAGATGCCGGCCTCGAAGGGGGTGGCCATGGCGAACACGGTGTCGGCGCGGCGGGCGGCCCGCTCCAGGGAGGCCGAGTCCTCGAAGTCACCGGGCACCAGCTCGGCGCCCAGGGACTCCAGGGCCTTGGCCTGAGCCGAGCCCGGGTTTCGGGTGAGGGCGAGGACGCGAAAGCCATGGTGGAGCAGGTGCCGGGCGAGCGCGCCCCCCTGCTGGCCCGTGGCCCCTGTCACCAGAACTGAGCGAGGATAGTCCATGTGTAGGCACCCCTGCGGCGTGTGCCCTGTAAGGTGCGTGCGCGGGGTGGTCGCCGCGAGCACCTGCCTCATGGCTGGAGGCAGGGCAGCCGGGGGAGCGGCCTGGAGAGTCCCGGCGGACACCTGGGGGCCTGGTGGGGTGAGTGCCCGGAAACTTGCGGTGCTTGAGCGAGCGGACAGCATCCGGGGGAGCGTGGTAGGTGGACGAGCGGACCACGACCTGTTTCCAGCCTCTTACCGGGGGACGTCATGGCGGTGGACAGACTCTCGACGGGTGCCAGCGCGGAGGCTGCCGAGCAGCCTTCCGCCAACGCGTCGTCGGAGAGCACGGTGGTGCCGGGCTCCTCGCCCGAGACGCTGGTGAGCGAGGACCTGCAGGACACCTATGTGCTGCTGCTGAACGTGGGCGCCAGCACGGGCGTGTCCTGGGTGAAGGACGTGCCGACGGCGTGTTACCTGGAGACGACGGTGACGGTGGCGGCGGCGCTGCGCTCGGGTGAGCTGCCGCCGCTGTCGCTGAGCAGGCCGCTGACGCTGCCCGAGGCGAGCACCTTGCGCTGGGAGTCCGGCCCGGAGCGGCCCGGAGAGCAGGGCAAGCTGCACGAGCTGAGCCGGTTGGACCCGAACACGCTGCGGGTGACGACCACGTCCATGGCGGCGCAGGTGGAGGACCCGTTCGCGGGGCTGCAGCCCCTGAGCAACGTGAGCAGCGGGCCCCTGCCGCCGCTGGAGCGCTCGATGGGGCGCACGGCGGACCTGGACCTGTCTCACCCCCAGGCCATGCGGGCCTACAAGGCCTTCGTGGACACCGGCGAGGTGCCGCTGGCGGACGCGCAGGCTGGGGTGCTGCGCTCGGGCCGGGTGGCGGTGTTCACCCAGCAGCGCACGCCGGGCGCGGAGCTGGGCTTTCTGCGGCAGTTCCGGCGGCTGGACGGCGAGCACGTGATGAACGTGCAGTGGTCGGCCGAGTACGACGATGGCAGCGTGGAGGTGCGCTCGTCGGCGCGCTTCACCGGGCGGCTGGTGCTCTGGCACCTGAAGATCGACTCGGCGGGGCAGCAGACGCGCGGGGACTTGTCGGTGGTGTACAGCCACCTGGCGCCGGCCACGGTGGCGGCGCTGGCGCGGGGCCTGCGGGGCGAGGCGGAGGGGCTGGACGGGCGGTGGCACGCGGAGCTGCTGCTGGCGGACCAGGAAGTCATGCTGTGGCGCGACCTGGCCCGCACGCGGGTGTGCGAGCGCAACAGCCTGGAGCCGGGGCAGTTCGACCGGGAGGCGCGCACCTCGGCGATGGAGCTGTGGGAAGGGGACGTGGGGCTGCAGACGCTGGCGCTGGCGCGCACGCCGGATGAGGTGGGCGACATGCTGGTGCGGCTGGGCGGCACGGCGGAGACGGCGGCACAGTCCCTGGCGCAGCTGATGCACAGCCTCGGGGGGCCGCTGGAGGGCACGCTGCGGATTGCGCCCGCGCAGTCGTCTACCTGACCGGAGCGTTGGATGGGGCTGGCAAGTCGCGCCGGGCGTGCCATGTTCGACGCTCTATGAGCAAGAGCGCCAAGCCTCCCTCCTCCGAGTTGACCGCCGCCGCCGAGGTACTGGACGAACAGCTTCGCCGCTTCGAGTCGCTGACGGACCAGTTCAAGAAGTCCCCGCTCAACTCCGAGAAGAGCCTGGAGCGTGCCTCCAAGCTGCTGCGGGACGTGGCCGAGCAGGACCGGGTGCTGAATGAGAGCGTGAGCGCGCTGGTGGCGGCGGTGTCCAACGCGCGGGACCGGCAGCAGAAGAACGCCGAGGCCGTCAACGAGCACGCGCAGTACCTGGAGAAGCGCGCCGAGACGTTCAAGACGCTGCTGGAGCGCTACGGTGCGCTGGGGCAGAGCGCGGCGGAACTCAACCAGCGGATGCAGGACTTCGCGGCCAAGCGGGCCGCGCCGCAGACGGCCGAGACGAACGTGGAGCTGGTGGGCAGCCTGGACGCGCTCTCGGAGCGCATGGGCCAGGTGGCCGAGGAGGCTCAGGCGGTGGTGACGCTCGCCGACGAGCAGGACTTCGGGGACATCGGCCGGCAGGCGGACTCGCTGCGCCAGCAGATCCTCTCGGCGCGCAACAAGCTGGGGCTGCTGCGCAAGGGAATCGTTCCGGAGGCGTGAGCGGAGCGGCTCAGCTCAGGTAGCTGGGAGTGAAGGCCTGGGGGTCGTTGATGCGCTGGCGCCCGGCGAAGCCGGCATCCAGCTCGTGCCAGTGGGAGATGGCCGGCTCACCGAAGCGCCAGCACAGGTACACCGTGCGGCCGCCGAGTTGGGCGCGGAAGTCCACCAGCCCATCGGCGGCCTTCACCTCGATGCCCATGTCCTGGAGCTGCTGAAGCTCGACGCGGATCTGCTCGATGAGGGCTTCATGCTGCGCGCGCAGTTGCTCGGTGTGCGCATCGCGCTTGCCCTCGGTGCGCAGCTCCGCCAGCTCCGCGGCGAGCTTCTGCGCGCGCGTCACCCAGGGGCGTACCTTCTCGAAGGTGCTGCTCAGCAAGGGGACCAGCCGGTTTGCCTCGTCGAGGCCGAAGTAGCGCATGTGCCCGGAGCATGCAGCGCCCGGGCGCCCGAAGGCCAACGCCGCGTGCGGGCCTGGGGCGCGGTGTTCACTCTTCTCCGGGGTTCCTGGCCTGCGCGGTCATTGCCGAGGGTCCGCGACGCACTGTCCCTGCTCACAGCGAGGATTCTGGTAGGTGATGCAGTCCCCGAGAAAGTCCTCGGCGGCGCACGTCCTGTTCACGTCCTCGACAGCGTCCTCGATCCGGCCCACAAACGAGGCATTCACAGGTGCTGCGCAGGAGCAGTTGCTCTTTCCGGCCAAGACACATTGGTTCGTAGTGTCACACACCTTCGCCTCCGCCATGACATTGCCAAAGTGATCGAGCGCCTCTTCACGCGTGGGAGCCTCGTCACTGCAAGCAGCCGCCATGAGCGCGAACACCACCTGTGCCGCTCGCTTCCATGTCTTCTCGAAGACCATGACACTCACCTCCGTCGATCCAAGCCCTTTGGGTATCATCCTCTTTACACGTTCAGAGAACTGTTATGACCCATGACCTGCTGCGTGCCCGCACATGTTTTCTCCTCTGGGCTGCCCTGATCGTTTGGGCGATCCCGCTCCTGGCCCAGGGCAGTCTCCCTGTCGAGCCGGTGCCCTGTGCACCTTTCGAGACTCAGTGGGTGGCTGGCAAAGCTCCAAGAGGCTCGCGCGCTGGAAAGCCCTTCACTCCTGCGGGCAAGAAAGAGATCGATGCTGCCAACGCCGCGAAGAACGACGGTGCCAACAAGTGCGAGAACTGCGGGACGGAAGTGGTGCCCGGAGAGAAAAGCCAACGTGGGGTGACTCCGCCACTCAATCAACGTGAGCGCGACCACATCGTGCCCAAGAGCAAGGGAGGGTATGGCACCCCCTCGAACGGCCAGGTGCTGTGCCGGGAATGCAATCTCGAAAAGTCGGATCAGCCCCAATGAGCGAACGTGTGAAGGTCCGGTTTCCGTTCAAGAACTCTTCCGGTGTCAGCGAAACGGAAACTCTATGGATGATCAAACGGGATGCGGGCTACGAGCTCGACAACATCCCCTTCTACGTTCAGGAACTGGCGCTCGGAGACATCGTCGCCGTGCACCCTGATGAAAGCGGAGCCCTCTGGTTCTCTGAGCTAGTGCGAGCGAGCGGCCACAGCACGCTGCACCTCTGGTTCGCACAGGAGAAGGATGTCGAGCCGGTTCGTGCCGCTCTGCGGCAGTTGGGGTGCTCTTCGGAAGGGAGTGACCTTCCCCGCCTGGTTGCCGTGGATGTCCCGCCAGAAGTGCCCTACGAGAAGGTCAAAGATTTCCTCGAGCAGGGCGAGCGCTCCGGACAGTTCGAGTACCAGGAGGCATGTCTTGGCTTCCTGTAGCCGCAAGGCCTCTCTCAGGAGGCTATCCGCGCAGCAGTGAGCGCAGGTGCTCGCGCTGCCAGCGCTGGGCCGCCTCGAGCAGCGGGAACGCCCGCTCTCGCTCGAGGAACTCCGGAGGGTGCGAAGGGTGCCGGCTGCCGGGCTCCTCGGGGAAGAGCTGGTGCAGCATGGCGTGGAAGACGATGGCCTCCACCACGAACGCCGGGACGTGTGGCTGGTCCAGCGCCGGGTGAACGCGGATCTCCCGCAGCCGCGAGTCATATACGCCCAGGCGGATGGTCTTCCGGCGCTTGTGCCCAGGCTTCCGCGCCCAGCCGATGTCCGCCTGGATACCGCCCTCGAAGTACGTGGCGTTGAGGCGCTCGTAGATGGCGCGCAGGTCGAAGCACCGGCCGCGCGACTTCAGCGGAGCCCCCGGCCTCCGCGTGCGCCGCACCCGGGCCCTGTGCTGCCGGGCGTACTCCTCCAGCGCGTCCTTGGCTCGCGCGTCCTCCCGGCCCACGAAAGCGGCGATGGCGCGCACCATCACCTCCGGCGCCTCCAGGAAGAGGTGATGCAGGCGCACGCGCAGCTCCTCCGGCCGGCGGCGGAAGCTCACCAGCGTGGCCCGGTTGTCCGTCAGCGTCAGGTGGACCGGCAGCCCCAGCAACCCCGACAGCCGCTGCGCCAGTTCCGCAGCGCGAGGCAGAGCCTGGGCGCGGGCGGGCAGGGTCCGGTGCTCGGTGAGCGAGGGAGCAGGCTCGCCCGCCGAGGGCAGCCGGGGACGCCCGGCCTCAGGGCGCGGGGCCCTCGGCACG
>DASVVJ010000299.1:0-10847 GCA_036389955.1 Myxococcaceae bacterium
GAGCTTCTGCGCGAGGCACGGACGCCCGCCGAGCGCCTACACCTTCGGCAGATCACCGCAAAGGAGGTACTGACTGAGGCCTACATGGCGCGCGCTCCATGGGAGGAGTTCGGCCCATTGCTGCGACGCTGCCAGCGCCTCGGGTTTGCGGACCTTGGAGATCACGTTCATGTGGCGTGTCTCTTCGTCCAGGCGCTGCCGCGCTTCCCCAAGCAAGCCCGCCAGGCGTTCGGCGCGTCCGCAGGGACCATCACCTGCGCCGCGAAGGGACAAAGAGCATTGCGCACGCTCGGGCGGTAGCAGCAGCGTCCGGTTTCACTCCCTAGTGGCGCCGCGTGCTGCTTGAACCCTTCGGCACGTTGGCTGCCTGGGCCTGCGCGGAGGGCGGTGTGCTCGCGGCGTTCGAGATGATCTGGCCCAGGCGCGCGAAGAGGCGCTCCGCCTCCCCGACACCCCAGAAGTTCCGGGTGCATGCGGCAATGACGATTGGGCGCCCGGACTGGAGGTGGAGGATGCCCAGGTCACATGCGCGCCGGTGCTGGGTTCCGGTCTTGTGAGCCCAGCTCGCCGTCTTGGGCAGCCCGGCGGCGATCCGGCTTTGTCCCGTGCGGCACGAGCGCATGAGTTCGTGGGCTCGCGCGCAGCTCTCCGTGCTCAGTCCCTCGCAGCGCGCGATCTGCCCGAGCAACTGCCCCATCCCCCGCATGGAGGCGGAGTTCACGTTCTCCGCGTAGTAGGCCCCGAAAGCTCGGTCCATGTCCCGGCCCTTCCACGCGGGAGCGTCTTCCCACATCGTCGTGAGGAACCGGGCACGCGAGCCGGGAGAGGCTTGCTCGCCCAGGGAGCGGATCTGGTTCGCGGAGAGTTCTTTCGCCCGGGGATCCAGCTTGGAGTAGATGCGGCGGCGTTCTTCCAACAGCGAGGACACCGGGCCTGTCTGGATGCCTCGTGCGACGAGCTGCGCCTTCACACGCTCCACGCCCACGCGCTGGATGAGGAGGTCTGCGGCGGCGTTGTCGCTGTCCACCATCATGTACTCGAGCAGGGTCGCGATGGAGAAACGCTCGCCCACTCGGGCCTGCCCGAGCCGGTGCATTCCATCACGGACGTCTTCAGGCCCAAGCTCGAGCCGCTCGTCCCAGGTGAGCTGCTGACTGTCCACCTGATGCAGCACTTCGAGCATCACCGCGAGCTTGATCGCCGAGGACAGATACGTCGGCCTGTCGGCGTCATAGGCGTATTCCTCGCCGGACTCGACATCGAGCACGTAGAGCGAGAGTTCACCGTCGAAGTCCCGCGCCGCCTCGTCTACGAGCGTGTGGAGCCCAGCGGTCCACGGAGCAGCAGGGCGCTCGCGGCTCGCCTCAACAGAGGGTGCGGCGAGCGCCACGAACAGCAGAATGCACACCGCGGGAGCGGAGTGCACAGGGCTCACCCTCCACCGCCGCCCGTGCCACCCAGGTCCGTTCTCTCGAAGGCCGCGTCCTCCGAGGCCTGGTTGCCGGTGTCGAGGTTCTCCGAGGCCGCGCCACTCGGGGCGACGTCCTGAGAGGCCGAGCCACCGATGGCAATGTCCTGGGTGCCCGAGCCGCCGGCAGCGGCTTCATCCGAGGCCGAGCCGCTCGCTTGAGCGTTCTGGGAGGCCGAGCCGATGAGGGCAAGGTTGCTTGCGAGCGAGCCGCCGGGGACGGCTTCTTCCGAGCCCGAGCCGCCGATGGCGTCGTCCTGGGTCTCCAGGCCGCCGATGGCGACGTCGCCGGACGCCGAGTCATCCAGCGCCACATCCGAGGAGACCGCGCCGCTGGACGCGACGTCCGCCGAGGCCGACCCGCCGATGGCGTTGTCCTGGGACATGCCGCTCGAATCCTCGCTCGGCACACTCTCGGGCTGCTGCGTCCCAAGGTCCTGCGTCACCGAGGCGCTGGGCTCGTTCTGAATCATCCCGGAGCCCACAGCCCCGGAACCTCCGGTGCTGATGACCTCGCAGTCCATGCCGGACAGCATTCCTGAGCCGCCCACCTGTCCCTGGCCACCACTCTCCACCGAGGCCTGGGGGGCGGACGGCACTTCGGTCTGCGCCGTCTTTTCTTGGTTGTGCGCGCAGCCCGCGCCGAGCACCAGCGCGGCCACGAGGGCTCCCAGAAGCTTTTTCATGGTCTCTCCGAACGCGATTGTCGTCGGGAGAACGGTGTGGACCCTGGGCTGCTTCGACAATCCGCGCCCCTGGAGGGCCATGAGCGCTTCAGGGAGAGACAGGCGACGGAGCGAGCCCATGCGTCCCAGGCTGATGACCAGGGCCCAGGCCTTGGAAGTCGGATAAGCCCTGCTGCGTTGAGGGGTTCGGCGTCACTATGACTCGTGGTGTGAATCGGGCATGACAAGGGGCGTGCTCCCACCGGAATCCGGTAGATTGGGCGGCATGAGCACCAATTCCCCTCCTGCCTCCAAGGGGCTCCTGGCCCGTGGGCTCAAGCTGATCGGGCATCTCACCAGCCCGGAGACCCGCTCGGGCCGGGTGTTCACCAAGGCCGAGCGTGGCCTCACCAAAGTCAGCGCACGGCTGAGCGAGAGCCCCACCTGGCTGCGTATCAGCGGCGGGTTGATGCGTCAGAGCTTCAACCTGCGCATCCGCCGCCAGGCGCTCCAGGAGCGGGCACTGCTGGCGCTGCGCCTGCCCGCGGCCTCCGAGGTGGAAGGGCTGCGCGAGCAACTGCGCCACCTGAACAACCAGGTCGAGGCGTTGGGCTCGCAGATCGAGCTGGTGGTAGACCTGCTGGAGCGTCAGGAGCGGCCCAACCGGGCCGAGAGCCCTCTTCAGGAGGCTCCCACTCGCGAGCCCGTGGCCCGCCGGCACGGCACCTGAGCCCGTCGAGAAGATCGTCCATGTCGCCCAACACCTTCCAGCGCTTCCGCTCCTTCGTCTCGGGCCAGGTCGAGCTATCGCGCGCACTGGCTCAGGCCCTGCAGGATCGGCCTCTCAACCCCTACCCGTACCTGCGGCCCATCATCGAGAAGGCCTCGGGCGTGCGCGAGCCGCCCGTCAGCCCCACGCCGCATACGGTGGTGTACACGCGGGGCGCCAAGCGGCTGTTGCGCTACGCCGCGCCTCAGCGCCGCTACCGCACGCCCATCCTCTTCTCGTACTCGCTCATCAACCGCTGGTACATCCTCGACTTCCTGCCCGGCCGCAGCCTCATCGAGCACCTCACCCGCGCGGGCTTCGACGTCTACGCCATCGACTGGGGCATCGCCGGGCCGGACGAGCAGCACCTCTCGTGGGAGGAATTGCTGGGCGGGCTGGTGCGCCAGGCGGTGCGTTGGACGCTGCGCAGCAGCAACAGCGAGGACCTGACGCTCTACGGCTACTGCATGGGCGGCACGCTGGCGCTGGCCTACAACAGCCTCTACCCCGAGGGCGTGCGCAACTTCGTAGCCCAGGCTACCCCGGTGGATTTCAGCCACGGCGGCGTGTACTCGCTGTGGACGCAGCCCGGGCACTTCGACGTGGACTCGCTGGTGGATGCGTACGGCAACATCCCCTCGCGGGTGCTGGAGAGTGGCTTCTTCGCCGCCGCGCCCGTGCAGCGCTTCACCCGGTGGCTGGACGTGTGCCGCCACATCGACGAGCCCGAGTACGTCACCACCTTCCTCGCCATGGAGCGCTGGGGCGCTGACGCCGTGCCCTTCCCCGGCGAGGTGTACCGCCAGTACATCAAGGACTGCTACCAGCAGAACCTCTTCTGCCAGGGGAAGATGGAGGTGGGCGGTGAGCGGGTGGACCTCAAGCGCATCCGCGGCGGGGTGCTCAACATCATCGCCGAGCAGGACAGCATCGCTCCGCCGCCCATGAGCGAGCCGCTGCCCAGCCTGGTGGGCTCGAGTGACGCCCAGACGATGCGCTTCCCGGTGGGCCACATCGGCCTGTCGGCCTCGAGCAAGAGCCCCACCAAGGTCTGGCCCGCCGTCACCCGGTGGATCGCCGAGCGCTCCCGCCCGATGGAGGCCTGAGCCGATGCGCATGCCGATGACGCCCCTGCGGGAAGGCTCGATCCGTCTCAAGGACGGACGCCGGCTCGCCTTCGCCGAGTACGGAGATCCCGCCGGTGAGCCCGTCCTCTTCATTCATGGCAACCCGGGCTCGCGCTACATGCGCCACCCGGATGACCGGCTCACCTACAACCTGGGCGTGCGGCTGATCGTCCCGGACCGCCCCGGCTACGGGAACTCCGACTACCAGCCGGACCGTACGCTGAAGGACTTCCCGGCGGACATCGACCAGCTGGCCAACATGCTGGGCATGGGCCGCTTCGCCCTGGCCGGCGTGTCCGCCGGAGGCCCCTACGTGGCCGCCTGCGCGTGGAAGCTGGGTGAGCGCATCACCCGGGCGGCCATCGTCGCGGGCGCCGCGCCCTTCGATCGCCCCAAGGCGGTGGAGGGCGTCAACCGCGACTACCGCAACGCCTACGCACTGGCGGCCTGGCCCGAGTGGTTGCTGCACCCCATCATGGCCATGCATGACCGCACGGTGCGCAAGAACCCCCGCCGCGCGCTGGCGGCCCTGATGGCGCACTGCTCGGCCGCGGACCGCGCCATCCTGTCCGACCCCGTCATCGCCGCCCAGGTGCAGGGCTACCGGCTCGAGGCCACGCGCCAGGGCGTGCGGGGCATGCGCCGCGAGGCGTCCATTCTGGTTTCCCCCTGGGGGTTTGCCCTGGAGGAGATCCGCACCGAGGTGCACCTCTGGTATTGGGAGGGGGACACCATCGTCCCGCCGCAGATGGGGCGTTACCTGGCCTCACGTCTTCCCCGCGCCGTGCCGCACTTCCTGCCCGGCGGGGGGCACTTCTCGATCTTCACTCACTGGAAGGACATTCTGATCCCGCTGGTCAGATCGGAGTGAGTCACACGCACGGCGTCCAGGAGGTTGCTTGAGTCAGCTCCCACAAGCCTCTCTGGCCCGCTCGTCACTCATCAAGATGGGGGTGCCCATCGCGATCGTCATCGCGCTGGCGACCCTGGCCAGCTACCTGCACATTTCCCGGCTGGTGCGTGACAGCACCCTGTCGCATCTGGCGCAGCACGTGGCCGAGCGCGTTCAGCGCGAGCAGTTCGTGTTGCTGCTGGCCCAGGACAACCAGGCCGTCCTCAACAAGGAGCTGGAGGAGCGCATCCGCGCCTGGCGTCAGCAGGACCGCGTCACCGAGCACCTGCCCGGGGCCTACAACCTCATCTTCCGGGACGATGGGCAACTCCTGGCCCACCCTGAGATGCGGGTGGAGAGTGGTAAACCCGCCTACAACATCCTCGGTACCGGCGAGAGCGGGAGCACGGTCGGCACCGCCGCGCAGCGGGCCCACCTGCGCGCCATCTTCGAGCGGGTGAAGGGCCGCTCCCCCGAACAAACGGTGCTGGAACTGCCGGAGCACGGGGAGTATCTCGCGGTGGCGCGGCTGAGCGGCCCAGACTGGAACTTTGTCACCGTACTGCCCGAGCGGGAGGTTTCCTCTGCGGCCCTCTCGGCGGCACGTTATGTCCTGGTGTTCGGCCTGGCCTCGCTGCTGCTGGAGCTGGTCATCGTGTTCTGGGTGCTCAGAGAACTGGAACAGCGCATCGACACGCGCACCCGCGAGCTCAAGGACGTTCAGTCCAAGCTGGTGGAGGCGGCGCGGCGGGCGGGCATGGCGGAGGTGGCCACCAACGTGCTGCACAACGTGGGCAATGTGCTCAACAGCGTCAGCACCTCGGCCATGCTGGCCAAGGAGCGGCTGGCCGGGCTGAGGCTCGAGCACGTGGCGCGGGTGGCGGGCCTGCTCGAGGAGAACCGGCCCCGGCTGGGCCCCTTCCTCACCGAGGATGAGCGGGGGCGGAAGATTCTTCCCTTCCTGAGCCAGCTGGGCAACCACATGAAGGAAGAGCACCGGGAGCTGCGGGAGCTGCTCGACGATGTGCGCCGGTACACCGAGCACATTGGTACCATCGTCAAGCTGCAGCAGGGCTATGCCCGGCACTCCCGGGTGAAGGAACCGGTCGCGCTGGAAGGGTTGCTGGATGAGGCCGTGCGCATCAACGAGGCCGCGCTCGCGCGCCATAAAGTCGTGGTGGTACGAGCCTTGGAACCCCTGCCGCCCGTGGTGACCGAGCGGCACAAGGTCCTGATGATCTTGATCAACCTGATCAGCAACGCCAAGTACGCCATGGACGCGGTGCCCGAGAACAAGCGGTGCCTCACCCTGAAGGTGGCACGCGCCCAGGGGGAGCGGATTCACCTGGAGGTGAGCGACACCGGAATGGGCATCGCCCCGGAGCTGCTCACGCGCATCTTCCAGTACGGCTTCTCCACCCGCGAGCAGGGCCACGGCTTCGGGCTTCACTCCAGTGCGCTGGCGGCCCGGGAGCTGGGTGGCACGCTGACGGTCCACAGTGCCGGGCCCGGGCAGGGAGCGAGCTTCGTGCTGGAGCTCCCTCTTCACTCCACACAAGGTGCATCGTGAGCGAGCACACGAGCAAGAGACGCATCCTGGTCATCGACGACTCGGATGCCATCCACAAGGACTTCCGCCGGGTGCTGAGCCCCGAGCGCAAGTCCAGCCTCGCCGAGCTGGCGCAGCTGGAGGACGAGCTGTTCGGCGTCACCTCGGAGGTGCCCCCCCCCAGCGAGGAGCTGTTCGAGGTGGACTCGGCCTTCCAGGGGCGCGAGGGCCTGGAGAAGGTGCGCGAGGCGCTGGCCTCGGGCCGCCCCTATGCGCTGGTGTTCCTGGACTACCTGATGCCGCCGGGCTGGAGCGGCGTCGAGACGCTGCGGGAGATCCGCAAGCTGACGGCCACGGTGCCGGTGGTCATCTGCTCGGCCTACACGGACTACTCCTGGGAGGAGCTGACGCGCGAGTTCGGCGAGGGCCCGCTGCTGTCGGAGCTGCGCAAGCCCTTCAACCACCAGGAGCTGTACCAGCTGGCGCTGCGCCTGACCGGGTAAGCCCCGGCAGCACGCAGCGCCTGCTCGCCCGGGCGGGTCAGCGGACCGGCCACTCCACGTGCAGCCGGCGCAGGCTGCGCAGCAGCGGCAGGTCCTGCTGGTAGCCCACGTCCTGGTTGGGCACCAGGCGCAGCTCGGGAAGGCGCGAGATGAGCTGCTCGAGCGCCACCCGCAGCTCCAGCCGGGCCAGCTGCGCCCCGAGGCAGAAGTGCAGGCCCCGGCCCCAGGTGAAGTTGGGCGCGTTCTGCCGGTTGAGATCGAAGCGCTCGGGGTCCGTCACCTGGCTCTCGTCGTGGTTGGCCGAGCTGTAGAGCAGCATCAGCCGCGAGCCCTTGGGCAGCAGCACCCCGCTCACGACCACGTCCTCGATCGCCGTGCGCATCATGTAGTGGGACACGGACTCGCGGCGCGAGCCCTCCTCCACGGCCTTGGGAATGAGCGTGGGGTTCTCGCGCAGCTGCTGCCAGCGCTCGGGCACCTCCAGCAGCTGCTTGATGATGATGCTCAGCTGGGCGGTCGTCGTCTCGTGCGCCGCGGCGATGATCGACCCGGACACCAGCGAGACGACCTCCGCCAGGGTGAACGCCTCTCCCGAGGGCTCGGCGTGCACGAAGTAGCTCGTCAGGTCCTCCCGCGGGTGGGCCTGGCGGTCCTCGATGAGCTTCTTGCAGTAGGCCCGGTACTCCACCACGCTGCGCGCGAAGACGGGCTGCAGCTCCGGGGGAATCTTGCCGAACAGCAGCCCGAACAGGTGGGTGACCCACACCTTCACCTGGGCCGTGTCCTCCTTGGGAATGCCCAGCAGCTCCAGGATGACCCGCATGGGGAACACGTAGGTGAAGTGCTGGAAGAGGTCGACCTTGCCGTCCTTGATGAACCCGTCGATCAGCTCGTCGGCGATCTGCCGGATGAGGGGCTCCTGGCGGTTGACGCGCGCGGGAGTGAAGGAGGGCTGCAGCAGCCGGCGCAGGCGGGTGTGCGCGGGCGGATCGCTGTTGAGCGGGCTGTCCTCGATGATGGGCCCCGGGCCCAGGATGGCGGCCGCCTCGGGCGTCAGGTCCGAGGTGCTGGCGACGATGCCCGACGAGGAGTAGCTGCCGGGGTTGCGCAGCACCTCGTTGATGTCCTCGTAGCGGCTGATGAGCCACGCGTTGAACATCGGGTTGAAGGTGACGGGGGCTTCTTTGCGCAGCCGCGCGAAGAACGGGTAGGGGTTCTCGAGGTGCGGGCCCGAGAGTGGGCTGTACTCGGCACCCAGGTGAGGACACTGCGAGGCGGGAATAGGCATGCGCGGACGATACGCGCGAAGCACGGGAGGGCCGCAAGATGTGCGGCAGGGCAGCCCCCCTCAGCGGGGCAGGGGGCGGGGGACCAGGAAGAACAGCCGGCCCTTCTGCTTCATCATCCCGGCGGCCAGCTCCGCCTCGGGCCCGCGTCCCCAGAAGACGTCCACCCGGCCCGCGCCCCGGATGGCGCCGCCGGTGTCCTGGTTGAGCACGAAGCGCGACAGCGGCCTCCACTCCACCGCGCCGCCCGGCGTGGCCACGGGAACCTCGGTCTGAATGAAGGCCAGGGCGCCCTTGGGGAACAGCCGCGCGTCCGTGGCGATGGAGCGGCCCGGCGTCACCGGCCTGCCGAGTGAGCCCACCGCGGCGGTGTCCAGGAAGCGGAAGAACACGTAGGACTCGTTGAAGTCGAGCACGCGGTTGCACTGCGAGGGGTTCTGCGCCAGCCACGCGCGCAGGGCCTGCATCGACATGGCCTCGCGGGGGATGACGCCCTCCTGGATGAGCAGCGAGCCGATGCTGCGGTAGGGCCGCCCGTTCGAGGCCGCGTAGCCGATGCGCCGCTCGGTGCCGTCCGGCAGCCGCAGCGTGCCGCTGCCCTGCACCTCCACGAAGAACAGCCCCACCGGGTCTTTCGCCCAGGCCAGCTCCAGCTTCCGGTTCTCCAGCTTGCCGGCGCGGATCTCCGCCCGGTTCCAGTAGGGCACCAGCCGCTTGCCCTCGAGCCGCCCGAAGACCTTCTCCGCCTTGAAGCGCTCGGCGAAGGGCTCCAGGGGCACTTCGATCAAGTCGTTCGGCGGCCCGAGGATGGGGGTGGCGTACTCCTCGGTCCGCGTCAGGCTGGCCTCGATGGTGGGCTCGTAATAGCCGGTGAACAGCACCCGGCCATCGTCGCCGCCCGCGGACTCCAAAGGCTCGAATTGCTCGAGCACGCGCGCGGTGAGCTCCTCGGGACGCAGCTCATCGGTGATTCGCGCGTGCAGGCGCTCGAGGGCGGCGCGCAATTCGGCGGCGGTAACCTGGCGCTGGCCGAAGATGAAGCGGTCCTCCGGGGGGCGGGTGGCCAGCCAGGTGAGGCTCTCGGCAATCGCCACGCGGAGCGCCGCGGGGGAACCCTCGTCCCGCAGCTCCAGCGGCTGGGAGACGGGGACGAGGGCGTCTTCCGCCCGGGTGACGGGGGCGCGGGTAGGGCGGGGACAGCCCGCGGCCAGCAGCGCCCAGGCCGCGAGCAGGAGGAGTCGAGCGGACCGCGTGTGCATAAAGGCTCAGCCCTGGCCGGTGAGGGACTTGAGCCAGGCGATGAAGGGCGCGAAGCGCTCCGAGTTCGCCCCCACGAGCACGCCCCCCACGAAGGGCAGCGACATGAGGAACAGCGTGCCCAGGCACGAGCGCGAGCCCTGCGCCTGAGGCTGGGACTGGCCCTGGCTCTGGCCCTGAACCTGCGGCTGGCCATCCTGCTCGTCGGGTACCTGCACCAGAATCTTGATGCCGCCGTAGAACAGGGTGTCCACCAGCTCATTGAGGAACCGCTCGTACTCGTCCTCGTGGATGTCCAGGTCGACGCCGTAGCGGGCCTTGTGGCGCTTGGCCACCACGGCATGGGTGCGAAGCTGGGACTCCTTCTTCGCCACATCCACCCAGCCACAGACGACCGCGGGGGCCGAGTCCATGCTGGCCACCAGCGAGATCGGCTGCCGGGCCTGGCGCCCGCCGCCGGTGCTGGGGCCATCCGGCTCGTCGATGCGCAGCCGGTAGGGCGCCGTGCCGTAGCTGCGGCGGGAGAAGGTGGCCTTGATGAGGTCGGCGATCAGCGCGGCCTTGTTGGAGAACGCCGTGCGCAGCTCACCCTCGGAAGGCGGCTCGGCGTTCAGCGGCACCGGCGCGCTGGGGGCCAGGTGGGGCGCGGTGACGATGGGCGCCACCGTGGCGGGCGGAGGCGAGACGTAGTTCGGCTGAGTGAAGACGGGGCTTGGCTGGGGCGGCCGGGTCGAGCGGGCTGGCTCGGGGCTGGCAGGCGCCAGGACCGGAGGCTTGTCCGGCACGTAGTTGGGCTGCGTGTTCGCGCCAAAGAGCGCCGCCGGCACGCGCGGAGGCCCGGCGTTGACGGGGCTGAGGACCGGGGGGCCTCCCGGAGACTGCGGAGGCGTGTAGGGCGCGGTGGCCAGGGGCGGCAACTGCTGGGCCTCCGTGGGGAGCGCGACATCGTCCTCCGGCTTGGCCTCCCAGGGAATCGCCGGCATGCGGGCCGAAGCCGGGCTGGACTTGCGGGGCAGGGGCACGGGCCCGGTGGCATCCGGGTCTGGCGGCAATGCAGGCCGGGCCGCCGTCTTGCGCGGAATGGGGCGCGTGGAGTCGTCAGTGTCCTCCAGGGCGGGCCGGGCCGCCGTCTTGCGCGGAATGGGGCGCGTGGAGTCGTCCGGTGTCTGCAGCGCGGGCCGGACCGCGGACTTGCGCGGGATGGGACGGGTGGCGTCGTCCGGCGTCTGCAGCGCGGGCCGGGCTCCCGTCTTGCGCGGAATGGGACGGGTGGCGTCGTCGAGGTCGTCGAGCGGAGGCGGCGCCGCGAGGCTGGGGAGAATGGGCGTGCC
>DASVVJ010000300.1:0-23422 GCA_036389955.1 Myxococcaceae bacterium
CTTGCCCTCCAGGTCCACCACATCTCCCGCGCGCGCCTCGGCCGCCCGCGCCGCCGGGAGCACCCGCAGGCACACGCCGCCCAGCTCCACCGCCAGCGCCTCGGCGGACTGCCGCACGGGCTCGGCGGCCTCGGCCAGCACCAGCACCGCGAAGCGCAGGCCCAGCACCTCGTCCAGCAGCACCGGGCCCCCGCTGGCCAGGCCCACGCGCGGCTGGGGCAGGTACGAGCCCTCGGCGGCGGTGCTCCGGAGGCGCCGGCCTCCGGCCAGACAGCCCTGCTCGAGGACCATCTTCGGCTTGAACTCGTAGTTGCGCATCATCCGCCGGGTCCGGGGAATGCGGAACAGCCACTGCAGGACCCAGTTGCGCACCGCCGCGAAGGGACGCAGGCGCGACAGGAACACCCGGCCCATCAGCACCGTGGCCTTGATCATGTTCACCGCGTGGGGGTGGCGCTCCTGCTCATAGGTGTCCAGCAGGGCATCACCCGCCGCGCCACGCACCGCCAGGGCCACCTTCCAGCTCAGGTTGATGGCATCCCGGATGCCGGAGCACAGCCCCTGGCCCATGAAGGGCGGCATGACATGGGCCGCATCCCCGAGCAGGAACACGCGCCGGTCCCTCCACCGCTCGGCCACCTTGCTCTGGAAGGTGAACACCGAGGCCCGCTGGATGGTCACCTGGCGCGGGTCGACGTAGCGGGCAATGAGCTGCTCCACCACCTCGCTGCGCTCCAGGCTCTCGGTGCGCTCGTTCTCCTTCACCAGGAAGTCCATGCGCACTTCGTTCCGCACGCCGCGGGCGACGAAGCCGGGGCGCTCCGGGTCACACACGTAATAGGTGAAGTTCGGCTCGGAGGTGGGCGTGGTGCCGGAGATGGCGATCCACGGCTCCTCGTAGGAGGTGCCGTGCATCCGCACGCCCATCAACCGCCGCACGGTGCTGTGCGAGCCGTCCGAGCCCAGCACGTAGCGGGTGCGCACCTCGTACACCCGGCCCGTGCGCCGGTCCTTGAGCCGCACCGTGACGAAGTCCGGCTCCTGGGTGAGGTCCACCAGCTCGTGGCCAATCCTCAGCTCCACGTGAGGAAAGCGGCGCAGCCC
The DNA here is from genome assembly GCA_036389955.1 of Myxococcaceae bacterium. GTDB lineage: Bacteria > Myxococcota > Myxococcia > Myxococcales > Myxococcaceae > DATHBR01. The sequence continues at coordinate 1,105 of DASVVJ010000300.1, forward strand.
CCCGCGCAGCACCGTCTCCAGCTGCGGCTGGTTGAAGAAGGAGATGGGCGGGTGGCCCACGCCGAAGTCCAGCTCGCCCAGGGGCACCGAGCCCAGCACCTGCTTGCTGCCATCGACATAGTCGATCGTCTGGCAGGGCCAGAGCTCCACCGCGAAGGGGCCCGTCAGGCCCGCCGCCTGGAAGTTGCGCTGGGCCTCGTCATCACACGAGAACGCCCGGGGCTGGCCGAACAGGGACAGGTCCCGCTCGATGATCAACGTGCGGACGCCCTGCATGCCCAGGTAGCTGGCCGCAAGTCCCCCCACGGGGCCACACCCCACCACGAGGACATCAATGACTTCAGAGAAGCGTTCGGTTTGTCCGGACAAGGGCACCGCACCCAGGGGGTCCCCCGGAGTGTAGCGGAAGGCGCTGGACCTTCCAGGTGGGGAGTACACTGGGTGAAATATCAACACCCTGGGGTATGGCCGTCACCCTCACCCCGGCCCTCTCCCGGCGGCAGAGGGGGTGACTTCCGCCTCGGAGGTGAAGCGCAGCAGCGCCAGGAGCTGCTCGGGGGTGAGCGCCGCCGCCGCGTTGGCCTCGGAGAGCAGACTCGCGGCCAGCTCCCGCTTCTCCGCGTGAAGCGCGATGATGGCCTCTTCCACCGTGCCCTCGGACACCAGCCGCGACACCGTGACGGGCCTCGTCTGGCCGATGCGGTGCGCCCGGTCCGAGGCCTGATCCTCCACCGCCGGGTTCCACCACGGATCCAGGTGGATGACGTGGTCCGCCGCCGTGAGGTTCAGCCCCGTGCCCCCCGCCTTGAGCGAGATGAGGAAGACCTCCCCCTCGCCCCGCTGGAAGGCTTCCACGCGCGCCTGGCGCTCGGCCGGAGGCGTCTGCCCATCCAGGTACTGCAACGTGATGCCCCGGGCCTCCAGCGCCCCGCGCACCAGGGCAAGCAACTGGACGAACTGGCTGAAGATGAGCGCGCGGCTTCCCTCGGCGCGCAGCTCCTCCACCAGCTCCAGCATCCGCTCCAGCTTGGAGGACGGCAGCACCGTCTCTGGAACCACCAGCTTCGGGTGGCAGGCCAGCAGCCGCAGCCGGGTGAGGGCCGCCAGCAGCTCGAAGCGCTGGCCTTCCTTCACCTCGGCTCCCACACGCGCCAGGGCAACGGACCGCGCGGCCTCGTACAGCTGGCGCTCACCTTCCGAGAGGGCCACGGGGACGAGCGTCTCGATGCGCGGGGGCAGCTCGCGCGCCACCTGGGCCTTGGTGCGGCGCAGCAGAAAGGGCCGCAGCACCCGGGCGAGCGCGGCGCGAGCGTGCGAGTCCCCCTCGCGCTCGATGGGGCCGATGAAGCGCTGGCGGAACGCCTCCCGGCTGCCGAGCAGTCCGGGGAAGACGATGCGGAACAGGCTCCACAGCTCCGAGAGCCGGTTCTCCACCGGCGTGCCGGTGAGCGCCACCCGCGCCTCGGCCTGGAGCCCCCGCAGCGCCCGGGCCCGCGCGGTGTCCGGGTTCTTCGCCGCCTGGGCCTCGTCCACCACCAGCGTGGCGAAGCGCACGGAGGCCAGACGCCGGGCCTCCCGCACCAGCAGCCCGTAGCTGATCAGCAGCACGTCCCCGGCCTTCAGCGCGGCGAGCAGCCCCTCTCGGTCCGCCTCGTGGTAGGAGCTCACCCTCAGCGAGGGAGCAAAGCGCGCCGCCTCGCGGGCCCAGTTGAAACAGACCGAGGTCGGCGCCACCACCAGGGCCGGGCCCTGCTCCGCGCGGTGCAGCAACAGGGCCAGCACCTGCAGGGTCTTGCCCAGGCCCATGTCATCCGCCAGGCACCCGCCCGCGCCCCACTCGGTGAGCCGCGCCATCCACTGGAAGCCCTCGCGCTGGTAGTCGCGAAGCTCGGCCTTCAGCCCCCGGGGGACGGCGACTTCCCGGGCCTGGGCCTGGCGGATGCGGGTGGCGAGCTTGCGCCAGTCCGGTGGGGCCTGCACCTCCACGCCCGCCTCGGCCAGCTTCTCCAGCGCGGGCGCCGCCGCCGGGCTCACCTCCAGCCCCTCGCGTGTGGGGTGGGTCAGGTCCGCCAGGGGCTGGAGCCGCTCGCGCAGCGACTCGGTGAGCCGCAGCCACCGCCCCTGCCCCAGCGCCACGAAGCGGCCACGGCGGCGCAGGGCCTCGAGCAGCACCGCCAGATCCACCCGCGTGCCCTCCACCTCCACACTGCCCTGCACGCCGAACCAGTCCCGCTTGCGCCGCACCTCCACCCGGAGGCCTCGGGCATCCGGTGGACCGGAGATGCGCCAGGGCTGCTCCTCCCACTCCACGCGCAGGCCCGGGCCTCGCAGGGGCTCGAGCCGCTCCAGAAAGCCGAGCGCCCCTTCCACCCCCACCAGGGTGAAGTGCGCCAGGGAGTCCGTCACCGGCACGCCGAGTTGCTCGCGCAGGGCCAGCGCCTCGGCGCGCTCGGCGTCCAGGTCCCGGCGCGCCACCACGCGCTCCCCTCTGCGAAGCCCCCGCGCCTCCACCGCTCCTTCACCCAGAGGCAGCGGTGGCGCCTCGGGCAGCGGATGCACGAGCAGCACGCCTTCCAGCCCCTCGTCTCCCGAGGCTCGCAGGCGCAGCAGCACGCCGGGCTGAGCGGGCACGGGGCGGGCCTCGAGCGACGCGGGAAGCGAAACAGGGCAGGTGGCCTCCAGCCCCGCCAGCGTGCCGAGCAGCATCGGGCGCACGCTGCCGGGCAGCCGGCTTCCATACTCCCGCAGCGTGGTGAGCACCTGCTGCGCTCCCGGAGGAACGGTGACCAGGGTCAGCCGTGGCAGCTCCGGCTCGAACAGCACCCAGGGCAGCGGACGTTCCGAGCCAGCCAGGGGCGGCCACAGTTCGCCGGGCCGCACGGCCACACCGTCAATGGCGGGCCGGACGGTGAGCCCGTGCTCGTCCTCACCGAAGGCAAAGCCGAGCGGGGCCTCGCGCACCTGCAGCGGCGTCTCCGGCCTCGAGGCCACGAAGAGGAGCGGGCTGTGGGCCAGCAACCGAAGCGCGCGCACCACCAATGGGTACCCGTCCGTGGAGAGGGAAATCCGATCGAGCACCTCGCACACCTCGAAGGCCTCCAGCTCCCGGGGCCCGGTGAGCATGGAGCGGGCCGCCTCGCGATCCCGCCAGCTCACGGGCGCTGCCTTGGAGAGGCCTCCCCGCTTCAGCAGCCGTTGCACATAGGGAGTCAGCCGTGGCTGGTGCGCCTCGAGCCCGTCCAGACGGAAGGTGACGCGGGCGATCCTGGCGGCCGCCTCATCCTGCGCCTGGGCCCGCGTGACGGCCTTGTCGAGCGCGGCGAGGATCGCCTGGCCCGGCACCTCGAAGAGCAGCCGCGCGAGCTGTGCATGGCGCGGGGCCTCGTCTGGGTCACCGAGCATGTCGAGCAGCGCCTCCAGCGCGGACAGCGCGTGGATGCAGCGCGCCGGACCCCGCGGCGTGCACCAGCAGGAGAGCCCCTCCTCCTGCCCATCGAGCACCGCGAGCGGATCCACCACGACGCGCACCTTCATCGCGCCCCCCCACGAGGCTCCCCGCCCGCGCCAGTCCGTAGCGCCCGGCTCCTCCACGTACAAGCGGGGGGGCCGCTCGTGCAGCGCAAGGGTGGGCCGGGCGGGCAGCAGCCGCGGCACGGCGCTCTCCCGCACCCGCGCCCGCGCGCGTTCCAGGGCCTGTTGCCAGGCGCTCAGGCGCGCATCCCTGGGAGGAGGACGCGGAGAGGCGGCGCGCTGCTGTTCGAGCTCGAGGCCCCGGCGCACGCGCACCGCCTCCAGCATCAGCCATGCCCAGGCGGCCGCCTCCAGTTGGGCCTGAATGGCGGCTCCCCGGACCTGGCGGCGCACGTTGAGCGACCCATCGAGTGGGGCCGTCACCGGCAGGTGCGCCAGGGCCGCCAGCCCCATCATTCCGGGCAGGGGCTGCTGGAGCAGCGGCTCGATGACAGACAGCGATACGCGCTGGACGTGGGCGAGCTGATGCGCCTCCAGCCACTCCTGCAGCGCCCGGGGCGTCTGGGGCCGCTCACTGGATGGGGACATGCTCTGGGAAGACGCCATGACTCGAAACACTCGCGTGGCAGAGGGCGCTAGGGGTTCAGGAACTCCCCCAGGACCAGGCGGTAGTAGTTGGTGCTGTCCAGCCGGGAGGCGAAGGTCTTCGCGGAGCGGCGCAGCCGTTCGGCCACCGCTTCGAACTCGTCGCGGCTCACGTCGCGCACCGAAAGGTAGAGCCGCGCGGCGGCACGCAGATAAGAGAACAGTGGGTTGGCGTCGACGCTGTCGGGCCTGCGGCCCAGCAGCCGGTAGAGTCGCTCGAACTCCCGGTCCAGCTCGGGGTGGCGGGTGGCGTCGCAGTACTCGGCGGCGGTGACCTCCAGCAGCAGGAAGAACGGCTCATACTCGCGCGGCGGGGCCACGGCGAAGTCCGGGGGAATGACCGAGCCGGTCCAGAGCTGGGAGATGGGCCGCAGGGGCAGCCACACCACCCGCTGCTCTTCATCCCTCACGGGTACCGGCAGGTCCCCCTCCAGTGGCACCACCCGCCGCTGTTCACCCAGAACCGTAGGCACACGCAGTAGCTCGGGATGCCCCGGGTCCATGCCTGCCTTCTCCAGCGCCGCGACGACATTCGGGTCCATGACCTTCCCCAGCAGGTCGTGTCTCTCACGCCCAACCTAATACCTCGGATTGCCGAGTGCTACCCACTTGCGACAAGGGGAGGAACCGCCCATGCCGGATTTAGTTGACGCTCAAACTAGTTATGGCCATATGTCGATCGTGACTGATTCCGCTTTTTCCCAGCGGGTCCAGCGCTTCCTCATGACGCACATCGACTCCATCGAGAAGCTCGAGGTCCTCCTCCTGCTTCGAGCCCTTACGGAGCGGGAGTGGACGGCATCGGCGGTGGCGCAGGAGCTGCGCATTACCGAAGCCTCCGCGGCCGCCCGGCTGGAGGACCTCTGCGCTGGCCGGCTGCTCACCTGCAGTGGAGAGAAGCTGGCGGTGTACCGCTACAGCCCCGCCCAGTCCGACGATGTTCGGTCCATCGCGGAGCTGGCGATGGTGTACGCTGAGCGGCGCGTCAGCGTCATCACATTCATCTTCTCGCGACCGCAGACGCGGGTGCGCGGCTTCGCGGATGCCTTCCTCCTCAAGAAGCGAGCGGACGACGGCCATGACTGAAGCGGTCTACATCCTGTGCGCGCTGACGAGTGCTTCGTGCTCGGTCCTGTTGCTGCGCGCGTGGCGGCGCAACCGCCTGCGGCTGTTGCTCTACAGCGGCCTGTGTTTTCTGTGGCTGGCGCTCAACAACGCCATTCTGTGCATCAACCTGGTGCTGCTGCCCGGCATGGACATGAGCCTGGCGCGAACCTTGAGCTCGCTGATGGGCGCGGGGACGCTGCTCTATGGCCTCATCTGGGACGCAACCTGAGCGACGCCCCTATGCTCATGCCCTTGCTCAGTGGCGCGGTCATCATGGCGTACCTGGCCATCGCGCTGTTCTTCCTGCGCTTCTGGACGCAGTCGCGCGACCGGCTGTTCGGCTTCTTCGCCCTGGCCTTCACGGTGATGGGGATCAACGGCGCGGGGCTGACCCTGCTGGCCGCGGATGACGAGCGCCGCTACTACCTCTACCTGGTGCGGCTGTTCTCGTTCCTGCTGATCCTCTACGGCATCTGGGACAAGAACCGCGCGCGGGCCAGCACTCCGGCCGAGCCAGTGGCCACCAAAACAAAGAGCTCTTGAGCTGGAAGTTGAATCCAGACCTGTGGGCCTTCAAAAGCCCCGCGTGGGTTCCCCCGAACTCTGTCCGCAGCCGTGGACGAGCCGTCCACGCGGGGAGACCCCGGAGGTCCCACCGCGAGGTGGAGCTGCTGTCGAGGCTGAGCCACCCCGGGATTCCGCGCCTGCTGGACAGAGGCGGGCCGCGACAGCCTTCGGGTGACGAGTACCCCTTCTTCGTCATGGAGTGGGTGCACGGCACGCCCTTGTATGCCTGGGCTGAGCAGTCCGCCCCTTCGTACCCGCAGGTGTGCCGGGTGCTGGCGCAGCTGGCCCGGGCGCTGGAGGCGGTGCATGCCGCCGGAGCGGTGCACCGGGACGTCAAGGGCGACAACATCCTGGTCAGGTTGTCGGACAGGTTGCCGGTGCTCATCGATTTCGGCTCCTGCCACTTCCAGGGCGCTCCTCGCATCACCTGGCAGTCGCTGGCCCCTTTCACTCCCGAGTACCTGTCTCCTCAAGCGTGGCTGTTCGAGCTCCGCCTGGCGCACGACCACGACAGCTACTACCCACCCTCCGCTGCGGATGACCTCTATGCCCTGGGTGTCACCGCCTATCGCCTCGTCATGGGCAAGTACCCTCCTCCCATGAAGGCCCAGCAGGACGAGGAAGGCGCCTGGCAGGTCATCTGCTCCAACCCTCGGCCGCTGCTGGAAGACCCTCCCCGAGTGGAGCCGCGCCTGCGGGAAGTGATTGTCCGGCTGCTCTCGGAGGCTCCGGAGGCACGCGGCACAGCGGCGCAGATTGCCCAGGCGCTGGAGGCCGTGGCGGACGAGCACGTGCCGCAGCACCCCGCCGAGCCCCAGCCAGCCGCCGGAGTACCACCACCGGGCGTGGCGGCTCCATGTGTCAGGCCACCGGCGCGCTCGTGGATCCGTGAGTACTGGCTGGCCCTGATGGCCGTGGGAGTCTGCGCGGTGCTGCTGTGGACTGTGCCGCCAGCGCCCTTCCCGCCCGAACGCGTGTCGGCCCCACGGCAGGCCTCAGCATCCCAGACGCCCGATGCGGGCACGGCAGCCCTTGGCGAGGGCACGCCCACTGAGCCCAAGGCTCCTGCCCCGCCCCCAGCCGAGAAGAAGCCTCTGGCTCAGCAGCCTCTTCCCGAGCCTCAACCAGGCCAGGCCCGGCCCGACAAAAAAGGCCAGTGCCCGGGAAGCAAGCAGGTGCCCATCAACGGAGGCTGCTGGTTGGAGCATCTTCCGATGAGCGCCGAGGAGTGCGTGGAGAACGGCGGCGCGATTTTCAAGGGCAAGTGCTTTGGCCCTGCGCTCGCGCCTCGCAAGAAGCCTCAGCCCACCTCGAACCCGCCAGAAGCGCGCTGAGCAGTCCCTGTTCGCTCCCATTCCCCCTGCGCCGGGACCCGTCAGTCCCTTCAGGTAGTCCCTCGAACTGGTACTCCTTGCAGGATGCCAGGGTCAGGAAGAATTCCCATGAAGCGATGGTGGATGGCTGTGCTGGCCGTGCTCCTCATCGCGTGTGCAACACCCCAAGGAACGGGCGGCTCAGGCCCTTCGCATTCGCCGGGCGTCCAATCCGCGACGAAAAAGGAACTGCCCTGGATGGAGGTGTTTGGCGGACGGATGAAAACAACCCTCTTCTACGGTCCCTGGCAGTGCAGGCAGGACTTCATGAGCATGTGCCAGAAGGAGTGCGCCCAGGAGGGACACCGGCTCATGGGCTGCATGTGGCTGGCCGACATCAAGCTGGACTGGGAGGGGCGCCTCGTCATCCCACCGTTGCCCGTCAAGGCCGGTAGCCGCTACGGCATCTTCCACTGCTGCTGCGACTACCCTACGGTGATGAAGGAGCAGAACGATGCTGCACTCAAGAAGTGGGAGAACTTTCGAGATTCCTTCCGGGACCAATGGAGCAAGAAGTTTGGCCAGTGGCCAGCCGATGGGGAGAACTGGCCGGGACATCACATTCGCGATCTGAAGCACGGCGGTGATCCGACAGATCGTAACAACATCCTGCCCGCGGAGCCCCGTGTGCATGGTGAGTTCGGCAGGCAGTACCCCGCCTGTTACGACGGCAGAGCCCCCTGGAATACAGTGGGTCCCAATCTGCCCTATCTGGACAACTGATCATGGCCGCACCCATGAACCGCCTGCTGGAAGAGGTCTCACGCGACCACTTCCCGTATCCGCCCGCAACGCCCGAGCAGATTGAGGCGTTCGAGCAACGGGTAGGCTGGAAGTTGGATCCTGATCTGCGGGCCTTCTATCTGCATTGCGACGGAGCGGAGTTGATCAAGCGGCGGCCGGGTTGTCCGTACCGCATCCTCCCACTGTCAGAGATCGTCCGGGCACGGGTCGCCATCCGTGGAGAAGATGACGACCAGTGGGGGCCCACTTCGATGTACGCCATCTGCTACGTACAGGATGGAAACTACGTCGTGCTGGACGTGAGCCACCAAGAGAACGGTCGCTATCCCCTCGTTGATGGGTCCCACGAGGCATGGCCGGACCCCTACTACTGTGGCCCTGTCGCCAATTCCTTCTCGGAGTTCTTGGAGAACGTGCTGCGCACACGGCGCAACCTCTATTGGCTGGGAGACTGAAGCACCTCTCCTTCAGGTGGACCCAATCTGCCCTACTCGGAGTTCCGACGATGGCCACGACCATGAGCCGTCTGCTCGAAGAGGTCTCTCGTGACCACTTCCCGTATCCTCCCGCCACTCCCGAAGAGATTGAGAAGTTCGAGCGGCAGGTGGGCTGGCGGCTGGACCCGGACCTGCCGGCCTTCTATCTCCACTGCAACGGGGCGGAGCTGCTTGAGCGGCTACCGGACACCCCATACCGCATGCTCCCGCTCTCCAAGATCGTCCGTGCTCGGGTGGCCATCTACGGCGAGGACGACGACAAATGGGGGCCTGCCCCTGTGTACGCACTCTGTGATGTACAGGACGGCAACTACGTGCTGGTGGACGTAGCCCGCCAGGAGAATGGCCGCTACCCGCTCGTCGACGGAGACCACGAGGCGTGGCCGGACCCGGCCTACTGCAAGCAGGTCGCCAGTTCCTTCTCGGAGTTCTTGGAGCAGGTTCTACGAACCCGGCGCGGCCTCTATTGGCTGGAGGAATGAGCCCCACTGAAGCCGAGCCTTACTGGCGGGAGGAGAGCAGCGCCGGGTACCGGCCCCATCCACCTCCGAAGAGATCGACAAAAAAGAAGGGCCTTTGAACCGGAGTCCAAGGCCCTGAAATCTCTTCACTTTCTTGTGCCCAGGGGCGGAATCGAACCACCGACACGGGGATTTTCAGTCCCCTGCTCTACCGACTGAGCTACCTGGGCGGAGATGCGTTGAGGCAGCGCCGATTTACGGGGACTGCCCCCTCACGTCAAGCGCGTTCTGATCCCCCTGCCGTCCCAGCCCGTCTACCAGCCGACCCTTCCCCGCTGGCCACTAGGCCACCCCATCCCCCTGGAGGCAGCGTGCGGCCACCCTGGATTTTGCTTTGAGCGCGAAACTCTTCGCCTTCTGGTGAATCTAAGGATTGCCCCGATCCCTTCGAGGAAAGCGTGAGTTGGCTCAACTACCACCACCTGCTCTATTTCTGGACCGTTGCCCGCGCGGGAACCATCGCCAAGGCCGGTGAGGAGCTCCACCTGGCCCAGCCCACCATCAGCAGCCAGATCAAGCTGCTCGAGGAGTCGCTCGGCCATAAGCTCTTCGAGCGCCAGGGCCGCAAGCTCGTGCTCACTGATGTCGGCCGCACCGTCATGCGCTACGCCGATGAAATCTTCCGGCTCGGCAATGAGCTGAAGAACGTCGTCAGCGGCCTGCCCGCCGGGCAACAGCTCCGCCTCCAGGTCGGCGTGGCCGATGTCGTTCCGAAGATCGTCGCCGAGCGGCTGCTCCAGCCGGCGCTCGACCTCGGGCCGCTGCGGCTCATCTGCCGCGAGGGTCCACTGCCCCAGCTCATGGCCTCGCTGGCCCTGCACGAGCTGGATGTGGTGCTCGCGGATGCTCCCGGCTCCGAACCCGTCAGCGTCCGCTCCTTCAATCACCTGCTGGGCAAGTGCGGCGTGTCCTTCTTCGCTGCACACACCCACATGCACCTGAAGAAGGACTTTCCCCGCTCACTGCATGGAGCCCCCCTGCTCGTGCCTTCCGAGGCCAGCTCCGTGCGCCACGCGCTCGATATCTGGTTCGAAGCCAAGGGCGTCCGGCCCAACGTCGTCGGTGACTTCGACGACAGCGCCCTGCTTAAGGCCTTTGGCATGCGCGGCTTCGGTCTGTTCGCCATGCCCTCGGTCATCGAGAACGAAGTGTCACGCCAGTTCGACGTGAACGTCATCGGCCGGACCGATGAAATCGAGGCCTGCTTCTACGCCATCACCGTCGAGCGCCGCCTGCGCCACCCCGCCGTGGTGGCCATTGCCCAGGCGGCTCGCAACAACATGTTCCAGAGCTGAGTGGGAGACATGGGTCAGGAACCCTCACCCCCGCCCTCTCCCGGAGGGAGAGGGGGTTTGGCCTCAGGCCCGGAAGACCTCGGCGCCCGCCACCACCGTGGCCAGCACCCGCGCGTCCACCAGCGCCGCCGCCGGGTGCTCCACCGGATCCACCGAGAGCGCCACGAAGTCCGCGTCCATTCCCGCCACCAGCCGCCCCCGCCGCGCCTCCGCGAAGGACGCCCACGCCGGGCCCACCGTGAAGCCCTCCAGGGCCTCCTCCGCCGTGAGCCGCTCCCGTGGCAGCCAGCCTCCCTCGGGCCAGCCCGCTGCGTCCTGCCGCGTGCGCGCCGCGTACAGCCCGGCCAGCACGTCCGGGTTCTCGATGGGGAAGTCGCTGCCCAGCGCTAGGTGCGCTCCCGCCTCCTTCAGGCTGCGCCAGGCGTATGCGCCCTCCAGCCGCGTCCGGCCCAGCCGCGCCTCCGCCCACCCCATGTCACTCGTCGCATGTGTGGGCTGCACGCTCGCCACCAGCCCCGCTGCTCCCAGCCGGCGGATGTCCTCGGGCCGGAGAATCTGCGCGTGCTCCACCCGGTGGCGCAGCCCCTGTGTCCCCGTCTCCCGCGAGCACCCGAGCAGCACGTCCAGCACCAGTGTGTTCGCCCGGTCCCCAATGGCGTGGATGCACACCTGGAAACCTCGCTTCATGAAGGCCAGGGCCCGGGCCCTCAGCTCCTCGGGCGAGAGCAGCAGCAGCCCCAACTGCCCGGGCTCGTCACTGTAGGGCTCGTGCAGCGCCGCGCCCCGCGAGCCCAGCGCCCCGTCCGCCAGCAGCTTCACCGCCTTCATCGTCAGCATCCGCCCCTCGTAGGGGCCCTGCTCCAGGTAGGTGTGCCGCTCCTCGCCCTGGCCCGCCGCCATCGCGTACACGCGCAGCGGCAGCCCGCCCGCCTCGTCCCACTCGCGCAGCTTGCGGAAGGCTGACAGCTCCATGCCCGCGTCGTGCACCCCGGTGAGGCCTACCTGCGCGCAGCGCTCCAGCGCTGCCCGCAGCCGCGCCTCCAGCTGCGCCTCCGTGGGCTCGGGCACCACCGCCGTCACCAGGTCCATCGCGTTGTCGATCAGCACGCCCGTGGGCTCGCCCGCCGCGTCGCGCACGATGCGTCCGCCCGCCGGGTCCACCGTGCCGCGGGTGATGCCCGCGCGCCGCAGCGCCTCGCCGTTCACCCAGTACGCGTGGTGGTCCACCCGCATCAGGCACACCGGCGTGGTGGGAAACCGCGCATCCAGTTCCTTCAGGCCGGGGAACGCCTTCGTGGGCCATGCGTTTTGATCCCACCCCTTGCCCAGCAGCCAGTCCCCCTGGAAGCTGGTGCGCGGGGCCTCGGCGAGCCGGTGCACCACCTCGTCCACCGACCGGGCCCCCTCGAGCCTCGCCGTGGTGAGGGTGCGGCCCAGCCCGGCGATGTGTGCGTGCGCATCCACCAGCCCGGGCACCAGCGTGGCGGACCCCAGGTCCACCACCCGGGCCCCGGTACCCGCCGCGGCCTGCACCTCTTCCCGGGTGCCGGCCGCGAGCACCGTGCCGCCTCGCACCGCCAGCGCGCGCACCACCGGACGCGAGGGGTCCAACGTCCGTACACGCTCCGCTACATAGATGGTCGTCTTCACACGCCCGAGATACCTACCGCGGCATGCCTCCGTCCATAGGCGCCGTCAGCGGGCCCGCGGGGCCCGGGGGCTCCGCGGGCACCATCTGGACGGGCTCCTGCCCGGGTGAGTCGAGCGGGAGCTGGTTCTCGGCCCCCGGGGGCTGCGACGTCTTGCAGGCGAAGGCGATGGCAGACAGAGCAGCGGCGATGAGCAGGGCACGGCGCATGGTTCCTCCCAGAAAGTTCCCGCCGACCCTAGGGAGCGCTCCCTGGCCTGGCAACGCGCCTGTCGGGCTTCCGTTCTGCACCGGATGCGCACACCTTCCGGCTGAAGCCCTTGCTCTGCGTGTCCAGCTTCTTCGTGCCCCGCTCTCGGAGTACCTCGTGTGGAACCTTGTGGACAGGCGAGGAACCCTCACCCCCGCCCTCTCCCGGAGGGAGAGGGGGAGAGCCCTCGTTCTGCTGCTTGGGGTGTGGATGGTGGCGAGCCTCGTGCTCGCTGAGCCCTCTTCTGCTTCCTCTGTCGTCTCCCGCTGCACGCTCGATGGAATGGTGGATGCCGGCTCGGGCGCCTACCTCGCCGAGTGCGTGCGCCGCGCAGAGCAGGCGGGCCACGCCGCGCTGCTCGTTCGCATGGACACGCCTGGTGGCTCGCTCGAGTCTACCCGGGACATCGTCCGCGCCTTCCTCGCCTCGCGTGTGCCCGTGCTGGTGTGGGTGGGGCCCTCGGGTGCCCGCGCTGGCTCCGCGGGCGTCTTCATCACCCTTGCCTCCCACCTGGCCGCCATGGCCCCGGGGACCAACATCGGCGCGGCCCACCCCGTGGTCGGTCTCACCGGCGAGGACCCTGAAGAGGCTGGCGGCAAGGAGATGGCGCGCAAGCTGGAGAACGACACCGTCGCCTTCGCCGAGAGCATTGCCCGCCAGCGCGGCCGCAACGCCGAGTGGGCCGCGACCGCCGTGCGTGAGAGCGCCAGCGTCCCCGCCGAGCGCGCCGTGGAATTGCGCGTCGTGGAGCAGGTGGCCTCCACCGAGGAGCAGTTCCTCGCCTGGGCCGATGGCCGCACCGTCGAAACCGCGGACGGCAAGGAGACACTCTCCACCCGCCAGGCCCAGGTGGTGGACCTGGAGCCCAGTGCCTCCCAGCGCGTGCTCCACGCCCTGGCCCACCCCGCTGTTGTCTACCTGCTCTTCGTCGTCGCCACCCTGGGGCTCATGGTGGAGCTGACCCATCCGGGCCTCATGGTTCCCGGACTCGTGGGCCTGGTGGCGCTGGTGCTCGCGCTGCTGGCCTCCTCCGCACTGCCCGTGCGCACCGGCGCCGTCGTCCTGCTCGCCCTGGGCGCGGCGCTGCTCATCGCGGAGGTGTTCATCACCAGCGGCCTGCTCGGCGCTGCCGGCACGGTGCTACTCCTGCTGGGCGGTGTGCTGCTCGTGGACCGCTTTGATCCGGACTGGTTCGTCGAGCCCTCCGCCCGCGTGTCCGTGCCGCTGCGGCTCGTGCTCCCCTCCACCCTGGTCCTCGCCGGCTTCACCGCGCTCATCGCCTGGCGCGGCGCGCAGGCCCGCCGCCTGCCTCAGCTCGCCGGGGACCTGGGCCTGCTGGGGGAACGGGGCACCGCGCTCAGTCCCCTCTCCTCCGAGGGCGGCGAGGTGTTCGTTCACGGGGAGCGCTGGCACGCCATCTGCTCCTCTCCCCTTCCTACCGGCGCACAGGTGGTGGTGCGCCGCGTGGAGGGACTGACGCTGTACGTCGACGAGGTGAAGTCATGAGCGATCTGCTGGGCAACTTCGGCCTGCTGATTCCCCTGGTGCTGCTGTTCATCCTCTTCGTCTCCGGCGTGCGCATCGTCAACGAGTACGAGAACGGCGTGGTGTTCCGGCTCGGCCGCTACGTGGGGCTCAAGCGCGCCGGCTTCCGCTGGCTCATCCCCTTCGTCGAGCGCATGGTCATCATCGACCTGCGCACCGTCGCCAAGGACGTGCCCCCGCAGGACGTCATCACCAAGGACAACGTCAGCGTGAAGGTGAACGCCGTCGTCTACTTCCGCGTCATCCACGCCGACAAGGCCGTGCTCCAGGTAGAGGACTTCCTCTACGCCACCAGCCAACTGGCGCAGACCACGCTGCGCGCCATCCTCGGCCAGGTGGAACTTGACGAGCTGCTCTCGCAGCGCGACCGCATCAACCGCGACATCCAGCAGGTGCTCGATGCCCACACGGACCCGTGGGGCATCAAGGTCTCCAACGTGGAGGTGAAGCACATTGACCTGCCCGCGGAGATGCAGCGCGCCATCGCCCGTCAGGCCGAGGCCGAGCGCGAGCGCCGCGCGAAGATCATCGCCGCCGAGGGCGAGCACCAGGCCGCCGAGCGCCTCGGCCAGGCCGCCGACGTGCTCAGCCGCAACCCCGCTTCTCTTCAGCTGCGCTACCTGCAGACCTTGGTGGAAATCACCACCGGCGGCAACCAGACCATCATCCCCATTCCCCTGGAACTGCTGCGCGCCTTGAACCTGGGCAAGTGAGCGCGGGAACCCTCACCCCGGCCCTCTCCCGGGGGGAGAGGGAGTTTGCTCCTCGGTGAACAGCTCCTGCTCCTCCAACAGGATGGCCCGCCGGCCCAGCCGCAGCGAGGCCAGCGCGAACACGGCAATGCCTCCCAGCAGCGCCACCCCCAGCGAGAACGCCACCACCGGCGCCCCCGGGGGAATCGAGAGGTGGCCCTGCACCAGGTACAGCAGCGACGTCACCACGAAGGACAGCAGCGCCGCGTAGGCCAGCATCAACGCCCGCGCCAGCAGCACGTGCCGCCGATCCAGAATCGCCACCTCCTCGCGCAGCATCCCCCGCCGCGAGTGCCCCTCCGGCAGCGAGCGCCACTCGCGCATCATGTCCCGCATGCGCGTCGTCATCCGCGCCACCTGGTTGTCCAACCCCGTCGCCAGGATGCCGCACCCCGACACCATCACCGCCGGCGTCACCGCCGCCCCGATGAGCCTCAGCGACGACACGTCCATTTCCACCACGCTCGCGTCCATGGCTCTTTTTCTCCCACCTTTACCTTCACCGCAAATTAACCCGCCACTGTCGAGTCCCCACCCCGTACTGGCAAATTCCCACAAACTGTCTTCTTGACAGTTATGGTGTCACGTCTTACTGTTTGTCTCGTGAGCACGACGAACGCAAAGACCGAGTGGAAGCTGGCCGAGTTGGCCGCCGCCGCGGGCGTGTCCCCCCGCACGGTGCGCTACTACGTCCAGCGGGGTCTGATCCCCGCCCCGCCCTTCAAGGGGCCGGACACGGTGTACGGCGAGGAGCACCTGCGGCGGCTCAAGGCCATTCGGGTGCTGCAGGCCCGCTTCATGCCGCTGGACGCCATTCAGGTGGAGCTGCTGCGGCTGAGCCCCGAGGAGCTGCGCCAGCTCTCCGAGGCGGCGCTGCCCACCGACCCCCTGCCGCCGCCGCCGGCCCCGCCGGCTTCCGAGACGCCCGAGCCCGTGAAGTACCGGTGCATGGGGCCCCCAACAATCAAGCAGGCAGTGGTGGCAGGCTATCGCCGATGGGAGCTGGCTCCGGGGCTGGAGCTGCACCTGGCGGACTCGGCGGATGAAAAGACCCGGGCGCTCGCGGAGCGAGTGCGCGCCCTCATCGAGCAGTCGGAAGAAAGGTAGAAGCCAGATGAAGACCGAGCAGGCAATCGTGCGGTGCGGGCTGTACTCCAAGCGCGAGGACAAGCAGGTCCCCCTCCAGGGTGTGGAAGTCACCGGTGAGCTGCTCGGCGGACATGCGCGGGTGCGCGTGCGCCAGCGCTACCGCAACACCGAGAGCCGCCCGGTGGAGGCCGTCTACGTCTTCCCGCTGCCCTCGGACGGCACGCTCACCGCCTTCTCCATGGAGTGCAACGGCCGCAAGGTGCAGGGCGTGGTGAAGGAGCGCGAGGAGGCCTTCCGCACCTACGACGACGCCATCACCGACGGCCACGGCGCCGCGCTGCTGGACCAGGAGCGCCCCAACGTCTTCACCGCCCAGGTGGGCAACCTGCTGCCCAACGAGGAGACGCTGGTGGAGGTGGAGTTCCTCCAGGCCATTCAGGTGGAGGAAGGCACCGTGAAGTGGTTGCTGCCCACGCTGGTGGCCCCGCGCTACATCCCCGGCTCCACGAAGGGGGACCGCACCGCGCACGGCTCGGTGAACCCCACCGACCGGGTGCCGGACGCCGACCGCATCACCCCGCCGATTGGCCAGGTGGCCTACGGCCTGAAGATGGACCTGCTGGTGGACCTGGGCCGCGCGGTGGTCGTCGAGTGCCCCTCGCACGCGATTACTCAGGACAAGGACGGGCACAAGGTGCGCGTGAAGTTCTCCAGGGGCGAGGTGGCCCTGGACCGCGACTTCGTGCTCACCGTGCGCAGCGAGGACCTGAACGCCGCGCTCACCACGCTGGTGGCTCACCGCCAGGGCGAGGCGGCGGGCAGCTTCGCCCTCACCGTGGTGCCGGACCTGCTCAACCTGGCCGGCGGCCCCAAGCGCCAGGAGGTGGTGTTCGTGGTGGACACCTCCGGCTCGATGGACGGGCAGAGCCTGCCCCAGGCCAAGGGCGCGCTGCGGCTGTGCCTGCGCCACCTGCGCGAGGGCGACCGCTTCAACATCATCGCCTTCGAGAGCAGCTACAAGACCTTCGCCCGGGAGCCCGTCGTCTTCACGCAGAAGACGCTCGAGCAGGCGGACCACTGGGTGAACAGCCTGCGCGCGGACGGCGGCACGGAGCTGCTGGCGCCCATGACGGTGGCCGTGCAGGGCGTGCCCGACGGCGTGGTGGTGCTGCTGACGGACGGCCAGGTGGGCAACGAGGCGGAGATCCTCCGCGCGGTGCTGACGGCGCGCAAGTCCACCCGCGTGTACTCGTTCGGCATCGGCACCAACGTGAGCGACGCGCTGCTCAAGGACATGGCGCGGCAGACGGGCGGCGCGGTGGAGTTCATCCACCCCGGCGAGCGCATTGACGACACGGTGGTGGCGCAGTTCTCCCGCGCCCTGGCCCCGCGCGTCACCGAGCTGGAGGCCCGCTTCGAGGGCGTGGAGGGCAACGAGCTGGCCCCCGCCGAGCTGCCGCCGCTGGTGGACGCGGTGCCGTGGACGCTGTTCGGCCGCTACACCACCCCGGGCAAGGGCAAGGTGACGCTCAAGGGCCGCTCGGGCCAGGAGTCCTTCGTGCTCACCCTGCCGGTGGACTTCCCCGCCGCCTCGGACCGCCCCGCGGTGGAGAAGCTGTGGGCCGCCGAGCGCATCCGCTCGTGGCAGGCCGCCGAGCTGGATGGCCGCCGGGCTCAGCGGATGAAGGAGCGCATCGTCCAGCTCGCGGTGGCGCACCAGATCGTCACCCAGTACACCTCGTTCGTCGTGGTGGAGGAGCGCACCGGCGACCGCCGCGTGTCCGGTCAGCCGGAGACGCGCGTGGTGCCCGTCAACGCTCCGGCTGGCTGGGCCATGTTCGGCACCGACAAGGCGAAGGCGGAGGAGCGGGAGGAGACCACCGGCTCGCACCGGGTCCCGGCCGCCCTCTTCGATGATGATGACGGGTCCAACGTCCCGGCTCGGAGGAAGATGGCGAAGTCGGCTGCCCCGGCCGGGCGCGCGGGGGGAGCGCCTCCGCCCACGGCCGCCCGCCCCGCTCCGGCTCCGATGCGCACGGCACCCAGCCCTGCTTCGCCGTCCTCGCTCGATGACCTGGATGTGTTGGGCATGCCCGAGGCGGAGCCCATGGAGGACTTGGCCGCGGAGCCCTTCCAGGCCCCGATGCCCTCCCCGGCCCCCGCGCGCCCGTCCGCGGGCCGCGTCATGGAGAGCGCGGCGGAGCTCGAGCGCCACCAGGCCCCGGCCTCGCCGCCCGCGAAGGAAGGCCTGCTGAGCCGGCTGCTCGGCAGCGTCACGGGAAGCAGCCAGCCTGCTCCCAGCAAGGGCGCCTCCGCGCCCCAGGCCCCGGCCAGGCCCGCCCCGCCCGCCAATGCCAGCCCGGCAGTGTACAAGTCGGCGCCCATGGAGGCTCAGGCCGAGGAGCCGGCGCGCCGCGAGAGGGCGGACAGCATCCAGGATGCGGGCACCCTGCTGGCGCGTCAGCTTGCCAGCGGCCTGTGGGCGGGCACGGGCACCGGCCCCGAGCCGGTGCGCCAGGCGCGTGCCACCGCGATGGTCCTGCTGGAGCTGATGCGCCAGGGCATCACCAGCAACCACGCGCTGCACGGCGCCCAGGTGAAGAAGGCGGTGGAGGCGCTGCTCACGCTGGCCAGCCAGCTCACCGGCGCGCCCGAGGTGGCGGAGCTGGCCCTGGGCGTGGCGTGGCTGGTGGCGGCGGGGCCTCGCACCCGCGGCCGCATCGCCCAGGCGGCCCAGCCGCTGCCGGGGCTCAGTCCGCACATCGGCAACGAGGCGGCGCTGCGTCAGCACGTGGACGCGCTCGCCTCGCGGTAGGCGCTTCCGCCTGACGTGAGGGGCCTCGGGGAGTTAGGGTGTCCTGCCCTTTCACCCCGAGGCCCTTATGCCTTCTGACTCCACCGCCCTCGCCCCCCTCCAGCGCCACAGCACCCTGCGTGTGCAGCAGAAGAAGGAGTGGGGAGAAATCCTCCTGGGCTTCGAGGGCAGCAACCGCTACCAGGTCATGGGGGACAACGGCGAGCCGCTGTACTTCGCGGGCGAGGTGGGCAGCGGCGCGGGCCTGTTCCTGCTGCGCATGTTCCTCAAGGCCAGCCGCCCGTTCACCATGGAGCTGAAGTCGCCCTCGGGCGCCACCGCGCTGCGGGTGCGGCGGCCGTGGCGCTTCTGGTTCTCCCACGCGGACATCGAGGACGGCGAGGGCCGGGTGCTGGGCGCCATTCAGCAGCGCTTCGCCTTCTTCGCCCGCCTCTATGACGTGCTGGGCCCCTCGGGCGAGGTGATTGCCCAGCTGCGCGGGCCATTCTTCAAGCCGTGGACGTTCATCATCGAGGAGGGCGGCCGCGAGGTGGGCAAGATCCAGAAGCGCTGGAGCGGCTTCGGCAAGGAGATGTTCACCGACGCGGACAACTTCGGCGTCACCTTCAATGACGTGCGCAACCCGCAGCTGCGCACGTTGGCGGTGGGCGCCACGTTCCTGCTCGACTTCGTCCACTTCGAGAACAAGGGCGGCTGAGCCCCGCTTTTAGAGCGAGCTGCGCACGGAGGTAGGCAGCCGGGGACGGCCGTCCAGGTCCCTCGGCAGCCCGTCCAGGGTGGGCTCCGACTGGTACTGCTTCACCTGGCGGACCATGTAGAAGGCCGCGGCGGACAGCACGCCGAGGTCATCCAGCCAGCCGAGGATGGGCAGGAAGTCCGGAATCGCATCCACCGGAGACAGGAAGTAGAGCACCGCCAGCAACCCGGCGAGCTTCTTCCAGGTGGGGACACGTCCATCTCGCAGGTACCGGAAAAACCGGGACCCCATTCCGCGAAGACCCGTAGCGTTCATGCCCTTTCCTACGAATGGGGGGTCCGATCCATTGCACCCCGGCTCGGCCACGCCTGGCCGCTTGCCCAACACTGGTTCGTGAACTCTGCGAAGTTCGCTCAATTTTGTCGATAATCCCTCGATGCCTCAAAAACGGGGCAATTTTTTGGGGTCTCCGCCATATATCGACAAAATTGAGCGCAATTTTGCACTCCCCATTTCAAGGGGCCTAAGGACTCGCTCAATTTTGTCGATAGTTCTCCGCTGCCTCAAAAACGGAGCGATTTTTTGGGGTTTTCGCCATATATCGACAGAATTGAGGACGATGGTGTCTACCTCGCTTCCGGAATCGTTCTGGCGGGCCCCGCTTCCGCTGCCTCGGGGGATTGAACTCCGCCGCCAGGACTCGCTCGTCGTGCCTCAGCGAGGACCCGGAGGCCAAGCCGTCTACGATCTGGTGCAGGTCCAGCTTCCGCAGGGTCAGGTGCCGGCGCTGCTGGCCTACCGGGCGCCCCTGTTTCCGGCGGACATCTCGCGCCTGCGGGAACGGATGCAACGCCTGGCCGAAGAGTGGAGGCTCCGGACGTCCGTGGGACGGAGCCTGCCGGAATCCCGCGCCTTGATGATTGCCACCGATGTCGCGAGCAAGGGGCTCATCGAAGCCTGCGATCGGGAGGACATGGGGTTGGTTGATCTTCGAGGCACGATCCTGCTGCGGCATGGAACTGCCTTCATCCGCGTCCACGGGCAAGGACCGTTCCGGCGGGCTCCCAGGTCGCCCGTATTCCACGGCAAGGGAGGCCGCCTCGTTCGCGTCCTTCTGGGCACTCCCGGCGAGAGGTGGACCGTGCGCCAGTTGGAGGATCGGACTCAGACAGGCTACGGCTACGCACACAGCGTCGTCGCTCAACTGGAGCAGGCTGGGTATCTGCACCGCTCCTCCAGAAAGTCCGGCTTCCGGCTGAGAGATCCGGCCGGGCTGCTGCGGGCCTGGCTCGACAGTGGCCAGAAGACCGCGGCGGTGGTTGATGGTTTCAATGCCCCCGCCACGACGCTTGAGGCACTGCAGAGAGGTTTCTCCGCTCTAGCGGCGCAGGGAATCCGGTCAATCTTCACTCTGGCCAGCGGACTGCATCCCGAGGAGCGCTTTGCTTCGGGACTGCCTCACGGCCTGTACCTCAGTGGTTCGATAGAACCTGTTGTCCAAGCCTTTGGTCTGCGCCGCATCACCCCGCATAACTTCTTGGTGATACGTCCAGAGGCAGCGGCGGACACGGAGGCCGGAGGCGTCTACTTCACCCCCCGGTACTTGCCTCACGGCCCAAGCGTCGCCCTGCCTCAGCTCACCGTCGACTTCCATCTCAACGGTGGGCGTGGCAAGGAGCAGGCAGAGGTACTGCTGGAGCACTACATCAAGGCGCTCCCGCTCTTGCCGGAGCCGTGAGCTTCATGGATGAGGAGCTGCAGCAGTTCGAGGCCGTCTTGAGCGAGCTGCGCGAGTTGATGCTCGACCTGGGGGATCTCTCCTCCCGTGTCGTGCTCATCGGCGGGCAGGTACTCGCCTTGGAGTCCCGGCAAAGAGGGGGCTCCGGGGTCATTGCCGCCGAGACAAGCACGGGTGAGGTGGTGCAAAGGGGGTTCACCTTCGAGCCCGACCTGCTCTTCAACCTGGACGGTCATGAGTTCATGGCACACCGGCTGACGGACGTCCTCACGGCACGGGGCTATCAGCGTGCACGCCAGACCAGCTGGTCCAAGCCGCTTGGCAAGACCTTCATTCTCATTGATCTCTTCGCACCAGAAGGAGTCGATCTCAGCGACCTCCCGACGCCCATGACACCTCTCCGGGAAGCAGAGCTGGTCCTGCAGAGATCGAAGGCCGTCGACGTGCCCATCGGGAATGCCCGGTTGCGGATTGCGATCCCTGATCCCGTGGGCTTTCTCGCCATGAAGACGCGAGCGAAGCTCGAGATCCGCCCGGAAAAGACCAAGGACAGTTTCGACATCTTCACTTACGTGCAACTGGTGAAGCCCAAGGTCATTCTTGAAGCATTGCAGGAGGCTGGGGCCGTGGGGCGCGAGCTCCAGAGGAATCTCCTGAGGCTCTTCTATAGCCGCTCGTCACCCGGAGTGATGGACGTGGTCGCATCCGCCAATACGCTCGACCCTGACCAGCAGGAGCTCTTGGCACAATCGGTCGTCGATCTGTTCGCCGAGTTCTGAAGCCCCGAGAAATTGCCCTGTCCCGGAGAGTCCTCTTGCACTGCCCCAGCTGTGGGTCGTCCCTGCCGTCTCCCACTCCTGCCTTCTGCTCCACCTGCGGAGCCGCCACCGCACCTTCCTTCAAGGAGACCGCGCGGGAGACGGTGGAGCAGGCCGCACAGACCGCGGCGAAGGTGGGCTCACAGGCGGCCCAGGTCGCGGCCCAGGTGGGCGCGCAGGTCGGCGCGCGCTTCGAGCAGACGGTGAACGATCCGAAGCTCCTGAGCCGCATCCCGGGACGCTCGGTGAGCATCGCGGGGCTGGGCCTCATGGCCGTGGCGATCCTGCTCAGCCTGCTGCCGATGTTCTACGGCATCGGCCTGGGCTGGTCGCTGGTGATGCTCCTGGGCGGCGCGCTCACCGCTTTCCTGGAGCTGCGCGCGGGCGGCGTGAAGCTCCCGGAGGTGAAGCTCCCCGCCGTGCTGCTCAACCCGCTCATCCCGCCGGTGTTCGCGGCGCTCGTGGCGCTGCAGGCGTTCCAGCTGCTGGGGCTCGGGCTGGTGCCGCTGTTGTGGCTGAGCGCGGCGGTGCTGCTCGGCTATGACCAGTACCGCAAGGCCATCCTCGCGCCGGACAGCTTCGGCCGCTTCCTCGACTTCAAGCAAGCCTGGCACGGGTACCGCCGCTATCTGGTGCTCGGCTCCGGGCTGTGCCTGCTCTCGCTCTTCTTCATCTGGGGTCAGTCGAGCGGCTATCTGATGGGCGGGTACGACTACAACTACCGCTACAACTCGAACAGCGTGCTC
>DASVVJ010000301.1:0-2849 GCA_036389955.1 Myxococcaceae bacterium
CAACCGCGAAGAGGTCAGGCGGATTGTGGACCAACTGGAGGCTCGTGGCCTCACCACCTGGATCGACTACCGGGATCAGCAGCCAGGGCGTTCCTGGCAGAAGCAGTTGGAGACACAGCTGCAGACAGCCCGCGCTGTGGCCGTCTTTATCGGGAAGAAGGGACTGACCTTCTGGCAAGAGGCCGAACAGCATGCCGCCATTCGGGAGATCCGGAAGCGAGGGATCTCCGTCATCCCTACGGTATTGGCTGAGTGCAAGCGAGTCCCGTCACTCCCGCCTTTTCTCGATGCAATGCACAGGGTCGATTTCCGGCGGAAGGACCCAGATCCGCTGGAACAGCTCATCTACGGCATTCGGGGAGAGCAGCGCGAAGGCTCATGAAAGCCACGCCCTGCGTTCCGTGAAGCCGCGATCCAAGGCTCGCCATACCCGGAAGAACTGCACCGTGGTGCCGCTGGGCCCGCCATACGCGCATCCGGGTGGGCAAAGGGCAGAGGGCCCAGCACTTTGTCGCCAAGGATCAGAGGAGGGCTTCAGCGCGCGCAGAGGGTGACAGGCAGTGTTTCTCCCTCACAGAGTGGAAGACTGAGCGCCAAGCATGCCTCGGAATGCACGGCGGTATGATTGAGGACTCGTTGCCACGACACGACGGAACTGCTCCCGGAAGGCGGCGGCGGAGCCGAAGCCGACATTGGAGGCGACGCGCTCCACCGCCTGGTTCGTCGTCTCGAGGAGGAGCTGGGCCCGGCGCACGCGGGCCCTCAGCAGCCATTGAAGGGGAGTGGTTCCGGTCTGCTCCCGGAAGCGGCGGCTGAGCGTCCTGACGCTCATGGCCGCCTGGCGTGCGATCGCGTGCAGCGTGAGTTCCTCATGGAGGTTCTCCTCGAGCCAGCGGAGGACGGACTCCAGCGAAATGCCCTCAGGTGTGGGCGGAGGGTGCGCGATGAATTGCGACTGGCCGCCGTCCCGCTCGAGTGGCATCACCGTGAGCCGGGCCGTCTCGGCGGCGACCGCCGAGCCGTAGTCCCGGCGCACGAGGTGTAGGCACAGATCGTATGCCGCGGCAGCTCCGGCCGAGGTGAGCACCTGGCCTTCGTCCACGTAGAGCACCTCGGGGTCCACGGTGATCCGCGGGTAGCGGCGAGCCAGCTCAGGTGCGGCGAGCCAGTGAGTCGCCGCGCGCCGGCCATCGAGCAGGCCCGTCGCGGCGAGCAGGAACGCCCCGCTGCAGACGGACGCCACCCGCGCCCCCGCGGCCGCCGCCTTGCGAACGGCCCGCACGAGAGGCTCGGGGACGGGAACGTTCACGTCCTCGATACCAGGCAGGATGATGGTGTCCGCCCTGGCGAGCTCTCCGAGCCCATACCGGACGCGCATGTGGAAGGGGCCCGCGTCGACCTCCTTCGCGGCGCCACAGACTCGAATCTGGTAGCCGCGAGAGCCTCCGGGGAGGCGCACCTTTCCGAGCACATCGCAGGGAGTCGCGAGGTCGGAGGGCACTACGCCATCGATGGCAACAATCGCTACGCGATGCATGGCCGGATTCTGCGCTACCGCCCACTTCTTGCCAACGTGCCTGCTCCAGGGCACCGGCGCTGTTCCGGGTTCTCCAGCCCTGGAAAGCAGCCTGGCCAGAAACCAGCGAAGGTTGTCATTCCAGCCACTCGTCCGGAATGCAGCCGGCTGCCATACAGAAGGGGACTCAAGGAGACACACCATGACGAACCTTCCTCCCCCTCTGCAGATCGGCATGCTCATCTACCCCGGTGTCACGCTGCTCGACTTCGTCGGGCCCCTGACGGCGCTGGGGGTGCACGAGAAGGTGCACCTCGTTTCGAAGACCCTCGACCCGGTTCTCTCCGATTCAGGCGTTGCCATCGTCCCCACCGCGACACTCGAGACGTGTCCGTCCGACCTGGACGTGCTCTTCGTGCCGGGCGGGCTCGGCACGGCGGATGTGATGGAAGACAAGGAGGCGCTTCGCTTCCTGGCCGACCGGGGTCGGCGGGCGAAGTACGTGACGGCGGTCTGCTCGGGCTCCATCATCCTCGCGGCGGCCGGCTTGATGGAAGGCTATCGCGCGACGACTCACTGGTCGTCGTATGACGTGCTCGCGGCGTTCGGTGTCGAAGTGTCCGACGAGCGGGTGGTGGTCGACCGCAATCGCATCACGGGGGGCGGTGTGACCGCGGGCATCGACTTCGGCCTGGTGCTGCTCGCGCAGCTGCGGGGCGAGACCGTCGCCAAGATGGCGCAGCTGGCGATGGAGTACGACCCCGCACCGCCGTTCGATGCGGGGAGGCCACAGAAGGCCGGTCCCGAAGCCACCGCGATGGCCCGGAGCATTGTCGCGGAGGTGCATGCTCGCACGCTCTGTATCGCGGCGCGGCGAGCGCCAACGCAGGCCTGATGAAGGGGGGCCGGCTGCTGCTCGGGACGTTCAGCGCGCGGAGAGGGTGACGGGTAGCTCTCCCTTGGGGCGCAGCGTGAGGAGCGTCTCGGGCGTGGGGGTGTAGCCCTCCACCATGCGGGGGCGGTGGCGCTGGGCGAGCGTGGCCAGGATGAGGGTGCCCTCCATCAGCGCGAAGTTGTTGCCAATGCACTGCCGGGGCCCGCCGAGGAAGGGGAGGTAGGCGTAGCGTGGCCGCGCGGCGACCTGCTCGGGGGTGAAACGGTCCGGATCGAAGCGCTCGGGGTCAGGCCAGAACTCGGGCAGTCGGTGTGTGGCGTAAGGGCTCAGGTAGAGCGAGGAGCCGCCGCGCACCTGGTAGCCGCAGACCACGTCGTCCTGCACCACCTTGCGGGTGAGGGAGTAGATGGGCGGGTAGATGCGCAGCGTCTCGTCCAG
>DASVVJ010000302.1:0-14867 GCA_036389955.1 Myxococcaceae bacterium
CCTCGTCATGCAGTGGGTGGAGGGTGTGCCTCTCTACAAGTGGTCGGAGAAGCACGGCCTCACCTTGCGGCAAGTCATCTGGCAACTGGCGCAGGCGGCGCGGGCGCTGGAGGCCACCCACGAGCACGGGGTGCACCGGGATGTGAAGGGCGACAACGTGCTGGTGGACGATGACGGCCGGGTGGTGCTGCTGGACTTCGGGAGCTGTTGGTACCCGGGGGCGCCTCCGCTGACCGCAGGTGTGCCCCCGGGCACGGAGCAGTACCGCAGCCCTCAGCAGGTGTTCTTCCGGTTCGCTCTGGGAATGGGGGCGGGGCACTACTACGTGGCTCCGCCCTATGACGACGTGTACGCGCTGGGAGTGACCGCGTACCGGCTGCTGGCCAGCACTTATCCACCGAGCAGCGCAGACTTGGCCGCTGACGAAACCGCGCGGCTGGTGCCTCCGCGGGGTGTGGCCGAGGTCTGCCCGGAGCTCAGTGCGCTTGTGATGCGGATGCTCTCGGAGGAGCCAGAAGCCCGGGGCACCGCCAGGCAGGTGGCCGAGGCGCTGGAGCGCCTGCTGCGCCAGGCCAATCCGTTTCTGGATGCAATCTGGATCGAGAGTTCCGCAGCGGAGCCCACGCAGAAGACGGTGCCCTCGGAACCGGAGCCGGACCTGGAACCGGAGCCAGTGCCAGCGCCAGCCCCATCCGCACAGGAAGGACTGTCGCCCCGGTTCGGTTGCCTCACTGCCTTCATCGTGCTCGGGACGCTGGTCATCGTGCTGACGCGCGACGTGAACAGGCGCGGAGTGGCGTACACAGAGGCGCCCCGGACCACGCCGCAAGGGACAGGGAACCCAGACGGAGGAACTGGGGGCATGGGGGACGAAGCGATGGCCTCGGTTTCGCCAGCTGGAACTCCTCCAAGTTCAGGATCGGGGTTCACTCGCCAGGTGCTCGATGGTCCTCTCCCAGGGCAGAAGCTGCCTCCCTGCAACAAGCGGGGCGCGGTAGTGATCAAGGGGGGCTGTTGGGTAGTGATTGAGGGCTCTGGGAAGCCACCCTGCGGACCTGGCGATTATGAGCATGAAGATCGCTGCTACTTCCCGTTGCTCATTAACGCTGAGCGTGTCCCGACCTCCGATGACCCGCCTTGATGAGGGCAGTTCCCGCCGCTTCCATCCGGGAAGCTCTGCAAGCTCCATCGAGTGTTGGTGAGAGAGACGGTGACGCCTGCTGAGCTATCGCCACCTGCGCTCCATTGTTTCACGCGCGCGTGGGCTGGGGTTGCCCGGTGCAACGACTCATCAAGCCTGTCGTCTCTTGCGCGAGGGACGCTGCTCCCTCTTGATCTCCCGATCAATCTGCTGCTCGATTCTGGATTGTGCCGTTGGGGACAAGAAGGAGGGATAGATCTTAGGGAATCCGAGATCCGAATCTCCACACCACGTCAACCCGCCCCCCTCCTCCCGGAGCAGTTCTCCCGCAGCACGTATTGCGAGTTGGAGTGCCTGGAGCGAGTCGACTCCCCAGACCTTGAAGCCCCGAGCCTCTCCTCCCCCGGACACCTCGAAGGAGCACCAATGGTCCCGCGTCTTGGGATCGCGCCGAGGCTTCCTGATCCTTATCCGAACCGCTTTCGCGCGCCCGTCGGATTCGAAGAACCGCTCGGCCACGATGGGGCCGGAAGCCCTGGTGCTGTGCTCCAGTCGGTCCGCAAAAGACTCGCTGGCCATGCGTTCATCCCCTAGAAGAAGTTGTTACAGAACCCGCTCCGCCGCTGCTCACTCTCCAAGCCAACCTCGAAACATCTCTTGCGCACACTGGCGTCCTTGATGTCTCGACAAAAGGCTGTCCACACCACGCCTCCAGCAGCAGCCGAATCCAGGCAGCGTCCCTTGCTTACGGGCCGACTTTGCGGCTCACGAGGTTTTTTCGGGTTGCCTCCCCTACGAGAGCCCCGAGAGCCAGCCCTCTCGTCGGTAGTGTCAGAGCCGGTTGACGGCACAGCCCCATCCATCCCCCAAACATCAGGTCCTCGCAGGCGCTAGAGCTTCAGTTCGAAGAACAGCGCGCCCTCCAGCGGGTTGCGGTAGTAGGGCGCCGTGGGCTGGAAGCCGAGCTCCCGGTACAGGCGGATCGCCGGGTGCATGGTGGACAGCGTGTCCAGCCGCATCGCCGTGTAACCCAGGCTCCGGGCCTCGGCGATGACCGTCTGTGCCAGCAGCTGGCCCAGCCCCTGCCCACGGCACCGCGCCCGGACGTACAGCCGCTTCATCTCGCAGATGCCAGGCTCCAGCTTGCGCAGCCCTACGCAGCCCGCGGGGCCCTGCGCGTCTTCCGCCAGCAGCAGGCACCCGTCCGGAGGCGCGTAGTCCCTGGGAAACTCGCGCATCTCCGCTTCGAAGTCCTGGAAGTCCAGGTCGATGCCCAGCCCCTTCACGTACTCCAGCACCAGCTCCCGTGCCTGCTCCACCTGCGTGCGCCCGGTGGCCGGCCGTATCCGGAAACTCCCTTGCGTCACAGGGTCACCAGTCCCATGCGCGCGGCACGGACCACTGCCTCGGTGCGCCGCTGCACTCCCAGCTTCGCCATCACCGCGTTCACGTGGAACTTTGCCGTGTGCTCGCTGATCTCCAGCCGATCCGCGATCGCCTTGTTGGACAGGCCCTCCGCCAGCAGCGCCAGCACCTCGCGCTCCCGGGGCGTGAGCGAGTCCGGGCTCGTCGCTGGCGTCGCCGCTCGCGCCGTGGGCCGCACCGGAGATAGTGAGGGCTCGAACACCGCCAGCCCTCGCGCCACCGCCTGGAGCGCCGCCAGCAACGTCCCTGGTGACGCATCCCGGAACAGCATCCCCCGGGCTCCCGCTGAAAGCGCCAGCTCCCCGGCCGCCTCGTCCGCCACCAGTGCCAGCACGGGCGCGCCCAACTCCGGTGCCTCCAGGCGCCCCTCGGTGTCACTGGGTCGCAGGCCCACGTCCCACAGCACCACGTCCGGAGGCTCTCCCCGGGCCGCCTCCAGCTCCGCGAGCGTCCCCGAGGCCACCACCCGCAGCTCCTCGCCCCCCTGGTCGGCCAGCGCACGGGAGAGCGCACCCCGCGCCAGGGGATCCTCGGCCACGAGGGCAAGACGCAGGGGAGATGCAGATGAGTCCAGCACGGTGTCTCCCATGCCTAACCAACGGGCGCGCGCTTTGCCGCGAAGCCTGCGCCCCCGCTACGCCAGCTCCACCCCATGCCCCGCGGTGGAGCTCGCGATGCTCACCTGGGCCCCCTGCTGCTGGTACCCACCGCGGAACGGGTGTCGGGCGATGAACAGCGGCGTGTCCAGGTCCGCGTAGTGGAACCCGCCCAGCCCCGCGGCCAGGTGTGCCGAGAGGCTCATCGCCAGCGTGCTCTCCACCATGCCGCCAATCATCAGCTCCATGCCGGCGGCGCGCGCCAGGTGCCACATCATCAAGGACTCCACCACGCCGCACTTCATCGTCTTGATGTTGATGCCCGTGGCGGCCTGCTCCCGGATGAGCCGCAGCACATCCCCCGCCGAACGGGCGGACTCGTCCGCGCAGATGGGAATGCGCGAGCCGCGGGTGAGCTCGGCCAGCCCCGCCAGGTCCTCGGCGGGCACCGGCTGCTCGAAGAGCGACAGCGGCACTCCGGCCCGCTCCAGCCCCGCGAGGAACGCGCGCGCCTGCGCCACCGTGTAGCCCCCGTTGGCATCGGCGAACAGCCGCGCCTTGGGCGCCACCTGGTGGATGGCCACCAGCCGCTCCACGTCCTGCTCGGCCGACAGCGCCCCCACCTTCACCTTCAGCGTGGTGATGCCCCGCGCCAGGATGGCTCGCGCGGAGGACTCGGCGTGCGCCCGGTCTCCCGCCGTCACCGTCATGTCGATCTCCAGCTCCGTGCCCGCGCCGCCGAAGAACACCCACAGCGGCATCCGGTGGTGGCGGGCCAGCGCGTCCAGCAGCGCCGTCTCCAGGCCACAGCGCGCCGAGGGCGCCTTCCCCAGTGCCTCCGAGAGCCACCCGGACACCGGCCGCCAGGCACGCGCCTCCTGGCCAATGAGCCGCTCACGCACCGACTCGATGGCGGCCAGTGTTCCGGCCTGCGTCTCTCCGCTCACCGCGGTGAAGGGGGCTGCCTCGCCCAGGCCCACGGTGCCGTCGGCCAGCGTGAGCCGCACCAGCACGTTGTGCGCCACGTGCTGCGCTCCCGTGGCGATGGCGAAGGGCTCGGTGAGGGGAAGGTCCAGGATCTCGGCGCTCAGCGCGGTGATGGTCGTGGGGTGCATGGGGGCAGGGGGCTCGGCAACCCTCACCCTAGCCCTCTCCCGAAGGGAGAGGGGACACCTTCTTTACTGCCGCCGCCGCTCCAGTTCCCGGGTGAGGGACTCTTCCAGCACCCGCAGCTCCTCCTCCACGTCGAAGGACTCGTCCTGCGAGTCCCACTGCAACAGCGGATCGGCGATGGCCATGCGCTGCGTCAAGGTGCGCAGTTGGACGAGCGCGCGCTCCATGGTGTTCAGCAGCACCGCGTTGTCCGGCGAGCGCTGCCGCAGCAGGGTGAGGGCCAGCTCCAGCGACTGCAGCGGCGTGTTCGCCCCATCCCTCAGCACCAGCAGCAGCCGGGCCACCCGCTCCAGGCTCTCCGCCTCGGCGCTCGCCAGCAGCAGCCGGCGCTCGATGCGCTGGGTGCGCACGCGGAAGGCCACCATGCCCACCGCCGCCCCCGCCCACACCAGGGTCACCCAGGGCTCCCACGGCATGCCCAGGCGCAGGTGCAGCCCCAGGCCGTACCACAGCAGCACCGCCTCCAGCGCGAACGCGCCCACCAGCGCACTGCCCAGCCGCAGCCCGGTGGGCGCCAGCAGCCCCATGCCCAGCATCAGCAGCCGGTGTCCCGTCAGCGGCTGCCACACCCGCCCCGAGGCCGCCATCGCCACCTCCGCCACCGCGAAGATGACCAGGTAGGGCAGCGCCACGGCACTGAAGACGCCCGCGCTCCACCCGGTGCTCATCTCCCGCCCGCGCACCAGCAGCAGCACCAGCATCCCTGCGCTGATCACCACGTGCAGGGCGCGCAGCGTGGGCAGCAGCAGCACCCCCGGGAACACCTGCCAGTCGATGAAGATGTAGGCCACCTCGCCCAGCACCGTCAGCACGGTGGCGAAGAAGCAGGCCCACCACGCGCGGGCCCGCTGCTCGTCCGTGGCGGGCAGCGGCGCACGCCTAGCGCGCGGCGGGTCCATGGGGCTCCCTCACCAGCGCCATGAGCACCTTGGCGTCCACCGGCTTGGACAGCACCTGGGCTCCCGCCAACTCGCGTGCCTGGCGCACCAGCGGGTGCGAGCGCGCATGGCCCGTGAGAAACACGATGCGCCCGGGGAACTGGTGCGCCTTCAGCCAATGGAACGCGTCCAGCCCGCTGGGCAAGCCGCCGCCCAGGTTCACGTCCAGCAGCGCCAGCCCGCAGCCGAGCACCTGCTCCTGGTGGCGCACCATCTCCTCGAAGGACCGGGCGCTCACGCACGCTTGCGCTCCCGAGCCGACCAGCAGGTCGCACAGCAGGGGCCTCAGGTCGTCATCGTCCTCGAGCACCAGCACCCGTTGCACGGCGTCCCCCATCGAGAGTCCGCGAGCTCAAGGCTCGATCCGCTGGGCACCGGTGCGCAAGGCACGGTGCCTACCCACCGATGCCTATCGTACAGGCACCTGGCGACACGGAGCCAACCCCAGGCCAGGGGAGGGCGGAAGTGCGCCGGTGTCAGCCCCGGGCGAACACGAACTGCGTGTCGCGCTTCGGCACCTTCACCATGTGCACCGGGTAGGTCAGCGCATCCCCCGCTCCGTCCTGGGCGCTGGGGGAGGCCTCGCGGTACAGCACGCAGGTGACGGGGGCGCCCAGCACCGCCGAGAGGTCCACCACGCGCACCACCTGGATGGTGTGGCCGGTGGTGGACTTGCGGCCCGCGCTCACCGCGAGCACCACCTCGCGCGCGAAGTCCACCTCGGCCGCGTTGGGTGGGTAGCGCCGCCGCGAGTGCTCGAACCAGGCCTCGTACTCCTCGCGCGAGGCGAGCACGTGCTGCTCCGGCTTGTCCGCGCCGTTGCGCACGTCGCTGAACACCTCGGTGAAGGCTACGTCCCGCGCCTGTGCCTCGCTCATGCGTCACCCTCCGTAACACCGCCGAGGCGGCACTCTACCTGCACTTCGCGGGAGCTTGGCACTTCGTGCGCACCAGCCCCTGGAAGAAGAGAGGTAAGCTCCCTGGATGCGCTGCCTCTCTCTGCTTGTGATTCTGCCGTTCATCCTGGCGGCAACACCCGCGAGCCCCGAAGCTGATTCGTTCCGCCTCGCGAGACTCGATGAAGCTTATCTATCGGATCTGGCCGGCACCTCAGGGACCACAGGTGCTCTTGAGCAAGAGAGGGGGCTCTCAGGCGGTAACCGTGGAGGCAAGGCCTTCACCAGGACGGGAAGGCGACCGTCAAGGAGAAGAACGCTGCCAAGAATGACGGGAAGAACCGCTGTGAAGGCTGCGGTGTCGAGACCGTGCCGGGTAAGAAACATGAGAAGGGGGTAACTCCACCGGCCAATGAAGCCCATGTGGACCACGTCATTCCCAAGGCGAAGGGAGGCCCAGGAGAGCCCGACAATGGGCAGGTGCTGTGTCGCGAGTGCAACCTCGAGAAGGCTGATAAGGACCCGTGACAGGAGTGCGGACCGTGCGCCACACGCCAGAGGGCAACTGGGTCAAAGTCGTTGTCGCTCTCGAAAAGGAAGAAGAGGACTACCCGCCCGCCGCCTATGAGAACCTCTGGGCCACCCCTATGGGAGAGGGCTTGTTCCGCATCTGTAACATCCCCTTTTTTGCCCGGAGCATTGCGCTGGGAGATGTCGTCTCCGCCGTACCTGAGCAGGGCCTGCTGTGCTTCAGGGAAGTCGTTCAACCTTCGGGCCACAGCACGCTGCGCCTGATGGTCTACGATGAAGCTCAGGTCCCAGCGATCCTTGAGCACTTTCACCAACTGGGATGCGACAGCGAGCGAAGCCACATTCCAGGACTGATTGCCCTGGATGTGCCGCCCGCTGTCTCGATGGCGGCGCTCAAGCAGGAACTGGAATCAGGCTTCACCCAGGAACGATGGGACTACGAGGAGGCCTGTCTTGGGCAGCCGGTCTCTTGAGCAGGGGCGTGCGCCATGTTGGCATGGAGTCAGGGCCCAAGGACCTACGCCGCGGCCGCCTTCAGGTACTCCTGGGCCAGGGGCAGCAGTTCCTTCGTCGAGGCGGGCGACAGCTTCAGCTGCTGAGCCGCCGCGTCCGCCGGCACCCCACGCCGCATCAGGCCGGTGAGCGCCGCCAGCTCGTACGCCTTCTGCTCGTTCACCAGGCCGCCCGACGCCGTCGTGTCCTTCCACGCGTCCGTCTTGTTCGTGGTCTGCGCCATCATCTTCTTCAGGTCCTCCGGCTTCAGGCCGGGGTCCAGAATGAGCATCTTCGCCGCCAGGTTCGTAATCCCGGGGGCCGCCATCGAGGTGCCGCTCATCGCCTGGTAGCCGCCGCTCGGCACCGAGGAGACCACGTCCGTGCCCCGGTCCCCGTGCGTGGCGTACGGCGCGCCGTAGTTCGAGTAGTCCGCCAGCTTGCCGTCCGGGTCCGCCGCCGCCGCCACCGCCATGTTCGGCAGCTCGCGGAAGGGCAGGTAGGCATCCGCATCATAAGAGTCCAGCGAGCGGCCGTCGTTGCCCGCGCTCTTCACGAAGAGCACGTCCGGGTGGCGCTTCATCGCGTCGACGATGTTCTGCACGTCCCGCTCGGTGCCCACGCGGAAGCTCATGTTCATCACCTTCGCGCCGTTGGCCGCCGCGTAATCAATGGCCTGGGCAATCTTCTCCGAGTCGAACGGCGAGAAGGCGCGCAGCGAGATGGAGTTGATGTTGTCCGTGCCCGCCGTGGCGATGCCCGTCACGTGCGTGGCGTGGCCGCCCGCCTCGGTGCTGTTGTTCACGTCGCTGTCGCCCGCCGCGAAGTCCCAGCCGTGGATGTCGTCCACCTTGCCGTTGTTGTCGTTGTCGATGTCGTCGCCTTCGACTTCACCCGGGTTGGTCCACAGCTTGGTGTCCAGGCCCTGGTGGTTGATGTCGAAGCCGCTGTCCAGCACCGCGATCGTCTGCTCCGCCTTGCCCCGCCCCGCCAGGTCCGCCAGCTGCTGGAACCCCGCGTCCGCCTCCGTCACGTTGCTGGAGATGATCGCCTGCTCGAGCTGCGCCGCCGGCGTCCCCGCCGGCTTCGACACCGGCACCTCGTAACCCCGCGAAGTCAGGAAGTCCCGCATGCCGCGGCGCGCCGTGCTGTCCACCTCAAAGGCGTCCGAGGCCCACAACTTGGCGATTTCACGGGCATCCGCGCTGGCCTCCTTCGGCGCCTTGTCCGCCTCCGGCTTCAGAACGTTCTTCCATTCATCAGCGGTGATCTTCTTGTCGGCGGTCACGGTGCGGATGGCGTCGTTGATCTTGGTCATGGCGAAAGGCTCCTTGAATACATTGTCGGATAATGTCGTTACGAGTTGCGTCCGGACACTCGTGAAAACTTTCCGGGCCGATCGCAGGCAACTTCTCCCGAGGTGATGCGACAATGGATTCGAGGATCACCCGCCCGTCTCCCTTGGAGCATGGGCCGAACCACTTCGAGGAGTACTGTCATGCGCGTCAATGGAAACGGAGGGCCGTTCCGCCCGAAGCAGGCTGAAGTCGAGACCACCAAGCCCGCTACTTCTAAGGAGACTCCCGCGGTCCGGGGCTCCGAGACGCGCAGCACCTCTCGAGTGAATTCGGATGGGTTCGAGGCTGGCACCCGCGCTGCCGCCAGCGCCGGGGCGGCCGGCCGCAACGCGGGCCCCGCGCAGGTTCGCAACCAGCCGGCCGAGGTTCGCACCCCGAGCCCGGACTACTACCAGCAGCGCTATGACGACTTCGTGCGCCGCAACCCGGGCGTGACGCCTCCGGACTACTACCTGGGCTACGGCCAGAAGTACCTGGAGAAGTTCTCCAGCCTGGGCCCCAAGGACCTGTCGGCCGAGGGCCTGGCGTGGCGTGACCGCACCCTGAAGGCGCTGCAGGACGCCATCGAGTCCAAGCGCGCCGAGGACCCGGTGGCCTTCGCGCAGCTGGAGCGTGACCCCGAGGCCTTCAAGCGCTTCGCGTACGACTCGCACGCGGACGCGTACGTGAACTCGGGCCTGCTGAAGCTGCCGGTGCAGGACCTGGTGAAGATTGGCACCACGCCGGACCTGCGCGATCTGATTGGCAAGGACGGCATGCGCCAGGTGGTGGACGTGATTGGCCGCATCCGCCCGGACGACCTGAAGCGCATGGGCGAGGCGACGCTGAAGGAGCTGGGCCGCGGGCTGGACGAGTTCCGCAAGAACTTCAAGCTGCCGAAGATCGACCTGCCCCGGCTGCCGCTGCCGCCGCTGCCCAACGTGCGCCTTCCCTGGCAGTGAGCAGGCTGGCATCCTCCTGGCGCGAACGGGCGCCAGGGAGAGGATGACACGTGGCGGAGAAAAACTGGGACAAGCTGGGTGAGCTGACGGAGGGTCTCCGCCCGGGGACCGTGTCCGTCAGCCGTGAAGGCTTCGGGCTGGTCGCCGCGATGACCGAGCCCGCCGCTGGAGCGCTTCCCGAGAAGATGCGCGCGCGGCGCGCGGTGCTGCACCGGGTGACGGCGCAGGGGCTGGAGCGTGTCTACGAGGGCCTGGGCTGGATTCAGGCGCTGGACTGCCACGGCCACCTGTGCGCGGCGCTGGGCGCGACGCTGAAGGCGTCGGGCTCGGGCTCGGACTACCACCTGCTGGTGTCCACCGATGGTGGCAAGGCGTGGAAGCTGCGCGGCCTGGTGCCGGCGCCGAGCGCCTCGCAGGTGCTGGCGGTGAGCAGCGACGAAGTCTGGGTGCTGGGCTCCTACTACCTGGGGCGCACCTCGGACGGCGGCGCGAGCTGGACGGAGCCTCCGCTGGACGGCGAGCGCAATCCCCACGCGGAGCGGGTGCGGCGCACCGAGCGCGGGGTGGCGGTGCTCGGCAAGCGCCTCACGCTCACGCAGGACGGCGGCGCCACGTGGAAGAGCGAGGCGGCTGGCTCCGCGCGGCTGGTGGACGTGGACGGCGCGTACGTGGTGTCGGTGGAGAACGGCCAGTCGCGGGTGGGCGAGCGGAAGGGCGCGGAGGTGCGTTGGCTGGCACCCCTGGCCGCGGGCCGTGAGCCGCTGCGGCTGGCGGTGGAGGGCACCACGCTGCGGGTGCTGACGCGCAACGCGGACCCCAGCAAGGGCGTGGAGCCGGTGGTGCACGTGAGCGAGGACGGCGGCAAGTCCTGGTCGCAGCAGAAGCTGGACGTGAGCCAGCACGCGGACATCGCCGGCCGCTACGGCGTGGGCGTGGACATGCGGGGCCGCGTGTTCGGCCGGCTGGCCTGACAGCGGTCCCCGCGTCCGGAACCGCCGGCTACAGCTTCACCTCTTCACGCTCGGGGTGAGTGATGTAGCCGGTGCCCGCCTCGACGAGCTTGGCCATCAGCTTGTCCATGCCGTTGGAGCGGCTGAACGCCATCTCGTTGCGGGTGGCGCCCACCAGGGTGAGCAGCCGCACCTTGCCCGAGGGCAGCACGAACTCGGCGGGCCGTGAGGGATCCCGGGTGAACACGAAGCCATTGAGCTTCGACTCGCCGCCGGTGAGCGAGCCTTCCACCGGGTAGCGGTGGCCCAGGTCGAAGGCGCGCAGGCACACCAGGTTGTAGGCCATCATGTCCAGCAGCCGGAGCACCGGCCACTGCGCCTCCTCGGGCGTGTGGATGACCATCTCGTAGCCGATGCCGCTGGGCCCCTCCGGGTCCACCTCCGCGCCGGGCACCAGCGTGAACGGGTTGGACAGGCCGCTCGTCACATAGGACCAGTAGGGGAACTGCTCGCTGGGGGGCGCGACGCGCACGCCCACCGGCAGCCAGTTGGGATCAATCTCCTGCACCTGGGCGAGATCGCTCTCCATCCACGCCTGCAGGGCGTCGGTCTGCTCCAGGGTGAAGACCTCGTCGCTGATGGCGCCGAAGAGCTTCGGGTACTCCACCTCGTCGCGGTCAGCCCAGCTGTCCTCGTACCATAGGACGAAGTCTTCTTCTGTCTCGGGCACTTTCATGAGCTCGACTCTAAAGGTCCGGGCCGGTTTCACAACTCCCGGAATGCCCCAGGGGCCCAGATGTGGGTGACTCTTCACACACTGGCCGCTTTTCCCGGGATTGGCGGTCAGGGAGAGGGGCTCTCGGCCAGCGGCCAGGGCTTCAAGCCTGCCAGGCGCTCGGCCTCGGCCACCGCGGGGGCCAGGTGCGCCTTCTCGCGGCGCAGGAAGTCGCGGATGGTGCGGTCCAGCCGCGCGTCGAAGAAGTAGTGCGCGCTGTGCACTGCGGTGGGCTCGAAGCCCCGGGCGACTTTGTGCTCACCGCCCGCGCCCGGCTCGAACACCTTGCGGCCCGCGCGGATGTTCTCGTCCACCGAGTGGTACAGGCACACGTTGAAGTGCAGGAAGGGGTGCTCCTCGAAGCAGCCCCAGTAGCGGCCGTACATCCGCTCCGGCGTCACCAGGTTGAAGGCCCCGGCGATCACCTTGCCGCCTCGCACCGCCTCCACCAGCTCCACGGACTCGGGCAGGGCGCGGAAGGCGCGGGCGAAGAAGTCCGGTGTGAGCTGCACCTGGCCCCACGCGAAGCGCTCACACGTGGCCGCGTAGAAGTCGTGCGCGCGCTGGGCGTGCTCGGGGCCGAACTGCGTGCCCGGCACCGTGCGCAGGGTGATGCCCTGCTCGGCCGCGGCTCCGCGCTCGCGCCGCAGCTGGTGCCGCCGCTTGGAGGAGAAGCGCGCCAGGTAGTCGTCGTAGGTGCGGTAGCCCGGGTTCTTCCAGTGGAACTGGAGCGTCATCCGCCGCGCCAGGCCCTGGCCCTCGAGGAAGTCCGCCTCCTCCTCAATGGGGTAGAGCACGTGCACCGAGGAGCAGCCCTCCTCGCGGGCGCTCTCGAGCGCGGCCTCCAGCAGGGCGTGGCGCGCCTGCTTCACGTCCTCGCCCGGAGCAATGAGGAAGCGCGGCGCGGTGGCTGGGGAGAGCGGCGCGCCGATGAGCAGCTTCGGGTAGTACTCCAGGCCCATGCGCGAGGCGGCCTGGGCCCAGGAGAAGTCGTAAATGTACTCGCCCATGCTGTGGTACTTCAGGTAGCCGGGCGAGGCGGCGACCAGGCGCTCTCCGCGCCAGAGCGTCAGGTGGTGAGGTGCCCAGCCGGTGTCCTCCTGGGCGCTGCCGCTCTCTTCCATGGCCGCCAGCCAGGCGTGGCGCACGAAGGGCGGCGCGGTGGGGCCCGCCAGTGCGTCCCACTGCGCGGCGGGTACGTTGGTGATGGAGTCCAGCACCTGAACGCGGAGAGAAGGTTCGAGCACGGAGCCAGTTCTAACGCGTGCATTGCGCTCGCGCTGCTTTCGCCGGAGAAGGCGAGCCAGCAGAGCGAGCAGTTATGCCTCCCAGGACAGCGTGTACTCGCAGTCCAGCAGTCCCCGGGGCGTTGAGCGCACCTGGGGGTTCTTGGCGTTGACCGCGCGAAGGATGCCCAGCAGCACGCCCTCGTTGTGCAGGGGCGGCATCAGGTCGTCCTGGTAGGTGATGCGGGCGGCGGTGTCCCCCAGCATCGTTACCGTGCGCTTGCCGTAGCTCACCGCCGTGCTGTAGCCCGAGGGCAGGTGGCCCAGGATGCGCTGCGGCGAGTTGCCCGACAGCAGCAGCAGGGTCCGGCCCGCCATGGACCGGAAGAAGTCGTCGATGGCCTGCTCGCCAATGCGCTGATGGACCTGTGGCATCCCGCCCATCTGGGGCGCGAGCACCGCCACGGCCGCGGAGGCCAGCCGCAGAAAGTCCCGCACCGGGTAGCTGGAGAAGTCCACGAAGCGCCGGTGGAACATCGGGTCATCCAGCAACAGGTGGCACTGGCGCAGCGCCTGCTCACCGCCCACGGCGGTCACCGTGCTGAACACGCCGTTGAAGAACAGTCCCCGCACCGTATCGTCCGGTCCGGCGTGCGGCATGCGCCGGTCATACTCGGTCAGCGCTCGGCCACCAGGGGAGGAGGGCGCCCTCAGGGGGTTCGACGGGATCATACGGGGCTCATGCTCCTGTTGAGGCAGGCTGCATTATTTCATGAGGAGATGACAGCCGCGAATCCACCGAAGAGGTAGGCTCGCAGCCCTCTTGTTGGAGACCATTCAGAGCACCGTCCAGGCGGGTCTTTCGCGACCTGTTCCGGAGTGCCGTGCTGCTGAAGGAGCAAGCGCGTGGAGCGAGCGGAGATCATCAAGCTGGACAAGCAGCACGTGTGGCACCCGTACACGGCGATGGAGACCTACATCGCCCAGACGGATCCGCTGGTGGTGGTTCGGGCGGAGGGGCCGTACCTGTACGACGCGGATGAGCGGCGGTACCTGGACGCGAACGGCTCGTGGTGGGTGTCCACGCTGGGGCACCGGCACCCCCGGCTGGTGAGGGCGCTGGTGGAGCAGGCCTCGACGCTGGCGCACACGGCGCTGGCGGGCATCACCCACGAGCCAGCGGCGCGGCTGGGCGCGGAGCTGGTGGCGCTGGCGCCGGGAGCCGGGCGGCCCGAGCTGCCCGCCGAGCAGCGGCTGAGCCGCGTCTTCTACTCGGACAATGGCAGCACGGCGGTGGAGGTGGCCATCAAGATGGCGGCGCAGTACTGGGCGCAGAACGGCCGCCCGGCGCGCACGCGCTTCGTGACGTTGTCCGGCGCGTTTCATGGCGAGACGGTGGGAGCGACGAGCGTGGGCGGGGTGCCGCTGTTCCGCGAGGTGTTCGGGCCGCTGCTGTTCGACGTGGTGCACGTGCCCTCGCCGGCGGAGGAGGGCGGCTGGGAGCGGGCCTTCGCGCAGGTGGAGCGGGTGCTGCGCGAGGAGGGGGACACGGTGGCGGGCGTCATCCTCGAGCCGGTGGTGCAGGGTGCGGCAGGCATGCAGGTGTACGCGCCGGGGTTCGTGCGCGCGGTGCGCGAGGCGACGCGGGCGGTGGACACCTTCCTCATCGCGGACGAGGTGTTCACCGGGCTGGGGCGCACGGGGGCGCGCTTCGCGTGCGACCTGGCGGAGGTGGTGCCGGACCTGCTGTGCCTGGCCAAGGCGCTGAGCGGCGGGCTGCTGCCCTTCAGCGCGACGCTGGCCACGGAGCGGCTGTTCTCGGGCTTCCTGGGCGCGAAGGATCGGGCGCTGTACTACGGGCACTCGTACTGCGGTAACCCGCTGGGCGCGGCGGTGGCGCGCGAGGTGCTGGCGGTGTACCGGGACGAGGACGTGCTGGGGCAGGTGGCGCGCAAGGCGCCGCAAATCAAGGCGGCCTTCGAGCGGATGGCGCAGACGGTGCCAGGGCTGGTGAGGCCGCGAGCCATCGGCATGGTGGGTGCGGTGGACCTGGGAGGCGGCGGGTACCTGGCCAACGGCGGCTGGCGCGTGTACGAGGCGGCCAGGCGGCGCGGGCTGTACCTGCGGCCGCTGGGAGACACGGTGTACATCGCCCCCGCGCTCAACATCCCAGACGCCGCGCTGGACGAACTGCTCCACGGCGTCGAGGCTTCGCTGCGCGAAGTGGCTCAAGGCTGAGTCACGGGAGAAGACACATGCTCACCCTGCATCAACCCCCCGGCGCGTTTGGCGTCAGCAGCTTGAGTCCGTTCTGCTTCAAGCTGGAGTGCTACCTGAAGATGGCCGGCGTGCCGTACAAAGCGCAGCTGGCGGACTTCCGCCGGGCGCCCAAGGGCAAGGTCCCCTTCATCGAGGACGAGGGGAT
>DASVVJ010000303.1:0-7234 GCA_036389955.1 Myxococcaceae bacterium
TCTGAACGCGAGATCAACTCCCAGGCGTGCTAGTTGCGATTCCAATGACCTCGAACCACCATGCCGTCATCCGCGTCACCTGTCCGGACCGGCCCGGACTCGTGTCGGAAGTCTCCGGGCTGCTGTTCAAGCTGGGCCTCAACATTCATGACGCAGACCAGCACCTGGACGCGGAGGCCAACCTCTTCTTCCAGCGCATCGAGTTCCCCGTGCCCGAGAACTGGGAGCGCGTGCGCGCCGAGCTGACGAAGAGCCTGGACGCTCTGGGGATGCAGTACTCGCTGCGGGTGCTGTCCGAGCGGCTGCGGGTGGGGGTGCTCATCTCGAAGCATGCCCACTGTGGCTTTGACATCCTGGACCGGCACCGGAACGGGGAGATCCAGTGTGACGTGCCGGTCATCATCTCGAACCACCCGGACCTGGGGCCGGAGCTGACGCGCCGGGGCTACACGTTCGTCCACGAGCCCATCGCGGGCAACAAGGCGGAGCAGGAGAAGCGCATCCTGGCGCGGCTGGCCGAGGAGCGGGTGGACCTGGTGATCCTCGCCCGGTACATGCAGATCCTCACCGGGGCGTTCGTGGCGGCGTACCCGAACCGGGTCATCAACATCCACCACAGCTTCCTGCCGGCGTTCGCGGGCGCGGAGCCCTACCGCCAGGCGTTCCGCAAGGGCGTGAAGCTGGTGGGCGCCACCAGCCACTACGTCACCGAGCAGCTCGACGAGGGACCGATCATCGCCCAGGGCGTCACCCGGGTGTCGCACCGCGACACGGTGAAGGACATGGAGCGCAAGGGGCGCGACCTGGAGCGCGTGGTGCTGGCCGAGGCGGTGCGCTGCCACCTCGAGGACCGCATCATCGCCTACGGGCACAAGACTGTGGTCTTCGAGTAGGGCCTACGTAGCAGGTTGTGCGTGGCGCGGATTGCCCATAGAATCCCCTGGGTAGTGTAACCCATGAGGGGACATGCGAGTTGGAGTGACAGGATTCTTCGTCCTGCTCGTGGTTCTGTGGCCAGCACCCGCGTCCGCCGCGAAGCGCAGCGCGCTGCTCGTAGGAGCCAATGAGGGCTGGGACGAGCCGAAGCTGAGCTTCGCCCGGAAGGACGCGCACAAGCTTCGCGACGTGCTCGTGCAAAGAGGGGGCTTCGCCGAGGAAGACATCGTCCTCCTGGAGGATCCCGGGGCCGGTGAACTCCGCGCGCGGCTCGAGGACATGAAGCGCAGGTTCAGCGGCCCCTCTCACGAGGAGACGCTCTTCGTCTTCTATTACTCAGGGCACGCCGACAGCGAGCACCTGCATCTGCAAGGGCATCCCGCGTTCTCCTTCAAGGAACTGCTGGCTTCCCTGCGTCAGGTGCCCGCCACCCAGAAGCTAGGCATCATTGATGCCTGCCAGAGTGGGGCCCTGCTCAAGGGAGTCCGGTCGGTAGCCCGTGGCTTCGATGTGGCGCAAAAGGAGGAGCTGGCTGTTCGTGGCTTGGCCCTGCTCGTGTCTTCCACCGCGAACGAGCCCTCCCAGGAGTCTCGAGAGCTCGCCGGCTCGTACTTCACCCATCACCTGGTGAGCGGCCTGTTCGGGCTCGCGGACGCCAATGGGGACCTCAAAGTCACCCTGAGCGAGGTCTACCTGTACGCCCGGGAGAGGACCGCAGCTGCCACGGCTGATACCCCGGCGGGGCCACAGCATGCGGGAGCCAAGATCGAGCTCTCAGGCTACGAGGAGCTCTCCCTCACCTCGCAACAGGGCTCCGAGGCGGTGCTGCTGTTTCCTCCAGGCCGCTCTCGCTGCTTCCTCGCTGATCGCTTCGAGACACGCTTGCTCGCGGAGATTCCCGCGGGGCAGGCCCGAAGCCCCGTGCCGCTACCTCCGGGCTCCTACATCCTCAAGTGCGAGCTCGGCGAGGAACTGCTTCGCGTCGCCCGCGTCGACGTGAGGGCGGGCGAGCAGGTTGAGGTGGCCAGTGGGTTGACGTTCCACG
Source organism: Myxococcaceae bacterium (assembly GCA_036389955.1). Classification (GTDB taxonomy): domain Bacteria; phylum Myxococcota; class Myxococcia; order Myxococcales; family Myxococcaceae; genus DATHBR01. The sequence goes on from DASVVJ010000303.1 coordinate 1,982, forward strand.
AGAAGCCGCGCGGCAAGGGGCTCGTCAAGGGAGGCAAGCCCCTACGGGCCACATTCCTGCTCCCCATTGTCTCGGGTGGGGTGCTTGCGTCGGGCACGGTGTTCCTGGCCCTCTCGAAGCAAGAGAAGTGGCGGATAGAGACCTTTGATCCCAGCAAGGAGACGTCCCGGGATCTGGAGAGGTACTCCTCGCGTGGAGAGAGGTACCAGCGCGTGGGCTTCGGCCTCCTGGGGACGGGGCTCGTGGGGCTGGGGGTGGCCGCCGGGATGCACTGGGTGCGCAAGCCCGGGGCTCCCATCACCGTGGGGACGAGCGGCACGTCCGTTCTCGTTCAGGGGAGGTGGCCATGAGGGCAATCCACTGGCCCATGCTGCTGTGGGGCCTGGTGCTGAGCTGGGCGTGGGGCTGCATCGACTTCAAGAAGACGGTGAGCGAGAAGTGTGAGAGCTCGGGGGGGTGTGCACCGATCATCGATCGGCACAGCCAGGACCTGGATCTGGCGGCCAGTACCATCACCCTCCAAGTGGAAGCGAGGGATCCTCAGGGAGGGGCTCTCAAGTTCTTGTGGGTGGAGGGAGACTTCAAGGCGGTGAAGGATCCCCACAGCACCCCCACCGGAAGTCAGGGGACCTGGGCCCTTCCTCCGTGCATTCCTGAAGCGGAGTCCGTTCCGGTCATCACGGCCCAGGTGCGCAACTCGCTCGACGCCGTGGCCTCCCAGGCCTTCAGCATCACGCAAGTCGTGCGCTGCCCGCCGTGGAGGGACGTCAACGGCATGCCCGTGGAGCGCGCGGAGCACACCGCCACGCTGCTGACGACAGGGAACGTACTGGTGGCCGGCGGCAGTGTCGGGCATGTCTCGCTGCCCAACGCGGAACTCTATGAGCACGGCTCCGGCCGGTGGGCTGAGACGAAGGCGATGAGCACGGCTCGCGCGCTGCACACCGCCTCGCTGCTACCGGATGGCAGGGTGCTCGTCGCGGGAGGCACCAACGAGACGGGCGCGCTCTCCAGCGCGGAACTCTTCCTGCCAGAGCATGGCAGCTGGGCGGCTACCAGCTCCATGAGCACCCCGCGGTTTCAACACACCGCCACGCCGATGAATGGGGGCAAAGTGCTGCTGGCGGGGGGCTTTGGTCCCAAGGGCGAGCGTCTCACTGCTTCCGAGGTGTATGACCCGGTCACCAGCGTCTGGTCTGCCACTGGGAACATGAACGAGGCTCGCGCGGGCCACACAGCCACGCTGCTGCCCACCGGCGAGGTGCTCGTCACCGGCGGGACAGATGTGGGCGTCTCCGGCTCCAGCAGGGGGGCGCGAGCCAGGAGCGTGTCCGCCGCGAGCGCCCCGCTCGACAGCACGGAGCTGTACAACCCCGTCACCGGGAAATGGTCCTACGTCAGCCCGCTGAAGGCCGCCCGCTTTCATCACTCGGCCACGCTGCTGCCTTCGGGCAAGGTGCTGGTGACGGGCGGCTTCAACAGCGAGGGGCCGCTGGACAGCGCGGAGCTGTATGATCCGGTGTCGAAGACTTGGTCCGTCGTGGAGCGCTTGTCCTCGTCGCGTGGGCTGCACACGGCAGTGCTGCTCACCTCTGGCAAAGTACTGGTCACCGCGGGTGAGGGCTCCGGGGGGCCTTTGGCCAGCTCAGAGCTCTTTGATCCGGACACCGGCTTGTGGTTCACCACCAGCGCCCTGGTGACACCGCGCTCCCGGCACACGGTGACCCTGCTTCCCTCGGGCCTGGTGCTGGTGATGGCGGGGCTGGGCGCGGAGGGCCAGCTCTCCAGCGTCGAGGCCTATGGCCCCAACACGGGAGTGTGGGCCGGCACGGGAGCGCTGGCCGAGAGCCGCTCGGAGCACAGCGCCACGCTGCTTCGCACGGGCCAGGTGCTCGTCACCGGGGGCCTGGGCACGGGCAGCCGCTCTAGCGCGGAGAGGTACGATCCGGGCACAGGCGTCTGGGTACCCGCCGGGAACATGGTCACGGCCCGGTTCCACCACACGGCGACACGGCTGGACTCGGGCCAGGTCCTGATCGCGGGTGGCATGGGCCCGGGCCCTGGGATTGTGCTCACCCGAGCGGAGCTCTTTGAGCCGGCAACGGACACCTGGAGCCTCACGGGGGGCATGGCCACGATGCGGGTAGGGCACAGCGCCACGTTGCTGTCCTCGGGCAAGGTGCTGGTCGTGGGCGGAGCGGGAGTCCAGGGACCGCTCGCCAGCGCCGAGGTATATGACCCGGCGACGGGCACCTGGAGTCTCACCGGGAGCATGGCCACACCGCGCTCAGCGCACACCGCGACCCTGCTGCCCTCGGGCCAGGTGCTGGTGGTGGGTGGAACGGGAGCCCAGGGCACGCTTGCCAGTGCTGAGCTGTATGAGCCCGTCACGGGCACCTGGAGCCCCGCTGGCACACTGTCCACGGCACGTGAGGGGCACACGGAGACCTTGCTGCTCTCAGGCAAGGTGCTGATCGCGGGGGGCACTGGCGCCACGGGGCTGCTTTCGAGCGCGGAGGTGTACGATCTCGCCACGAGCGCCTGGATCTCCGTGGGCTCGCTGGCCACGCCACGGGCCTGGCACACCGCCACGTTGTTGGATTCGGGCAAGGTGCTGGTAGCGGCGGGCGGTGGTCCAAACGGCACCTACCTCTCCAGCGCGGAGGTGTACACGCCGGCCACGGGCACCTGGTTCACGACCGCCAGCATGGGCACGGGCTCTCGGGTGTTCCACCGTGCCACGTTGCTCTCTTCGGGCAAGGTGTTGATCACGGGAGGAGCCAGCGGCTCTGCTCCTCCCGGCACCGAGGTGTACTCACCGTGAGGTGAGCGCGGCGCTGCTCACGGGAGTGCAGCCGGTGATCTCCACGGTGCGCACCACCTCTGGAGCGCTGAGGCCAGCGCCGTCTTTCACCTCGTAGCGCAGCGTGTACACGCCGCCAGCCTGCTCATTCACCTCTCCCGTGCGCACCACAGAGGAGCGCAGATCTCCGTAGCAGGTGTCCAGGGCCTCCACCCCGGGATCGACCCAGGCGCTGCCGCAGGGGAGGGTGACGTGGGCCGGACCCTGAAGCGTCAGGACGGGGGGCCTGCGGTCCACCACGCTCACGGCTCGCAGGGCCCTGAGCACGTGCCACTTCTCGTTCCTGGCAAGGTACTCGACATAGTACGTGCCTTCCTTCGAGGTGTCGGGCCCGGGCCCATAGGCGTCCTGTCCCGAGTTGTACGTGCGCAACGGCAACGGAGAGCCGCACCCCTCCCACGCATGCGCGCCAGGCTCGGCATAGCTGTCCACGTTGCACTCCAGGGTCAGCTCGGCGGAGCCGGTGGGGACGAGCATCCGCTGGCTCGGGTCCAGGACGGTGATGCTGCGCGGGCCGGACATCGCCGTGTTGCCCGCGGAGTCGCTCACCTGGTAGCGCACCGAATAGGTACCGGGTGGAGTGAGGTCTGGAGCCACGAACTGCACCTGGCTGGAGAGGTCGCCTTCGCAGGCATCCGTGGCGATCACATCCAGGGGTAGCGGATCGCCGCAGGCCACGCTCAGCGCTCCTCCCAGAGTTCTCAACGTGGGGGGCTGGGTGTCCTGCACGATGACACTGCGACCGTCTTGGAACATGTTCCCGCTCGAGTCGGACACGCGGTAATCGACGCGGTACCAGCCGGGGACGTTTGGGTTGACAGTGGCAGTGGTGTCTTCGACGTGGACCTGCTCGTCACACTGGTCAATGGCTGTGACACCTGGATCCTCGTACGGAGCACTGGAGCACTCGAGGAACAGGGTGTTGTCCCCGTTGAGAGTGACCCGCGGTGGCTGACTGTCGATCACTTCCACGTAACGGGTTACAGAGTCAGCCCAGTTAAAAGCGCCATCACGCACCTGGTATGACAGCGTGTATAGGTCGGGAACCTGCTTGTTCACCTCTCCAAACGACATCACCGTGGGGTTCAGGTCGCCGTCGCACTGGTCCTCGGCCCAAGCGCCCGGGTCCCAGTAGGGATTCGGATCCGCCGGGAACGGCGGTGGGCGAGACAGAAAGCACTCGATCTGCTCGTAGGCAGGATCGCCTCCATCATGGTCAGGGTTGAGCCCTGTCACCGGCTTCAAGGTGTCCCACACGTAGACCGAAAGCGCCGCCTCCTGAGCGTTCCCACTGGCATCCTCTGCCCGGTACCGTACGAGAGCCTGTCCCTCAGCGCGGGTGTCCGGCCCTGGGCCAAAGTCGTCCGGATCGATGGAGCCCGGCATGCCGTCCTCGTCATCATCCCCGGTGTTGAATGGCTGGACGCGGAGGGCACCCTGGCATTGGTCCGTGGCAGTGACGGCTGGCGCCTCCCAGATGTTGCCAACCGCGTAGCCCGTGCACTGGTAGTACACGTTCTGACTCACGATGCTGAGCTCAGGCGGTGTGGAGTCCACTACCGTGATGTGGCGGGTCACCTCCTCTGCCCAGTTGCCGAAATGATCCCTGGCCGAATACGTCACATCGTATTCACCTGGCTCACTTGGCACCGTGGATGGATTGGCCACCACTGTCATTGAGCCAAAGCAGGCATCGTCGGCAACGACGCCCAGGCTTGGCTGGGTGCCGCACTCGACCGTTTCATCTCCGGACAGAACAGTGATGACAGGGGGCGTTGTATCGGTCACCTGCACATTACGCGTGATATGGCTCATATTGCCTGAGCTGTCTTGGACCTGATAGCGGACGATGAAGTCACCAACTAAGTTGATATTGAGGTTCGTGAACTCAATGGAGACCGAGTTGGACAGTCCTCCATCGCAGTCGTCCCATGCCGATGCGCTAGGATCATTGAAGGTGCCGGTGGCACACTCGAGGGGCATCGGGTTAGGCCCATTGAGGGACAGGTATGGAGCGCTGGTGTCCTGGACCAGCACGTTCCGGACTGCGGAACTCGCGTTGCCCGAAGTGTCCGTCACGCCGTAGCTCACGGAGTAGCTGCCAGGCATGCCCGGGTTCACCGCGCCTGTCTTTACGATGGAGGAGGACATGTCACCCGAGCACAGGTCGCTCGCGGTAGCACCCGGATCCGTGTAGACCGAACGGCACTCCAGCACCTGTGTGGCTGGGCCGACCAGGGTGATGGTTGGCACCACGCCGTCCGTCATGGTCACCTTGCCGGTGCACGTCGCCGACTGGCTTTGCGAGTCCGTGCACGTCAGCGTCACCACCAGCTCGGCGGTACCAATGTTGTACGGACCGGGCGGGTTCTGGGTACAGCCGGCCAGAT
>DASVVJ010000304.1:0-6760 GCA_036389955.1 Myxococcaceae bacterium
ACAGCATCACCAGGGCGCCAAACAGGGTCGACTTCTTCATTGCGGTGTTCCTCCCTCTTTTTCGCCACTCTCTTGAGTTCGGGGGATTGAATGAGAATCGGCGAAAAAGTCTTTCACTCTTATAAATGAGGAATCGGATTAATACAATATTCCAGTACGGATAATCGTCAGCGACTGTCGGTGAATTTTTCTGCTGAAAATGCAGAGGCCGGAGCCACTCTCCCCACATGGGAAGGGTGATTCCGGCCTCGGGACTCCTACCCCGGCGCACTCAGGCAGCCGGGGTGGGGGCTTTCAACAGGCTTACGGGTACAGCGCGCGAGCGCCGGACTTGTCCAGGCTGGTGAGCACCAGGTCGCCCGTGTTCGAGCCGTTGCACTGGGGGTAGTGCATGACGGAGGCGGCGTCGTAGCTGGTCAGCGCGCGCCAGTTGGCGTCCTCGTAGCAGCCGGTGGAGGACAGGCGGGTGTGCTCGTGGCGGAAGCCCAGCGCGTGGCCGAGCTCGTGGCGCAGGATGCCCGCCAGCGTGTAGCGCGAGGGGCTGAAGGCGCTGGTGCTGATCAGCACGTTGCGGCCCGAGCGGCTGGTGTTGGGGAAGAAGGCGCGGGCCAGGTAGCTGGTGTCGCTCGTCTGGCGCACGTCGAACAGCACGCCGGTCTGGCTGGCGGTGCAGTTGCTGTCGTAGGTGCTCGAGTGGATGAAGTTCACGTTGGCGGTGGCCTCCCAGGCCGCCGTCGCGGTGTTCATCGCGCTGACCACGGTGCTGTAGCGGCTGCCGAAGCTGCTGCTGCTCACGCAGTAGGTGAGGTTACGCGCCTGGGTGGAGCTCCACTTGATGTCGCCGCCGATGTAGTAGACCGCCAGGCTGTCCTGGGTCTTGCCCACGTTGGCCGCGATGTTGTGGTCGTAGTAGTCGCGCAGCGCCTGCTCGCTCTCCACCGCGATGTCCATGTCGAAGATGAAGACGTCGCCATCCGCCTTCACGGCCGAGGCGCGGAACTCCTCCCACGTCATGGGGGCCTGCTCCTGCTGCGCCATCTCCTCGGGGCCACCGCACGCGGTACCCAGCAGAGCCACACCCGCCAGCATCGCTACGGAACGGAACTTGAGCATTCGTCTTCCTCAGAAAGACTTCGGGGGATTTGAGCGCTGGCTGCCTGACCGACGTCAGCCGCAGCCTTCGCGCCCCGTGCCCTGAGCAAGTCTCGGACCACCTGTCAGAAAGAACAAAAATCCAGGGTTTACCAGGCAGCACTGGCAAACCCTTGGAGCGTGACAACTCCAGTCAGACTGAACGGTTTTGTAAAGCCGCGTGACATTCCGGCGGCCAAAGCACCGTCTCGCCTGGAAAAAAGTCGCGCGCGAAGGGTTGTCTCGATTCCAGTCAACACTGTCTTGAACTCAGTCAGCGGACCGGAACGGGGAGGATGGGACTGTTGTACAGATATTTTGGAATCAAATCAATACATTGCAGACGATATTTTATCCTGCGGGCGGACACATGCTCCCAGGCGCGGGACGCGGCGAACTGGGATGCGCGCTCGCTGCGCCTACCTTTAGTGCACGGCGCCGCCCCGGCCTACGAGGGCCAGCAGCTGGCTGCCGTAGCGCTCGACGAGCTTGGGGCCCACGCCCTGAATGGACATGAGCGCCTCGTTGTCCCCGGGCCGTAGGGCGGCGATGGCGCCGAGCACCCGGTCGGTGAGGATGCGGAAGGCCGGCACGCGCCGCCGTTTGGCCTCGGCCAGCCGCCACGCCTTGAGCGCCTCCACCAACGCGGGCGAGGGCTTCAGCTCGGGCTGACGGCGCACGCCCACGTCATCCTCCTCGTTCCAGGGCTCGCGAGGCTCCTCCCAGTCCCGGACCACGGTGAGCGCGCCGGGGGCGCGGGCCTCGGCCAGACCCGCCGAGGCGCTCCGTGAGCCCTGGGCCGCGGCCTGCCTCAGGGCGGGCTGGCGCGGACGGCCGCCCCGCTCCTGCTGGGGGGACTCCCACGAGCGGCGAGGTTTCTCCGTGCGCCGGCTGGCCGGCTTGGCGAGCCGGGCGCGGCGCTTCTTCGAGGCCTTGGCCTCCAGCGGCATGGGCAGCATCACCAGGTTGGGCTCGATGACGCGGGTGCGCTGGCCATCCGGGGTGAGCGTCAGGCGCTGGAAGGTGATGCGCTGCCCGTCCTTGTCGAACGAGTCCTCGCTCAGCCGCGCCAGCCCCGCGCGCACCAGGCCTCCCACCAGCCGCTCGAACTCGCGGCGCGGCAGGGCCTCTCCGAAGAGCTCGCGGTGCAACCGGCCCGTGGCCTGCCCATCCCGCTCGTGCAGCGCGTCCAGAATGCGCCCCAGCGCGTGCAGCTCGCCCTCGCCGGGGGCCGCGAAGCGCAGGGTGACGCAGTCCTCGGGCGCGCACACGTCACACAGGCCACACGGCTTGCCCGAGTCCTGCACGTCACCGAAGTGCTGCACCAGGTGCCGCATCCGGCACCCGGAGGACTCCGCGTAGCGCCCCATCTGCTCCAGGTGGTGCAGCTTGCGCTCGCGCTGGGCCGCGTACGACAGCCCCCAGCCGGGCTTCAGCCGCCGCACCTGCTCGTCCGGAGTCACCTCCAGGCCGCCGTGAATCCACAGCTGCTCGAGCGCCTTGTCGAACACGTCGGGGTCCATCCGCACGCGGGCCTGCAGCGCCTCCTTGGGCTCGAGCTCGGCGCGCGCGGCGCGGAACAGCCCCTCCAGCACCGAGGGCTCCGGGTAGTCGCGCTGGTGGAAGAACTCGTGGGTGCGCCGGTCGATGTAGGAGTGCAGCAGCACCGCGCGCGAGGGCTTCCCATCCCGGCCCGCGCGCCCCAGCTCCTGGTAGTAGCCCTCCAGGCTCGCGGGCAGCGCGGCATGGAACACCGTGCGCACGTCCGGCTTGTCGATGCCCATGCCGAACGCGGTGGTGGCGACGATGACCTCGGCCTTGCCCTCCAGGAAGGCCGTCTGCACCCGGTCGCGCTCGGCCGGCTGCATTCCCGCGTGGTACATGGCGGTGGGGTAGTCCTCGTGCAGCAATTCCGCGAGCTGCTCGGTGTGCTTGCGCGTGGCCGCGTAGATGATGGCGGGCCGCCGCCCGGGCTCGGACAGCACCTCGCGGATGGCGTCGCCGCGCTGGCCCGGGTTCAGCTCGCGCATCTCGATGGCGATGTTGGTGCGCCGGAAGCCGTGGATGAACGTGCGCGCCGCGCCGCCCCGGATGCCCTTCAGCCCGAGCTGCTGGACGATGTCCCGCTGCACATCCGGCGTGGCCGTGGCGGTGAGTGCCACCACGGGCGCGGGGCGCAGCATGGGCAGCCGCGAGCCCAGCAGCCGGTAGTCCGGCCGGAAGTCATGGCCCCACTGGGAAATACAGTGCGCCTCGTCGATGGCGATGAGCGCGGGCGTGCGCCGGGCCAGCAGCTCCACGAAGCCGGGCACGCCCAGCCGCTCGGGCGCGATGAAGAGGAAGTCCAGCCGTCCTTCGAGGTAGTCCGCGCATACCTGCCGCGAGGCGGCCCGGTCTCGTCCCGAGTGGATGCGCTCGGCCACGAACCCCAGAGACTGGAGCCGCGCCACCTGGTCCTCCATCAGCGCGATGAGCGGGCTCACCACCAGGGTGGTCCCTGCCCGGGCCAGGCCTGGGAGCTGGTAGCACAGCGACTTGCCCGCTCCCGTCGGCATCACCAGCAGCAGGTCCTCACCCGCGGTGGCCGCGCGGCACACGTCCTCCTGGTACGGCCGGAAGTCCTCGAAGCCGAAGGCCTCCTTCAACAGCTTGCGCAGCTCGCCCGGCGGCGTCGGGGTTCGCGGCTTGCGTTCGGTCGTACGGCGGGACGCAGGGGCGGGCGCGGCTTCCACCCGGGGACGAGCAGGTGACGGGGGCGCGGTCCTCGGACCCAGAGTCCGGGGCTCGGGGGACGAGGAACCCTCACCCCCGCCCTCTCCCGAAGGGAGAGGGGAAGGGGCGCGGGCTGATACAGGGGCCCGGGGAGGCGCGCTTGCGGGCCCCTTGCCCACCACCTCGATGACGTAGGCCTCGATGCTCCGCAGGAAGTCGGACAGGTCTCCCCGGCCCCGCTCGATGCGCTGCAGCCAGGCCTCCCACTGCCCCGTCATCGCCGGCGTCTTCACGTCCGGGTGCACCACCTCAATCAGCCGGATGCCCTTCTCCGTCGCCTCCAGCGACTTGCCCCGGCGCTGCAGGTACTCGCGCTCCAGCAGCACCTCGATGATGGCCGCGCGCGTGGCCGGTGTCCCCAGCCCCGTCTCCTTCATCGCGTCCGCCAGCTCCTTTTCATCCAGCGTCCGTCCCGCCGTCTCCATCGCCGTCAGCAGCGTCGCGTCCGTGAAGCGCGGCGGCGGGCGTGTGCGCTTCTTCACCGCCTCCACGTCCTCCACCCGCTGTGCCTGCCCCCGCTCCAGCCCCGCGGGCAGATCCTGCGACTCCTCCGGCTCCCGGCCCTCGGCGTCTTCCTTGTCCTTCTCCGCCTTGCCCGGCTTCTCCTTCGGAGGCTTCGCCCCGCCGATGTCCAGCACCTTCCACCCCGGCCGCACCACCTGCGTCCCCGAGCTGTGGAAGCGATCCACCTTCGGCGCTCCCCCCGCCGCTCCCGGAGAGTTCACCGCGGTGATGACCGTCGTCACCGACCAGACATGGTCCTCGTGCCACGCCGCGAGCAGCCGTCGGCACACCAGCTCATAAACCCGCTGCTCATCCGGAGACAGCCTCACCCCGTCCGGCGAGGTGGGCGTGGGCACGATGGCGTGGTGGTCCGTCACCTTCGAGTCATCCACGAAGCGCTTGCTCAGCGGCCGCTCTCCCGTGCCCGGCGCCAGCAGCGGCTCGTAGGGCCGGCGGATCGCCCGCACCACCTCGGGCAGCGTCTCCGCCATCGTTGCCGACAGGTGCCGGCTGGACGTGCGCGGGTAGCTGAGCAGCTTGTGCTTCTCGTACAGCGCCTGCGCCAATTCCAGCGTGCGCTGCGCGCTGAACCCATAGAGCCGGTTCGCGTGCCGCTGCAGCTCCGTCAAGTCATACAGCAGCGGAGGCGCCATCCGCTTCGTCTCGGACGTGAGCGACTCAATGGCCGCCTTGCCCGTCTTCACCCGCGCCATCACCTCGCCCGCCTCTACCCCATCGGCCGGCAAGCGCCGGGCCTCGCGCACCGCCTCCGCCGTGCGCGCCACCTTCGGGTCCAGCTCGCGGAACCACGTGCCCTGGTAACGCGCTCCCTCCGCCACGGTTTGCGCCTGGGGCTCGAAGGTGGCCACCACCTCCAGGTAGTCCTCCGGCACGAAGTTGCGGATGGTCAGCTCGCGCTCCACCACCATCGCCAGCGTGGGCGTCTGCACCCGCCCCACCGACAGCATCTCCCCGCCCGCCAGCGTGTAGAGGCGCGACAGGTTCATCCCCACCAGCCAGTCCGCCCGGCTGCGCCCCTTGGCCGCGTCCGCCAGCGGCTCGTAGGCCTGCCCCTCCTTCAACTGCCGGAAGCCCTCGCGAATCGCGCTCTCCGTCAGCGACGACACCCACAGCCGCTTCACCGGCTTGCGGCACCCCGCCGCCTCGTAGATGTAGCGGAAGATGAGCTCGCCCTCGCGCCCCGCGTCCGTGGCGCACACCACGGTGCTCACCTCCGGTGAGTTCATCACTTCGCGCACCACCGAGAACTGCGAGCGCGTGTTCTCCGACACCACCAGCGGCCACTGCTGGGGCAGCATCGGCAACTGCTCCCGGCTCCAGCGCTTCCACTCGGGCCGCATCTCGTGCGGCTGGGCCAGCCCCACCAGGTGGCCAATGGCCCACGTCACCACGTAGCCGTTGCCCTTGAACCACCCCTCGCCCTTCTGCCCGGCCCCCACCGCCCGCGCGATGTCCCGCGCCACCGCCGGCTTCTCCGCCACCACGGCCAGCACGGACGCACCTCGCCCGTGAGCCCCTTCTCGGCCCTCCGGTCGGCTCCACTCGCCTTCGCGTCCTACGCCCATCTCAGCCCACCTCATCCCTTCCCCTCCCACCCTGCCCCGCCCAACCCACCACGTCCGCCCTCGCGCGGCGGACTCTCTTCCTTATCCTGCCCGGCCGACACTGCATGGCTCCCGGTCATCCTACCTGGAAGGGCTGCTCCCTCTCCTCCCAAGAGCTTGCCTCCCTGGTCGCAAAATGCCTGCCCGAAGCACAGCGCGGCGAGCGGGCGCCCGGGCTCGAGCCGTCACCAGCGGCTTACGGAGTCTTCGGCACTCCACCATCTGATGAAGTGTGTGGTGAAGGCGAGGCAGGGGCTGGGAGAGCGGGGGGAAAGCTGGCTCCTCCGTCGTGCTCTCGAGGGAGACCCGCATCGGGAGCCGGTGCACTCGGGACCCGGTCCGGATGGGCTCCTGTCATACGCCGTAGGATCCGGCCATCAACGCTGATGGCATAGGTCGCACCTGAATCCAACGAGATGTAGTCCATTCCGCAGAAATCAAGGTCTTCGGAGATATCGACGAAAATGACGTTCCCTTGACGAATCACACGATATTGATGCGCCTCCTGCCTGGCCCAGCACGGCTGCTCCTCGGCGGACAATGGGCGGAAGTGATTGGCGGCGATCATGATGGCCTTGAGCACTACACCATCCATTTCATACGGAGTCCCGCCCGCGCCAACGTGAACAGCGGCCTGCTCGTGGAAGTCCGGAAAGATGATCGTCCTGTCATCTTCCAATGGCTCTGTTCCTGACAATGACGGCCGTATACAGCTCACGAGAAGCGTG
>DASVVJ010000305.1:0-14900 GCA_036389955.1 Myxococcaceae bacterium
CGAGGCCACTCACAGCGGCGGTCCATGGACTCCTCGCTTCCAGGAGATCTTCGACAAGGCTGGGATGTCGCTGAATGACCCGGCGAACAAGGTGCGCGTTAAGGGCCATATCGGGCCCCATCCGCAGGAGTACCACGAGGAAGTTTACAGGCGGCTCAACAGCGCGACGCTGCGCTGCCGCAGCATGCAGCAGTGCCAGGAGGCACTCATCAGGCAACTCCAGAAGTTAGCCCAGGAAATCACCAAGGAGGGCAGCGAGCTCAACAAGCTGGTCACCCGAACCAACTAGCGTTAGGACCGCATCATGGAGAAGCGGTACTTCGACTTATTCGCTGACCTCTCCGTTCCTGGGCACTGGGGGTTGGGCAAGGTTCTCGATGAGCGTGGCCAGGAGGTTTGGCCCTGGCTTCTCATGCGAGGAGAGCCCGCGAATTTCGAGGGGCGACTCAAGGTCCCTATCCGAGCCCAGGGTAGACCGCACGACCTCACCTTTGCGGCCTTTGATGTCCCAGTTGTTAGCGCGCGGGTCGCGTCCATCTTGACCGCGTTGGCTCCTGGTGACGTTCAGCTCCTTGAGGTGGATATCGACTCGCAATCCGAGCAGTACTTCCTCCTCAACGTCACCCGGGTTGTGAAGTGCATCGATGATCGAGCCTCCGCAGAGGTGCAGTATTGGACCGCTGAGGACGGAGAGCCGGAGAGGGTCGGTGAGTACCAGGCCGTTCACGGCATGCGCATCGACCCTGCCAGAGTGGGCGATGCCAAGGTGTTCCGTCCCTGGGGATGGACGGTGGCACTCATCGTGTCCGAAGACATCAAGGTGGCCCTGGAGCGCGCAGGTGTCACGGGGGGGAAGTTCAAGGAGGTGACTGGCCCGAGTGCCGTCAGCTCGGAGGAGCGAGAGCGGAGCCGGAGGCTCCTGGAGCTGCGAGAGCAGACGGACGCTGCCCGAGAAGCCTTCTGGCGCACGTTGGGGCGGCTGGACGAGGAAGCCATCACCCCCATCGTCGTAGGCGGAGCGTGGCCGGCCCGGCGCCAGGTCTGGCGCATCATCCACCGCCCGGGTGGGCGCACCCTGCTGGTGACGGACGGGCTGTCGGACTTCTTCGTGGATCGTGTGGAGCCGTCCGTGGGCTTCGGTCTGGAATTGGCCCTGGAGACGGATGAGCCCCTCCAGGAGGCCGAGAAGAGCTGGCCCCTGCTGTTGCTGGAGCGGGTGGCGGACGAGGTGGCGGAGCACGAGCGGGTGCGCGAGAGGGTGAAGACGGGCCTGATGTCCATGGAAGTCTCAGGTAAGGGCATGCCCCCGTCGCTCGTCACCCGGGAAGGCAGGGTGGGGGGGCTGCTGGGTATGGAGCCGAGCACGCTCCCCCGGAGCTTCACCATACCGGCTGGGGAGGTGCGGCTCGTCACCGTCAAGCCGCTGCTGCCAGCGGAACTGGCCTACCTCTTGGCGCATGGCAAGAAGGGCCGAGACGAACTGCTACGGCGCTTCGACCAGGAGGGCCACGGCCACCTGTCCCGCATGGGGCGAGGCCCGGTGGTGTGATGCCTGCGCAGCCTAGGCCTGTCTCATGGGGCTACGTGTCGGAGAGTGCTCCGGGGCAGGTGGATGCCTATGCGCCAGATGCAGGCACCGCCGACGTGGGGGACAGTGCGCCCGATGAAGTTGGGGACTCTGTCGAACTGACTGAGGAGCAGAAGCCTACTGCCCAAGAGCCTCCCGAGCTTCGCCCAGGGCAGAAGCAGCCCACCCGGAAAGGCAAGTGCCCAGGTCGTATGCAGGTGTTGATCAACGGAGGCTGCTGGGTGGAGCAAACCGGGATGACTGCCGAGGCCTGCGTGGAGAACGGCTACGTGATTCTCGATGGGAAGTGCTACGCCCCGGCGTTGGAGGTTCCCCGGAAGAAGGTGCCTACCTCAGGGCATGGGAAGGATCGCTGAGAGAGGGGCAGTCACTTCCAATTGCGATTCGAAAAGGAGGGCCACGAGCACCTGTCCCACGTGATGCGGGCTCCCGTGGTGTAATGCTTGTCATTCGCTCACGGCTCGGGCAACAGAGGACTCGGTAGCCCGTGTCCCAGATTGCTTGCCCTTGGATTAGGATGTCCTAGGGACTTCTACTGAAACCGGTTTTAAACTCCTGTAAACAGATTGCACCAATCCTTTCAGGTGTCCCTCTTCTTTCGCTTCGTGGGCTGGATCTTGCGTAGTTTTGCCTTGCGAGGAGGACTAGGCTTGTCAGGGAGTTCTCCTTTGGGAATGAATTGCTTGATGACCGCTGATGAGGTTCCAGCCATCCGCGCAATTCTATCCACTGGATCGTCGCTACGCTCCATGTTTTTGATGTGCCATGACGCTTGAACATATGGCTGCAGGTCACGCAGAGCTGCCGATCGGACTTTATTTCGAAGCTTAGTGTCGATACGTCCCTCTATTAATTCGTCCATGTACTCGTTCCATAGGCTATTGAGATGAGGGAAAGCATATTCCATAATGCTCGACTCTAAGTCATCGCCAAGCTTCAAGAGTTTTAGCATCCCGCCATCAAAGTTGGAGATGCTTTCCACGTCAACCGCAAGCTGGTTGTCTGTCAGTGGTTCTTGTTGGGTCTGGCTCGTTGGGTTCCTTTTAATTTTGATAGGTATTGAAAAATCGAGAAAAACATCCCCCCTGTAGACCATCCATTGGCACCCCGTAGGGTCAGCGTATTCATCAAGCCGCATCAATAGTTCATCTTCGTTGCGAGCCTTGACCAGGGCTACTGAAAGATCGGGCCAACGTACTAGGTAAAGTGGCATGAAGTTTCCTGTGTGCTACTTGGATCCTGCCTCAACATATGGTGAGTTCTTGTGAGGTGCTCTGAATCGTCAGGTTTTCATTTGCGTGCGATTCAATGCTCTCATGAGATGCTCAGTGCGGAGATCGCATCGGCACTGGTAACGATTGGAAGCCAGGCTTTTTTGAATCTGGTCGAGTTCGAACTCGCTCAGATGCGATTGCTCGGCTGCGCTTAGCAAAATGTCCTCGATGCTTTCCCATAGAACTGGCGGAAGGTGCGTGCTGATCCAATTTCTGCACTTTTGGTCATCGCATAAGACGACTCCTCGCTCACGGTGGGCGATGATGGCGCACGATAGTTCTCCTAGTCCCGCCCTTCGTGGGGCTTTGAGTGATGCGATTAAGTCGAGTTCTTCGAGAGACAAGTGCTTAATGCCAATCTCTTTTCTTGACACGTAGTGCTGAGCTTTCTCTCGTGTTTCGGGATAGGCTCTACTGCCTAATTCTACGCGAAAAATATATTCCGGAAAAGCCAAGGGGCTCCTCAAGAGGACGAGCAGTCGCGTCTGCCCCGCTATGCAGAAGTGAATGAAAGTGGAGCTATCTAGAATGCAGGCGCCCGCTGTTCTTTGTGTACTCATAGGGCGAGACCTGCCTCTCCGATCAGTTGGTGTGCTTGCTCGGGCGACATGCTCAACATTTCGGCAAATCTACCTGGCGTGATTTGATGTTGAATTAGTGCGCTTCGAAGAAGCTCTAGGAAATAAGCGCTTGCGCCGCTTTCCAAAATAGCTCTCCGACGTGCAGCCTGCTGTTGCGTCAGGCTTGTAGGTATTTCTGGATCTTGCTTCTCTTTTTTTGGTATGACGACTGGACGCTCATTGATGAAAGAGTCGAGTGTTCGCTGGGAGATCATCCCAAGGTCTTTGAGGCGGATGGCTACGGTTTGGGTGTTTACTTTGTAGTCTCTTCCTATTTTTTCTGTTAGTGTAACGACCTCGGTTGCGCTTCGAGGGCGTTGGTATTGCTCTAGTGCGCTGCTGGGCAGCAAGAACTCCGATGCAAATGAGTTGGCGCGGAGTTCTAGGAGTTCTTTTTTGTTGTATCTATAAGAAACTACGCAGCCTTCATTCTTTAATTGAATGCGATCGAAGAGTACGTGGCTGTACTCGTGTGCGGCAGAGAAGAATTGTCGAAACAGATCATCTTCAAAGTTAACGAAGATGAAAGTCCCTGCTCGTGGATGCAGGATCGTTACGCCGGATAGATTGCTGTCTTCAAGGCGTTGACGAGCCAGTCCGATACCTTGATCTCGGATGATCTGGAAGATGTTGCTTATTGGAGCGTTTCCTAGACCAAGGCGTTTGCGTTCGCTGTGTGCGGCTAGGCGGCCTTGATCTTTATGGAGGCTAGAGCGGTTTGTAGCGTTGGGGTAGGCGGGTGGCAGGGCTGGCTTTTTTATGCTCAGTAATGTTTCTAGTTCACTCTCGTAAGTTGCGTACGCAATAAGTCTTCTGAGGGCTAAGAGATCGCTTGGCTTGGGCTCAGCTAGAGCACGGAAGAGTCTGCGAGTCTCCTCATTGACGTCGTCATGCTCGGTGGAAATGAAAGTCCGGAAGTCAGTGTTCAATGCCTGCGCAATGATCAAGACATAGTCGCCCGGAAGCTGCTCTAATTTTCCGGCTTCAATCTGGTCGATTTCTTGGGGAGAGACACCAACAAACTGGGCCAGCGATTCTGTAGAAATCCCAACTTCCTGGCGAACCTGCCGAATGCGCTTCCCTATCTCTTTTAATGGTAGTGGCACACTAACCTCAGTAGTAGCCGGTGAAGCCATTACGAAGCGTCTACATTCGAATGGGCCTGGAATCATACTTTCACGGCAGTGAAGATGCCGTAAGAAAGCAGTTCTAGGGAATGGACAGGTTACTCCGGGGCGTCATCCAAGAACGCCTTGATCGCAGGCAGCACTACCTCCGGCCGCTCCAGGTGAGGGCTATGCCCAGCCACCACGCGCAGCAGCCGCACCTCGGGTAGCCGCTTCGCCGCCTCCTCCGCCAGCGAGATGGGCAGGGTATCCTCCCGCTCGCCCCAAACGATGAGCACCGGCTGCTTCACCGACGCGAGCCGCTCTCGCCGGTGGAACACGTCGCCCATCAGCGGCACCAGCGTGTTGAACGCCTTCGTCGCCTCCGGACGGCCCTCGGGCACCGCCAGCAACTCGTACCCCAGCATCCCCAGCCGCTGCCCCAGCGGTGTCTCCGGTGGTGGCAACAGCCGGTGAAAGAGCTTCGGCCCCAGCCTCCGTGCCACCCGCTCGGGCCCTGCCCGGAAGAACAGGCGCGCCGGCCGTGTCATCTCCGGCCCCAGCCCCATGGCATCCAGCAGCACCAGCCGCTCGACCTCCACCCGGCCTCGCAGCGCCAGCTCCAGCCCCACCAGCCCTCCCAGCGAGTGTCCCACCACCACCACCGGCCCGGCTTTCCGCTCCAAGAGCAGCTCCTCCACCGGCTCGGTGAAGAAGCGCACCCCGTCCTCCGCCGTGCGCACTCGCCCCTCAGGCGCCGAGGACAGCCCAAAGCCCGGCAGGTCCACCGCCAGCACCCTCCACCCCCGTGCCAGCACCGTGAGGTAGGAGAACCACATCGCCGCCGAGTGCCCCCGCCCGTGCAGCAGCACCACCGTACGTCCCTCGCCGCCCTCCAGCGCCCGCAGCGTCCCCCCGCTCCGAAGCCAGTGTGAGCGCGGCTCCACCAGCGGTGCGAGCTGACCCATCAGGTGGGTCTCGAAGGGCCCCGGCACCAGCGGCGTCATGCCCGGGCCGCCTCCCGGGCCGGCCTTGGGGGGGGCGGTTTTCCTCTCGGCGGCCTTGCTGGGATGCCCGGTCATGGGAACTCCGTGGGGGAGGGGCGCGCACCTTACCGGAATGCCCGCGATTCTGCGGTGTTGAGCCGGTTACCCGGAAAACCTAGGCTGACCCGCCGTTTCCGCCCATATGCGCCCATAGAGGGGACATGAACACCGACATCCGTGCGCTCACCGAGAGGGTGCAGCAGGAAAGCTCCTTCGTCGAAGCCCTCAACCAGGAGACCGGTAAGGTCATCGTCGGCCAGCGCTACATGCTCGAGCGCATCCTCATTGGCCTGCTCTGCAACGGCCACGTGCTGCTCGAGGGTGTGCCCGGCCTGGCCAAGACGCTCACCGTGCGCACCGTGGCCGACAGCCTCAGCGCCACCTTCATGCGCATCCAGTTCACCCCGGACCTGCTGCCCGCGGACCTGGTGGGCACGATGATCTACAACCAGCAGGCGGCCAACTTCACCGTCCGCAAGGGCCCCATCTTCGCCAACATCGTCCTGGCCGACGAAATCAACCGCGCCCCCGCCAAGGTCCAGTCCGCCCTGCTCGAGGCCATGGCCGAGCGCCAGGTCACCATCGGCGACCAGACCTTCGCGCTGCCCTCGCCCTTCCTGGTGCTCGCCACCCAGAACCCCATCGAGCAGGAGGGCACCTACCCGCTGCCCGAGGCCCAGGTGGACCGCTTCATGCTCAAGGTGAAGGTGGGCTACCCCACCCGCGACGAGGAGAAGGTCATCATGGACCGCATGTCCGGTGGCGCCTCTCCGCGCGCCTCCAAGGTCATCGGCCTGGAGCACATCACCCGCGCCCGCGAACTCGTCCACTCCATCTACATGGACGAGAAGGTGAAGGAGTACATCCTCAACGTGGTGTTCGCCACGCGCGAGCCCAACAAGTACGGCCTCAAGGACCTGGCGGACTACATCCAGTTCGGCGCCAGCCCGCGCGCCACCATCGCCCTGGCCCAGGCGGCCCGCGCCCACGCCTTTCTGCGCCACCGCGGCTTCGTCACCCCCGAGGACGTGAAGGCCGTGGCGTATGACGTGCTACGCCACCGCGTGTCCGTCACCTACGAGGCCGAGGCCGAGGAGCTCACCTCCGAGAAGATCATCCAGCGCGTGTTTGACCGCGTCGAAGTGCCCTAAGCCCCCGCCCCGAGCCCCGAGCGCCCCGTGCTCCCGAAGGAACTCATCCGCCGCATCCGCAAGCTGGAGATCCGCACCCGCAAGGTGGTCTCCGACATGCTCGCCGGCCAGTACCACTCGGTCTTCAAGGGCCGGGGCATGGCGTTCTCCGAGGTGCGCCAGTACCAGCCGGGAGATGAGATCCGCATCATCGACTGGAACGTCACCGCGCGCATGAACGAGGCCTACGTCAAGGTCTTCACCGAGGAGCGCGAGCTCACCGTGATGCTGCTGGTGGACGTGTCGGCCTCGAAGGAGTTCGGCTCGCAGGAGCGCAGCAAGGCGGAGATCGCCGCCGAGGTGGCCGCTCAAATTGCCTTCAGCGCCATTGCCAACAACGACCGGGTGGGGTTGATCCTCTTCTCGGACCGGGTCGAGAAAGTCGTGCCGCCGCGCAAGGGCCGCTCGCACGTGCTGCGGCTGATCAGCGACATCCTCACGTTCAAGCCGCAGGGCCGGGGCACGGACCTGGCCTCGGGGCTGATGTACCTGCGCCAGGTGGCCAAGCGGAAGGCGGTGACGTTCCTCATCTCGGACTTCATGGCCCGCGACTACGAGAAGCCGCTGCGGCTGGTGGGCCGCAAGCACGACCTGGTGCCCGTGGTCATCGCCGACCGGCTGGAGGTCGAGTTCCCCAAGATGGGACTGGTGGAGATGGAGGACCCGGAGACCGGGGACCGCTTCGTGGTGGACACCAGCGACCCCAGGGTGCGCGGCCGGTACGCGCGCTTCATGCAGGCCCAGCGGAACGACCGGCTGCGCCTGTTCAAGAAGCTGGAGCTGGACACCGTGGAGCTGCGCGCGGGAGATGACCACGGCAAGGCGCTCGCGCAGTTCTTCCGCGCGCGGGCCCGGAGGATGGCGGCATGAGGTGGCTGCTCCTCCTCTCGCTGGTGCTGGGGTTGTCCGCCTGCCGCGCTCGTCCGGGCGCGGCCGAGGACATGGCGCTTCAGCCGCTCCAGCCGCAGGTGCTGGAGAGCGGCGCGGCGGGCCAGGACAAGGCCGCCGAGGTAGCTCCCTGGGACGTGAAGGGCCGCGTCCTCCCGGTGGAGGCCCACATTGGCGAGGCCTTCACCTATGAGCTGGTGTTCACGCACGCCAAGGACCAGCGCTTCGAGCTGGTGGCTCCCAAGGAGCTGGAGCAGTTCGAGGTGCTGGAGCAGACCCGCCAGCGCGTGGACGGGGCGAACGGCTCCGTCACCACCTACCGGCTGAAGATGTCCGCCTTCGAGCTGGGCACCCTCACGCTGCCTCAGCTCGTCTTCGAGCTCACGGCGCCGGGCGCCAACCAGAGCGTCGCGGTGCCGGGCATGAAGGTGGACGTGCGGCCCACGCTGCCGCCGAACGCCGAGGAGGAGGGCGCGGGGCTCTACGACTACCGGGCCCCCATCGAGGTGCCCATCCGCTCGTGGACGTTGGTGTGGGTCCTGCTCGGAGTGATTGCGGCGGGCCTGCTCGGCTGGGCGGTGGTGAAGTGGCTGCGCCGCCCGCGCCCCGAGGCGGTGGCCGTCAAGCCGCTGGCCCCGCTGGACGTGCGCACCCGCGAGGCGCTGGACAAGCTCAGATCCGAGAACCTGCCCTCCAAGGGCCACGTGAAGGACTTCTACTTCCGGCTGTCGGAGATCATCCGCGGCTACCTCGGCGAGCGCTACGCCTTCGAGGCCCTGGAGTGCACCAGCTCCGAGCTGTTCGACCGCCTGCGCAAGCTGCGCACCCCGGGGCTGCCCGAGGCCAAGCTGATGCGCTTCGTGTCCGAGTCGGACATGGTGAAGTACGCCAAGGCCGAGGCCACTCCGGAGTCCTGCGAGGCCTCGCTCGCCTTCGGCTACGAGCTCGTCGAGACGACCTACACGCCGCCCGCGCCGTCCACGTCTTCCTCTCCCCCTCCTGCTGACCATGCCCCTGGATCTCACCGCGTTTCATAGCCCCGAGGCGCTCTGGGGGCTGCTGATCGTGCCGGTGCTGCTGTACCAGGCCTGGCGCGAGGGCCGTCGCCGCGCGGTGCTGCGCTTCTCCGCGGCCCACGTCTTCCTCCAGCAGGGGCGGGGCCTGCGCGCGCACCTGCTGCCCGTGCTGCCTCTGCTGCGCATCGTCGCGGTGGCCATGGCCATCATCGCCATCGCCCGGCCCCAGTCCCGCGATGCCCGCGTGAGGGACTTGAGCGTCGAGGGCATCGACGTGGTGGTGGCGCTGGACCTGTCCACCTCGATGGAGGCCGGTGACTTCCGCCCGCAGAACCGCCTCCACGTGGCCAAGGAGGTGCTCTCCGAGTTCATCACCAACCGCGTCAATGACCGCATTGGCCTGGTGGTGTTCGCCGGCGCGGCCTACACCCAGGCCCCGCTGACGCTGGACTATGGCGTGCTGCGCGAGGTCATCAAGCAGCTGCGCACCCGGGTGCTGGAGGACGGCACCGCGATTGGCGACGCGCTGGCCACCTCGCTCAACCGCCTGCGCGACTCGGACGCCAAGAGCCGCGTGGTGGTGCTCATCACCGACGGCGACAACAACGCGGGGAAGATCGCGCCGATGGACGCCGCGTCCATGGCCGAGGTGCTGAAGATCCCCATCTATACGATTCTGGTGGGCAAGGGCGGCAAGGTGCCCTTCCCGCAGGGGCAGGACCTGTTCGGCAACACGGTGTGGCGCGACACGGAGATCCCCATCAACCCCGAGCTGCTGCAGGACATCGCTGCGCGCACCGGCGGCGAGTACTACCGCGCCACGGATCCCGAGTCGCTGCGCGAGGGACTCCAGAAGGTGCTGGATTCGCTGGAGCGCTCGAAGCTGATGGAGGGCGGGGCTTCGGCCACCTACCGTGAGAACTTCCATCCCTTCCTGCTGCTGGCCTTCGGGCTTGCGGCGCTGGAGCTGCTGCTGCGCTCCACTTTCCTGAGGGTGTTCCCGTGACGCCCACCGTGGAAGCCTGGCGCTTCACGTTGCTCGGCTATCAGGTGGGGCTGGCCCAGCCGCTCTTCCTGGGGCTGTGCGCGGTGGCGCTGCTCCTGGGATCCATGGCCCTGCTGGTGTCACTGCAGCGGCGCTCGCGGGTGAGCAGGTTCCTGCCCGGGCGGCTGATGGACAAGCTCGCGCCCGGTGTCTCCGAGCTG
Organism: Myxococcaceae bacterium; assembly: GCA_036389955.1. Taxonomy (GTDB): domain Bacteria; phylum Myxococcota; class Myxococcia; order Myxococcales; family Myxococcaceae; genus DATHBR01. Next base: position 9,935 of record DASVVJ010000305.1, read on the forward strand.
CGTCCGGCGCTGCAGAGCGGCTTCTATGCGTTGGGGCTGTTGCTGTTCGGCTTGGCGCTCGCGCAGCCGCAGTGCGGCAGCAAGAGCGAGCTGACCAAGCGCAAGGGCATCGACGTGGTGGTGGTGCTGGATGCCTCCAAGTCCATGCTCGCGCGGGACGTGCAGCCCAGCCGCCTGGAGCGGGCCAAGCTGGAGCTGACCACGCTGCTGGACGAGCTGAAGGGAGACCGGGTGGGGCTCGTCGTCTTCGCGGGCGATGCCTTCATCCAGTCGCCGCTGACCTCGGATTACTCGGCGGTGAAGCTGTTCCTCCGCGCGGTGGACGCGGAGCAGATGCCTCAAGGCGGCAGCAACATCGGCGCGGCGCTGAAGCTGTCCAAGCAGGTGCTGGACAACGCGGACCGCGGCTCCAAGGAGCGCGTCATCGTCCTGCTGTCCGACGGCGAGGACCTGTTCGGCGAGGTGGATGAGGCGGTGGAGGCGCTGAAGGACAGCGGGGTGCAGGTGCTGGCGGTGGGCATCGGCTCGGAGACGGGTGAGCCCATCCCCGTCTACAGCCGGCGCGGCGAGTTCGTGGACTACAAGAAGGACGCCTCGGGAGAGACGGTCATCACCCGCATGGACCGGGGCGGGCTGACGGCCATCGCCGAGGCCACCGGAGGCGCGTTCTTCTACCAGCCTCGCGGCGTGGCCATGGGGCAGGTGGTGGAGCGCATCGATCAGATGCAGAAGAGTGAGCTCGAGAGCCGCGTGACGGTGCGCTACGACGAGCGCTTCCAGTACTACGCGGTGCCAGGCCTGGCGCTGTTGCTGGCGGGAATGCTGCTGCTGCCCTCCTCGCGCAGGAGGGCCTCATGAACCGCCTGGGACTGTGGGCCGCGGTGCTCGTCGCTGGGCTGGCCCTGCCTTTTTCGGCGTGGGCGGCGGGGCCGTTGGAGAAGGACCATCCGCTGGTGGCCGAGGGGCGCGCGGCCTACGAGGCCGGCAAGTACGAGGATGCGCTCGCCGCCTTCGAGGCCGCCAAGAAGGAGCGGCCGGATGATCCCGCGGTGGAGTTCAACCGCGCCGTCACGTTGGCCCAACTGGGACGGGTGGCGGAGGCGAAGTCGGCCTTCCAGCGGGTGGCCGAGTCCAACCAGCCCGAGCTGCAACAGAAGGCCTGGTACAACCTGGGCAACGTCCACGCGGGCCTGAGTGAGCGCAAGGAGGCGCTCCAAGCATACCGGCGGGCTCTCAAGCTGGACCCGAACGACGCGCTGGCCCGCCACAACTATGAGGTGGTGCTGCGCAACCTGCCTCCGCCCCAGCCGCCGCAGAGCGGGCCGGATGGCGGCACGGACGGCGGCAGTGGCGGTGACGGTGGCCGCCCGGATGCGGGGCAGGATGGCGGGCAGAAGGGTGACGGCGGCTCGCCGGTGGACGGCGGTGGTGACGGCGGCGACGCGGGCTCGGATGCGGGCTCGCCGGGCGACGCGGGCTCGGACGGTGGCGCCGATGGAGGCGGCGGCGATGGCGGGAGCGACGGTGGCGCGGATGGTGGCGGTCAGCAGGGCGAGGGCCAGGGGGACGCCGGCTCGGATGCTGGAACCGACGCCGGTTCGGGAGAAGGTGAGGGGGAGTCGACGGATGGTGGCGCGGACGGAGGCAGCGAGTCCGAGGAGAAGACGGACTACGAGGTCGACGCGGGCATGAGCCCGGAGGACATCGATCGCCAGGAGGCGGAGCGCCTGCTGGATGCGATGAAGCAGAACGAGAAGAATCTCCAGCTGTGGCGGTTCCAGCAGAAGAAGCAGAGGAAGCCCAATGAGAAGGACTGGTAGCGGCCGGACGGCGGTGCTCGCTGTGCTCGCCCTGCTGGCCGCGTCGCCAGCATGGGCGGAGATCGAGTTCTACCAATCGGTGGACCGCAACGAGGTCGGCACCGAGGACGTCTTCCACCTCACCGTGGTGGTGGCGGACGCGCCGCCGTCCGCCCAGGTGCAGCTGCCCGCTCCGAAGGACTTCGAGGTGCTCTCCTCGTCTCGCAGCAGCCAGCGCTCCATTCAGCTGTCCGGCGGCGGCCCCGCGGTGATCCAGGACGTCACCAAGCACATCCTCACGCTGAGGGCCACACGCACGGGCAAGCTCACCATTCCGCCCGCCGTGCTCACCACCGCCAGCCGCACCTACCGCACCGAGCCCATCGAGATGACGGTTCGCGAGGGCCGGTTGGGCCCGGCTCCAGGCGCGCAGGCCGCCCGCCCGCCGCTGCCGGATCCGTTCCGCAACTTCCCCATGCCGGACCCGTACGAGGAGTTCGAGGACCGGCCGGTCATTCCGCGTGGGGACTCGGATCTGTTCCTGCGCTCGAGCCTGGACCGCAACGACGTGTACGTGGGCGAGCAGGTCACGCTGTCGCTCTACATCTACTCGCGAGTGGATCTGTCCAGCGTGGACGCCGTCACCATGCCCAAGCTGGAGGGCTTCTGGAGCGAGGACGTGGAGAGCCCCACGCAGCTCTCGGGCGAGCAGCGCGTCATCAACGGCATTCCCTACCGGGCCTACCTGCTGCGCCGCCGGGCCCTGTTCCCGGTGAAGCCGGGCACGCTCACCATCACCGCCGCCGAGGCGGACATCACCACCGGCTTCCTGTTCGCCGGCCACCGCGTGCACCGGGTGTCCAACGCGCTCAAGGTGAAGGTGAAGCCGCTGCCGCCGGGCGGACCGCCGGGCGTGGCCAACGCTCACGTGGGCGATTGGCACCTGAGCGTGGACGCCTCGCCCACCAACGTGGAATTGGGCCAGCCCGTCACGGTGAAGGTCATCCTCGAGGGCACGGGCAACGTGAGGAACGTCACCCCGCCGAAGCTCACCGTCCCCTCGGGGTTCAAGGTCTACGACCCGACGACGACGGACAAGCTGTTGCCGGGCAAGAACCGCATTCAGGGCCGGCGGGTGCAGGAGTACCTCGTTATGCCGCAGCGCACGGGCTCCTTCACGCTGCCGGCGCTGGAGTTCCCGTACTTCGATCCGCGCCGCCAGGAGTACGACGTGGCGCGCACCGACCCCATCACCATCACGGTGGAGGCGGGCGCGGGTGGGCAGGCGGCGGTGGGCCCCACGCCCACGCCGATGGAGGACTCGGCCAACGAGCAGAAGAACGTGCTCACCGCGAGCGGCCTGCGCCCGCTGCGCTACAAGGCGCACTTCGTGACGCCGTCCACGCCGGTGTGGCAGCGGGCCTTCTTCCTGCCCTCGGTGCTGGCGCCGGTGGGGCTGTTGCTGGGACTGGGGCTGCTGGGGCAGGTGCGCGGCAAGCTGTTCGCGCAGACGGAGGCGGGGAAGAACAAGCAGCAGGCGAAGGCGGCGCGCAAGCGGCTGGCCGAGGCGGAGAAGCTGCGCGGCCAGGGCAGCGCCAGCGCCTTCTACGCCGAGGTGGAGAAGGCGCTGAACACCTTCCTGGAGGCCCGGCTGCGCATGCCGGTGGTGGGGCTCACCCGGGACGTGCTGGGCGAGAAGATGGCGGCGGCGGGAGTGGACCCGGCGCTGCGCTCGCGGGTGCTCTTCGTGCTGGAGTCCTGTGACATGGGCCGCTTCGGCGGAGGCGCCGAGGTGTCCGAGCGAGACCGCATCCTCAATGAGGCGGCGGCCGTGATGGAGGGCTGGGAGAAGTGAGCGCCATCACCGCCATTCTCGTCGCCACGCTGCTGGGCCAGGACTACTACACGCCCGAGGAAGCGGAGGCCCTCTTCACCCAGGCCAACGAGGCCTACGCCCGCGAGGACTACAAGGCCGCCCAGGAGGGTTACGAGAAGCTGCTCTCCCGCGGCATGGGAGGCCCGGACGTGCAGTACAACCTGGGCACCACGTACCTGGCACAGGGAGACCTGGGCCGGGCGGTGCTCGCGCTGGAGCGCGCCTGGAAGGAAGGCGGCCGCGCGGCGGACCTGGAGGCCAACCTCGCGCTCGCCCGCGCCCGGCAGGTGGACAAGGTGGAGGGTGCCACGGTGGAGGAGGACTTCCTCACCCGCCTGGTGCGTGCCACCTCGGCCAAGGCGGTGGGCTGGGGGTTTCTGGGCACGTGGGTGGCGGGCTTCGGGCTGTTGGTGCTCTTCCGCTTCCTGACGCCAGGAAAGCGCACCTGGGTGGCGGTGCTCGCGGGCCTGTCGCTCACGGTGGCGGTGCCCGCGGGTGCGTTGCTTGGGGCGCACGTGTGGGTGCACCAGACGGTGCACGAGGCGGTGGTGCTGGCGCCCACGCTGGTGGCGCGTGAGTTCCCCCGGGGCGAGGCCAAGGTGCTCTTCGAGGTGCACGCGGGGCTGAAAGTCCGGCTGCTGGAGGAGACGGGGCGCTACGTGCGTCTGCGCCTGCCCAACGGCCTGGAGGGGTGGGCCGCCCGGGAAGGGGTGGAGGAGCTTTGAGCGGGGAGGGGGGCGCCATGATCGAGGTGAGCGAGGTGACGAAGGTGTACCGCCGGGGCCGCACGGAGGTGCGGGCGTTGGCGGGCGTGTCGCTGACGGTGCCTCGCGGGCAGTTCCTCTCGGTGATGGGGCCCTCGGGCTCGGGGAAGAGCACGCTGCTCAACCTGCTGGGCGCGCTGGATGTGCCCTCCAGCGGGAGCATCCGGATTGGCGGCGAGGAGCTGGCGCGGATGGATGACACGGCGCTCTCCACGTTCCGGCGCGAGCGGCTGGGCTTCATCTTCCAGTTCTTCAACCTGATGCCCACGCTCACCGCGGTGGAGAACGTGATGCTGCCGGGGCTGTTGGCGGGCCGCTCGCATGCCCAACTGCAGTCGAGCGCCGTGGCGCTGCTGGAGACGGTGGGGCTGAAGGGCCGGGCGCACCACCGTCCGGACGAACTCTCCGGCGGCGAGATGCAGCGCGTGGCGGTGGCGCGGGCGCTCTTGACGGAGCCCGCCCTGCTGCTGGCCGACGAGCCCACGGGCAACCTGGACTCGAAGACGGGCTCAGAGGTGCTCCGGCTG
>DASVVJ010000306.1:0-15272 GCA_036389955.1 Myxococcaceae bacterium
CAACATGGCGGGCCCCACCAACAGCCAGAACCTGCCGCCGGTGGGCTTGAGCCACCTCTTCGACAGCGTTCAGCAGCCGGGAGGCTGCGAGAACGGCTCCCTGCCCACCACCTGCAACGCCTACGTCTCCGGCCAATAGAGATTTGAGGAAACCGCTATGAGCTATCTTGACCAGCCTCGCATCAACTTCGCCGGGAAGTTCCAGGCCTCGCCCGCCACCATCAACAACACGCCCAACAACTACGACCCGGCCGCCTACAACGCAGACTCGCTCAAGCCCGACAAGATCGAGCTGTACTGGGAGCCCAAGGGCGACAGCATCTTCAACCTGATCAACTGCGCGGTCACCACCGTCGACGCCCCCGGCGTGACGAGTGACTCGCTGGTGGGCAGCGGAGTCTCCGCGCTGTACACGAGCTCACCGCCCAAGCTCGTCGATCTGGATCCCATGCAACAGAACGTCAGTGAGATCTGGGGCATGACCGTGATGATCGGCGACTTCAGCGGCGCCTATGTGCAGGGCGTGTTCTCGCCGGTCGCGTTCAATGGCATCTGGGGCAACTCGCAGGGCCCGAACACTCCCCACAACTCCCAGAGCGGCTCCGCCGTCTACCAATCCACGCTCACCAATTTGAAGTGGAATGTCGGCAACTCGCAGGTCCTGAAGACGCTTCAGGCCCGCTCGCCCAACCGGCTGTCCATTCGCATGGTGGTCAGCGGCCACAACAACGCCCCCCAGCTCTACGCCTTCAACGACACCACCTTCAACTCGATGGAGCAGCAGGGGGTTCCGCAGGCAGTAGTGGGCAAGCTCGACAGCCTCAAGCACTACGTGATGAACGTCGACGAGGCCGGCCAGCCCATCGGGCCGGGACCGGGCTACATCCCCACGCAGATGTACGTCACCTCGCTGCTCGAGCAGCTGCTGGGTCAGAGCACGGCCCAGCAGTACGGTCCGCAGATCCTGGCGGCGACCAAGCAGCCCTACCAGCCATGGACCGATTCCAAAGGCAAGCCGCTGTCCGAGCAGCCGGTCTTCGACTTCAACTACGGCAAGGTCGTCGGCTCCATCGGTCCGTGTCTGGATGACGAGCCTGTTTATGCCGTGCCGGCGCGCACCCTGGCGCCGCCCGTGCCCGCGGATCCGAATGCGAAGGTGAGCGCGTGGTGGGCGCAGGCGCAGCTCAACCCCGACGGCGCTTCGCCCACGTTGACCATCGACCTGGCCAACTCGCTGCCCGTACGGATGCCAGGGCGTCCCCTCTGGGTCGAGCAGCTCGGGACGTTGTCGCTCGCCACCTACACCGTGTCCAAGGACACGAAGACGAAGACGTACACCAACTTCGTCGACTCGATTGACTACGCCAGTCCCGAGTTCATCGACAAGCAATCCGGGATGCTGGTCGTCAACCTCAGCTCCGATCAGGCCAAGGCCCTCAAGAACCTTCCCATCGCGCTGCGCAGCACGACCGGCACCGGCACCAGTGCTGTAACGGTGACGCTGCTGGAGGAGAACTCCCAGGGCCTGAGCATGCGCGCCGACCAGTTCACCTTCCGCATGAACCCGGGCATGAAGACCACGCCCACCTTCCCGCTGGGTGAGACCAACACCGTCAACCTCTACGTGCGCAAGTTCGGCAGCGTCGACAAGACGGATCAATTGAAGATCGTCTTGAACACCCTCCCTCCGGACAAGGCGTCCGCATACACCCTCAAAACGCTGGGAACCTCGGGCACCAATGGCATCAACGCGGGCAACATCTCGAGGCCCGAGGGCAAGCTGGTCCTCTCCGGGGACAACACACCCGACGCCGCATGCCCCGGCTTCGTCGTGCCGGTCAAAGGAGGCAAAGCCACCCTCACCCTGACCGGTACGGACCCAGGCAATCCACGCCGCTACGTCGACGGGCAGGTCTACTTCACCACGTACACCTTCTGCCCCACGGTCTCGGACTACAACCAGGACCCCAACGATCTCATCAGCGTTCAGATCTACCAGGCGAACCCGATCACGGGCACGCCCTCGTGGACCAACGGCATCGGAGACATCCTGCGGCAGTACGGCATGCTCTACCCGATCATGGGCCAGTTCCAGCTCTGGACCTATGAGGGCGTGGTGGAGAACCGGACCAAGATTCAGCGGGTGCTGGGCCTGGACATCACCGAGCCGCTGCACATGCCGGTGAGCCGCGATCTGTCGAGCATCAAGGTCGGCCTCATCCAGAATTGGTTCAATGCGGGCATGCCCTATGGCCCCATTGGCCCGGTGGGAGGGACGGGAACGTCCTGGGACAACCTGCCGGCGGTCAGCGGCTGGGGACCTATGACGAGCCTGGTGGTGCGCGCCGGTGACATCATCGACGCCATTCAGCCCATCTACGGCTCCAACTCCGCGCCCTTCCAGGGAGGCCCTGGCGGCACTGCGGCCACGATCGATCTCACCGGCGACGCGATCGTGTCGATGTCCGGTTATACGGGCACGTACTTCGGCATGCAGCAGGTGGCACAGCTCACCCTCAAGACGGCACGTGGCAAGAGCTACGGGCCCTTCGGATCGATGAACAACGTGCAGAACGCGAGGCCCTTCACACTGGCTGGGCCCATGGGCACGGTGATCCGGTCGTTCTTCGGGCGGACCGTCGTGCACACGGGTGGAAACACGTACATCGCCGCGCTCGGTGGCAACGTGCAGCTGCCCTAACCGCCAGCGGTGGGGCGGCCTCGGCCGCCCTGCCTACTGGCCCTGGGGCTGAGTCGTGGGGCTGCTTACGGGCGGCGGAGGCTGGTAGGTGTAGCTGCCTACGGACGGCGGCTGGAAGGAGTAGCTGCTCAAGGGCGGTAGTTGAAGGGTGGAGCTACCGCTCAGCGGCGGCTGGAGACTGCTACTCCCGGTCAGCGGCTGCTGAAGGAAATAGCGGCCCCCCATCGGCTGCTGGACCGTACTGCTGCCGGTGAGCGGCTGCTCAAGGGCATAGCTGCCTGCCATGGGCTGCTGCAGGGCATAGCTGCCCGCCATGGGCTGCTGGAGGACGTAGCTGCCCGCCATGGGTTGCTGGAGCGCTTCGCTGCCCGCGAGCGGTGGCGAGACGCTTTGGTCAGACTGCTGCTGTGCGCTTGCCGTGCTGGCTGCTCCCCAGGTCAGCACGGCGGCGGCGGCTGCCAGGATTTCCTTCCGCATGATCGTCTCCTTACCCAGGAAAGATGGGGGTGCGGTGTGCCTTGGACAACCCGGGCCTGCCCCCGGAGCGATGTATCGTCCGGACGCTTTCCCACCCACTCCGGAATCAAGAGGCCTCTTCATGGGGAAACCGCCACGGAGTCTGCTCTGGCCGCTCGCCATTCCACTGCTGGGAGGGGGGCTCCTCCTGTCGTGTTCCACGGCCAGGCCCACAGCGGACAACGCACCAGCGCCCATGCTCCCTCTGGGCCCTTCCACCTTGCGTGAGACGCGCACATCTCGGACGGTGGCTCCCGGAGTCACCTACACCCGCATCGAGCGCGGCCAGGCCTCCAGCGAAGCGGTCTACACGGTAGACGTGGCGTTCAAGGTGGACTCAACCGAGGCGGAGCGCATCGCGTCCAGGCTGCGCGCGGAAGGCCACTCCGCCCGGGTAGAAGCCGTGTCCAGGCGGGCTCCGGATGCCCCCGGCAGTGGGCCCATGGGGCATCTGGTCCGCACCGGGTCCTTCGCCACGGTCCAAGAGGCGAACGCGCACCGGGATCGGCTAATGGCGGCGGGCTACACGGGCTTGCGGCCCGTTGACACCAGCGAAGATGGCGGGGAGACGACAGGCCCCTGGACCGTGCATGTGCTCGAGATCGATCCCGAGATCCACACGGGTACCGTCACGCCCGCGCTGAGCACAGACATCGGCCCGGGGCGGGAGACCCTCTCCTCGCTCTCACGAAGGAAGGGGACGCTGGCCGGCATTACCGGCGGCTACTTCGTCATGGGCGCGGAGGACGGCACGCCCGGAGACATGGCGGGCATCTCGGTGCTCCACGGGAAGCTCGTGAGCGAGGCAGTGGATGGCCGCACGGCCCTCATTCTCCCGCCGGGCTCCGGCAAGGGCGCCGCGGTCGCATCGATTCGCGACACGGTGACCGCGAATTCATCGGATGGAACAACGCGCGAGGTGGACGGACTCAATCGCAAGCCTGGCCTCATCCGAAGCTGCGGCGGAGAAGGCGACATGCCAGCCGACCTGCCCAAGCACGACTTCACCTGCACCGATGCGAGCGAGGTGATCCTGTTCACGCCGATGTTCGGAACCACCACGGAGCCCGGCCCGGGCATCGAGGCGGTGCTCAACGCCTCGGGGCGAGTCACAGAGCTGCGCGAGCACCGGGGAGGGTCCATTCCCTCCGAGGGTTCCGTGCTCTCGGGGACGGGAGAGGGGGCGGACTGGCTGCGCGCTCACGCCCAACCCGGCATGACAGTCCAGGTGGCGGTGAGGATCTCCGCCGAGGGAGCTGCCCTTCCGGCGGGTGCAAGCGTCGTCAACGGCGGCCCACGCCTGCTGCGCGCAGGCACCCCGGAGATCACCGCCTACGCCGAGGGCTTCGTCTGGGCGGACAACCCGGAGTTCTATTACCGCTTCGGTGCGCGGCGGAACCCACGCACCCTCGCGGGTGTCACCGCCCAGGGCAAGCTGCTGCTGGTGGTGGTGGATGGGAGGCAGCCGGGCTACAGCATCGGCGCGAGCTTCGAGGAGAGCGCACTCCTCATGCAGTCACTCGGAGCCAGGGAGGCCGTCAACCTGGATGGCGGCGGCTCCTCGGCGCTGACGGTGAGCGGGGAGCTGCTCACCCGTCCCTCGGATGCCACGGGCGAGCGCCCGTTGGGCGATGCCATTCTGGTCCTGCCGTAGGCCAGGATGAACGCTCCGGTCAAGCTGGGCCAAGATGGGACCGGAACTGTCGTGCCTTCCAGTCGAGCGCTTCCGCGTCCACTACTTCGAGGGAGCCCCGGGCGCCGGGTCCGCGCGCAGCAGGAAGGACTCCGTCCACTGAAGCCCTGACTTCAGGGCGCTCTCGCGGATCCAATACGCCACCGGAACGGGTGCCCCCTGGTGCAAGCCCATGACAGGCACGCCCTGCTGCTGCACATAGGGATTCGTGAGGGGATCGCGGAAGGGATAGGGATCGTTGACGAGGTACCACGTCTCGATCGGGGTCTTCAGATAGCCGACGACCAGCGCGGGGTGCATGGGCGGCAGGAAGCGATGCAGGCTCGCCTTGAGCACGAACGGAGCGCCGGGGCTGAGTCCCACCAGGATGGGATTGCCCTGCTCAATCTCCTGAAGCATCTCGCTGGAGGGAAGCCCGGGAGCGCCAGCGGCGTAGAGCCTGGGAACCGGGCGGCCGGTGGCGGCGAGCTTGCGCGGATAGCCTGTCAGCATTCCCGCCACCTCGAGTGAGCTGCCGCTGCTCATGGACTCACAGAGACTGCAGTTGGTGTTGCACTGGAACTGCTCGCTGCCCGAGAACAGCGCGCGGACGATGTTGCACTGGGAAGAAGAGGCCAGGGTGTCCTTGGCGACGATGACGCCATAGTGGCGGAAGACCATCTCCCCGACCGTGATCCAACTCCACGTGGGCTGATGCTGGGCACGAGGTGTGATGGGCAGCGTCTTCAGTTGCAGGTCCGAGAGACGCTGGAACGTCGCGGTGCAGGAGAGCGGGCCCTGAGTCAGGGTGGCTGTCCAGGTAGCGCCGTCCAGCGCTCCCGCGAGAACGGCCTGGTAGTGCTGAGGCACGTTCGCGGTGACGCGGAGCTGCTTCTCGTTCACCGTGACGGACTTGAGTTCCGCGGAGAGTCCCGGCCGCGGCGAACTCATGAACCCCTGGAGCCCTTGAAGGCCCGGGGTAATCAGCACATGGAGCGCGAAGTCCTCCGGGGGCTGGCCCGGAGACAGGTCGGAAGAAGGGCAGGACATCTTGCCCTGCCAGTGCCCTTCCACCGGGGGCGGTGCCACTACCTCCGAAGGTGGAGCCGCCACCTCCGAGGGCGGAGTCGCCGCCACCGTTGCGAGCGTGAGAGACAGGAGAAGACTCATGCGCAGAGAGCGACACCATACCCCAGCCCGGCGCACACAGCGCGGTGGCACGGGGACATCGCTACGGCTCGATGTTCTTGTTCCGGTGGAAGACGTTCTCTGGGTCCCACGTGCGCTTCAGTGCCCGGAGGCGCTCATGCTTCTGGCGCCCGAAGTAGTCCGCCACACGCCCCTTCGGTTCGTCCCCTTCGAGGAAGTTCGGATGGCCGCCGCCCGCCGAGAAGGGCCGCATGGCCTCCCAGAACGACCGTGTCCAGGCGATGTGCCGCTCGTCCTCCCCCGGCTCGCTCCAGGCGCTCTGGATGACCAGGAAAAGAGGCGCATCGCGCCGCGCTGCCGCGGTCGCGTCGCCAGGAACCCGGCCGGCCACGCCTCCGTTGAAGCTCGCTATTTCGACGATGGACGCCGGCGAGGTGATCTCCCGCGAGAAGCGGGCGAAGACTTCGATCGCCTCCTCCGGAAGGCCGGTGAGGAACTCGCACCGCTGGTACTGGCGTAGCCGCAGCGCGAGCATCCCGTCGAACAGGTGCTGAAGCGTGTGGTAGGGCATGGGCCCGATACCGTCGAGCGCCGGCTTCAGAGCCCGCCATGGAGCGAGCCACGTCGTGGCAGCGGACTCCACGCTCCCATGAAAGACGGGCATGAGCGCGATCCCCGTCTGCCCCACCAGCTGGTCGGGGAACCCCATTCCTGGAGGAAACACCCAGCCGAAGAGCTGCAAGAGGAGTGCATCCGGCGCGTTCGCGCATTGATCGCGGAAGAGGCGGAGCACCTCCTCGGCCCGATCCATCGGCCACGCCAGGAGGCCCGAGACAACGTCCGGGACCGGGTGGAGCCGCAGTTCGAGCTCGGTGACGACACCGAAGTTGCCGCCGCCGCCGCGGAGCCCCCAGAACAGCTCCGGGTTCTCGGTCTCGCTCGCGGTCACGAAGCGGCCATCCGCCGTGACGAGGTCGACGGACAGCAGGTTGTCCACGCCGTGGCCTCGGACCCGGCTCAGAGAGCTGAGCCCACCGCCCAGGGTGACGCCGACGATCCCCGTGGTGGAGCACTGGCCGCCCACGGGGAAGAGCCCAAACGCCTCCGTGTCATGCTCCAGCTCGCCCCAGGTGAGACCGGCCTGCGCACGGACCACACGGCGGCCGGGATCGACCCGGATGCCTTTCATGGGGCGCATGTCGAGGACGATGCCGTCATCGAGCACGCCATTGCCAGCGACATCATGCCCGCCTCCCCTCACCGTCAGAGGCAGGCCGCGCTCGCGCGCGAAGCCGAGGGCCGCCATCACATCCGCGACGCCCGTGCAGCGGGCAATGAGCGCGGGCCGCCGATCGACACGCGCGTTCCAGACCTGTCGCAGCTCGTCATAGCCAGCGTCGCCTGGAAGGAGGAGCTCGCCGCGAAACCGCTTCTTCAGCTCGTCGCGCGCGGACGCCTCGACGCGTCTGGGGGCTTGTTCTCGTGGACTCATCGTATGCCCTCGCCGAGGAGGCAACTCGATCTGACATTGGGCCAGCGAGCGCACCGCTCCCCAGAGGCTGCGAGCCGGGCCCCCGGTGAGCAGGAGGCCGCGGCCCTGGAGTGAAGTCAGGGGACAGCCTGGCTCAGAAGATGGGCCCCGTCAGCGGAGGAATGGCGGGGGCCACTCCGATCGCGGGCGAGGCGGCCAGGTGCGCCGCCACGCTCTGCCCGATGGCCGAGGTCGCCATGGGAGGCGAGGCGGAGAAGTGCGCATTCAGGTCCTGGCGGGCCGAGGCCATCGCCGCGGGCGAGGCGGCCAGATGCGCCCCCACGCTCTGGGGAATGGCGGCCAGGGCCAGGGCGGGCGAAGCAGCGAAGTGCGCCGCCAGGCTCTGCTGAGCGGATACCTGAGCCGCGGGTGAGGCGGTGAGGTGCCCAGCCACGCTCTGGGGAACGGTGGCCGCCGAAAGGGCCGGCGAAGCGGCGAAGTGCGCCGCCAGGCTCTGCGGTGCAGAGGCCACCGCCGCGGGCGAGGCGGCCAGATGCGCGGCCACGCCCTGGGGCACGGTCGCCGCCGTCATGGCCGGAGAAACAGCGAAGTGCGCCGTCAGGCCCTGGTTGATCGAAGCAGCAGCCGCGGGCGAGGCGGCCAGATGCGAGGCCACGCCCTGGGGCACGGCCGCCGCCATCATGGCCGGAGAGGCGGCGAAGTGCGCCGCCAGGCTCTGATGCGCCGTGGCAGCCGCCGCGGGTGAAGCAGCCAGGTGCGCGGCCACGCCCTGGGGCACGGCCGCCGCCACCATGGGGGGCGAGGCGGCAAAGTGCGCCGCCAGGCTTTGCTGGGCCGTCGTGGCCGCCGCGGGCGAGGCAGCCAGATGCGCGGATGCGCTCTGGGGAATGGCGGTGGCAATCGTCGGCGGAGAGGCAGCGAAGTGCGCCGCCAGGCTCTGCTGGGCCCCGCCGGCTGCTCCGAAAACGGGAGGAGCCGCGGCGGCAGGCGGAGCGCTCGCCGCCTGGAAGGAGACGGCCCCCTGTGCGGAGCCTGCCGCCTGGGTGGCGCTCACGATTCGCGAGAGGAGCTGCTCGGCGACGGGGCGCGCCTCGGCGAGCAGCTTGCCCACGGCCTCGGGCGTCGAGGCCTGAGGCGGCTGAGCCAGCAGGCCCACGAGCTGCGCGGCGGCGGTCTGCGCGCCCGTAATCTGCTCCGTGGAGGCGAGCGACGTGGACGAAAGGACGGTGAGGAGCTGGACGGCATGCAGGTGCGCGGTGTGCAACTGCGTCGCGAGCGCCGTCACATCGTTCTGTACCCCCTCCGCGGGCGCCAGGCACGAGGAGAGCTGCGACGCCGCGAGCTGAGCGAAGGCGAGCTGAGCGGCCGCGGCCATGTGGGGGGGTACGAGCGTATTGGGCGGCTGAGCGGCCGCGAAGCGACGTGCCGCGGCGAGCAACACAGCGGTGCGTGGGTCCACCTCCGCCGTGGCCGTGGGAGTGGACGGGGGTTGTCCTGAACCTTTCGATCGATCCTGGGCCATCGTGGACTCTCCTCTGGTGCTATCCGGTGGTACCGCGTTGAAACCTGAAGCCCGCCCCATCTCCGAAGCGGGTACATCGAGCTGGTGGAGCAGCTCCTCGAGGCCCGCCGTCAGGCCTCCGAGAAGCGAGGCCGCAGTGGAGTCGGCGAAGAGCTCACTCTTGTAGCGGACCGAGAGCTCGATGGCGCCATCCCGCTCACGGGCATGAAAGGCAAGGTCGCCCGAGCCGGCCGTCCTTGTCCGGACGACCTTCGGTGCCTCGGCATTGAGCTCGCCGACCTGAACCCCGTCGAGCTTCAGGCGCGCCAGCGGATGGGCGCCCATCTCGACCATGACACGCACGAGCGATTCGGGCGGTATGCCCAGCTCCCGCTGCAACAGCCCCGCCACCTGCGCGACGGGGACGCCCTGCAGCTCGTACGCGGACAGGCAGGTGTGCTCGACGCGGCGGAGCAGTTCCTGCGCCGGGACTTCGGCGCTCACGGGGGTCCGCAGCAGCACGGTGTTGTAGTGCGCTCCGAGGATGCGGTCGCTCCCGGGCCGGGTCCGGTTGGCGATGAGCGTACCGACCAGGATGTCTCTCTGCCCCGTCCAGCGCGCGAGCAGCCGCTTGACCGCGGCCACCAGGATCATGAACGGAGACACGCGCTCACGCACCGCCGCGGCCCGGAGCCTCTGCACCAGCCCGGGCGCCAGCGCCTGCGTCTGCGCCGAGGTCTCCGCGTACTCCCCGGAGTGGCGCGGGGCATCGGTGGGGACCGCGAGCGGTACGAGCGGAGGCTCACTCAAATGCCGCCGCCACTGGCCAAGCTGCTCCTGAGCCTCCGGGCCGGAGAGCCAGCGCCGCTGCTCGGCGGCGTGCTCGAGGCACTGCGTGCGCAGCGGCTCGAGCTGGGGTTCACGCCTGCTCGTCAGCGCCTGGTAGTACGCGGAGAGGTCCTTGCAGAGCACCGCCATCGACCAGGCATCCGCGCAGATGTGGTGCAGGCTCAGCAGCCACGCCCACCGCGTGTCCGTCAGCCGCACGAGCGCGGAGCGGATGAGCCCTCCGGCGTCGAGATGGAACGGCTGCCCACAGATGAGCGAGTCGAGCCAGACGAGATACGCGTGGCGCGCCTCGGCGGCCAGGGGGCGCAGATCATACCGATGCAGCTCGACGCGGGCGTCCGGATCCACCTCCGCGCGCGGCGCACCGTCGACGAGCCGGTAACGGGTGCGCAGCGGCTCGTGACGGTCGACGAGCCTTCGGAAGGCCTCCGCGAAGGCCTCGGCATCGAGCGCCCCTTCGAGGGCCACCGCATAGGACATGTTGAGCGCGCGCGTCCCCGGAGCCTGCCGGTCGAGCTGCCACAGCAGCTCCTGCGCATACGAGAGTGGGCCCGCGCGCCGGCCTGGCAGCGAGCCTGCCTCTCCCTCCATGCTCCGCTGCAATGCCCCCACCTGCATCGCGAGGCTCCAGGCCGGTTTTTATAGCTAACCTTATAGATTCGTGAGGCTAAGCTGACAACCGGAATCCCCTCCGATGTCGACTGTGGGGAAGGAGGCGCGGTGCTCCCGGATCAAGGGCGCGAGCTGACCACACCGACGCAGCGGCTCATCGCGCAGGTCTGGCGGAAGCTGCTGGAGGTGGACGCGGTGAAGGCCGACGACGTTTTCCTCGAGCTGGGCGGAAACTCGCTGACTGCGGGGATCGTCGCCAATCAGCTCCAGGAGGCGGTGGGCTATCGGCCGACCATGGCCGAGATCTTCCGTGGCACGCTGGCGGATCTCGCGGCGCGAGTGGACGCCGCGCTCGGTAAGGGCTGAGGGCGGGCGCTCACCCCAGCTTCCGCACGAGGCTGGCCCCCCAGAGGTTGGGCCCCGAGCCCAGCAGCAACACGAGCGCGTTGGGAGCCAGGCTGCCCCCTTCTTCGAGATCGCACAGGCCGACGAGCGTATCCGCCGCCGTGACGTGGGCCGTGTGGGCAAGGCTCTTGCTGTGGAGCCGATCGGGCCGGATGCCCGCGGCAGCGGCCGCGATGCGCATGGCCGAGAGGTTGTAGTGGTTGACCACGAGGTGGCTGACGGCCTCCTTCCCTACCCCGAGGCCCGCCAGGACTCCCTCCACCACGGTCTTGATGCCAGCCTCGCCTTCCTTGGCGTAGCGGAACTTGTCCGCGCCCGGATCCATGTCCCACAGCGCGGCGTGGACGCGCTGCCGCGTCCCCAGATACTCGAAGCCGCCCAGGGACTCCGGGCTGAGCACCACGCTTGCGGCTCCGTCGCTCTTCACACTCACCCGTGGCGGCACGAGCCGGCTGGCGGAGGGGGCCGTGCAGTCCACGCTGACCACGAGCACATGGCGCGCCTCTCCCGCGGCGATCATGGACGCGCCCACCCGCAGTGCCGTCTGCACGTTGGCGCACTCCGAGAGCGTGACGCCGACCGGGTACGCCTTCGTCAGTCCGGCCACTTCGAGCAGGCGGCTCACCTCCTGGCGCCGGTAGAACGACTCCTGCCAGAAGCTGGTGGTGGCATAGATCAGCACGTCGATCTCGGACGCAGGCAGGGCGGCGCGGCGCAGCGTCTCTGCGATGGAGGCCGCGGCCAGCTCGGCGGGCGGGCTGGACGAGCGGCGGTAGGAGCGCAGCCCCAGGGCCTGGAAGGTCTCCAGAAGGTCCCGATCGGCCTGAAGCTCGGGGAGCTCGTCGATCTCCCGCCGCTCTCCCAGCGCGTAGGCACTGCCGCTCAGATGGATGCGTTGGCTCATCTCTTCAGCTCCCGCGCGCGGCGTGTACCAGGCCCTCGGCATTCAAGCGCAGCTCCGCATCGAGGATCGCGCGCTGCGAGTCCGAGAGGATGATGCCTTCCTTCACGAGTTGCCGCTCGAAGTGGCCGTGGAGGGCCTCGTAGCAATGCGCGAGGGCCGCGGGGGGTTCCAACCCGCGCGCCACCTGCATCGCCTCGGAGGCGCACTCCAGGGCCGCCAGGAGCCGCTGCGCCCCCTCCTCCACCGCCCGGTACGCGCCATGGTGGGTGAGGTAGACCGCCGTGGGACGAAGCTCGACGATGCGCTCGATGGCCCGGCGAGCCTCCACGGGATCGAACTCAGTGGGAGGCGTCAGAGGAAGAATCGGGCCACCGCCCTCGCGCCGCAGAAAGCTGGGAGCAGCGCCGAAGCTGTCCCCGGAGAAGAGCGCACCGGAAGCCTCGTCGAGGTAGACGAGGTGGTGATTCGCATGCCCTCGCGTCGAGAAGCACCGGAGACGGCGAGCACCCAACCGCACCTCTTCACCGTCCTCGACGGTGCGAAGCCGGTGAGCGGGGATGGGACGGACACGGCCATACAACGCCTCGAAGCGCGCCTCACCGAAGAGCCGCCGCGCGCTCATGACGAGAACCTTCGGGTTGGCAAGGTGGATGGCACCGCGCGAGTGCACCAGCACGGAAGCGTTGGGGCAGTGCGCCAGGAGTTCTCCCGCTCCTCCGGCGTGATCGAGGTGCACGTGCGTGAGGAAGAGGTAGCGCACCGCATCCGGCTCGAGGCCGTGGCTCGCCAGCGCGTCGAGCAGCAGCGGCGTGGCATGCGCGGTGCTGGCCTCGATAATGGCGCACTCGCCCTGCTCGATCAGCAGATAGACACAGCCGATCCCCTCCTGCCCCATGTAGCGGCAGTCGACGGTGATGATCTCGCCTGCGGCACTGCTGCTTGCGTCCACCTCGCGCCTCCCCACGTCCAGGGCCGCTACGCCCGTGAAACCACCACGCCCCACCGTTGCCGGAACATCAAGCGCCCCTCGGAGACAAAGGGCTCAAGCCCCGTTGCCGTTCCACCCGAGAGCTCCGCCTCGATCGCCTTGCGGATCTCCTCGCCCTGGGCCTGAGGGGTGTGAGTCAGCGCCAGCCACCGCTCGACGTCGACTTCAACTTCACGGAAGTCGCTGCTCACCGCCTCCATGCCCAGCGTGGCGGGCAACTGGAGCAGCTCGCCACGGGTGAGCGAGCGGGCATGGCTCGGGTCGCGCAGCCGCTCGAAGCGGTCGTACTCGGCGGCCCGCTCGTCTGGCGCGAGCAGATCAATCAACCCCAGATGCCCGCCCACCGCGCATACCCGCTTCATCTCGCGCAGCGGTACCGCAAGCTCGGGGAAGTGGTGGAGGGCGAAGCGGCAGACCACGAGCTGAAACTCGTGCTCCGCGAACGGCAGGGTCTCGGCCTGCCCCTCGATGAAGCGAACGTTGGCAAGGCCCGCCCGGGCAGCCTCGCGCCGGCCTTCTTCCAGCATCGCGGGCGTCACGTCGAGACAGACCACCTCGGCGGCATAGGGAGCAATGGCACGACCGAGGTGACCGGTACCGGCGGCCACGTCGAGCACCTTCATGGTGGGGGCAAGCGGCAGCTGCTGCACCATCCAGCGCAGATAGTCCTCGCGCGCCAGGGTCAGCCCGCGATCGGCGAACTTCGAGGCCTGTGAGGTGAACTCCCGTTTGACGAGATCCTGGTGGCTGGAGCTCATGAGCCGATCCTCTCCCTGTCGATCCGTGCCGCGAGAAACTCGAGCGAGCGGGTCAGGGCGTGATTGGGATCGAGCCGCACGCCCTTCTGCCGCTCCACCTCGGCCACGAACTGCATGGCCAGGAGCGAGTGCCCTCCCAGCCCGAACAGCGTATCGCGGGCATCGATGCTGTCCACGCCGAGCAGGGAGCGCCACAGGGCCGCGATGAAGTGCTGCCCGTCGCTCGCGGGAGACTGCTCGGCACGAGGCGGCTCCGTCAGGGTAAGGGGGGCCGCGCGGAGCTGCTGCCGATCCACCTTGCCGTTGGGCAGGCGGGGTATCTCCTGGACCCAGGCGATGCGAGCAGGAACCATCGCCGTGGGAAGCCGCTCGGCGAGGAATTGAAGAACCTCTTCACCACGAGGCACGGCGCCGGTGGCCACCGCGAAGCTCGCGAGCACCGGTTCCCCGCTCGGGGACGGCTCGGTCAGGGTGATGGCTTCGCGCACGGCCGGGTGCTGCTCGAGCCAGGCGTCGATCTCAGCGAGCTCCACCCGTTGGCCCCGGACCTTGACCTGCTGATCGTTGCGACCAAGGTACTCGATGGCTCCATCCGCCCGGCGGCGGCCGATGTCCCCGGTACGGTACGCGCGCTCGCGTGTCCCATCCGGGAAGATGAGTTCCACGAATCGCTCGGAGGTCACGCCAGGCATCGCGTGGTAACCCGCGGCCAGTCCATCGCCCGCGAGGAACAGTTCGCCGGGAACTCCCTCCGGGCAGGGGTGGCGCTGCCCGTCGAGGATGTAGACCCGGGTGTTGGCGATGGGCCTGCCGATGGGGACCGTCACGGCCTGCAGCGCTTCATCCTCAGGGTCCCGGACTTCGTGGAACGTCGAATCCGCTGAAGCCTCCGAGGTGCCATAGAGGTTGATGAGCGTGCAGCCAGGCAGCAGGCGCAAGCAGCGCCGGGCCAGGTCGGTCCGCAGCGCCTCGCCGCTGCTCACCAGGTAGCGCAGCCGCTCTGGCCTCGGGCCACCCGCCTCGAGGGTGTCCAGCATCACGCGCAGCAGCGAGGGCACCACGATGAGCCGGGTCACCCGCTGCTCGGCCAGCACCGAGAGCAGGCGTGCTGGCGTCTGGACCGTGGCGTCATCGAGGATGATCGTCGGCGCGCCCGCCACGAGCGGCGTGAAGAGTTCCGCGATGGAGTCCACGAAGTGAGGAGAGGTCTTGAGGCAGAAGACGTCATCCTCGGTAACAGGGTGGCGCCGGAGCATCCAGGCGATCCGGTTCACCATGCCGCGATGGAGCCCAAGCACCCCTTTGGGGCCTCCCGTGGAGCCGGAGGTATAGATGAGATACGCGACGTCGTCGGGCCTGGCCACGCTCAGCGGAGCGGTGGCGAAGAGGTCCTCTCCCGAGCCCTGCTCATCGAGCACCACGGTGGGAACCCCGAAGGCCGCAGCGAGCGGCTCGCTCAACCGCGTGGTGACTACGGCCGCGAGGTCCGCATTCTTCACGATCGAGAGCAACCTCGCCCGGGGGTAGGACGGATCAAGCGCCACGTACGCGGCACCGAGCTTCAGCACCGCGAGGGCGCCTACTCCCAGTTCGGGAGAGCGGCCGGTGGCGATGCCCACGCGCGCTCCCCTGGTTACCCCTGCCGCACGCAGGCGGTGGGCGAGCCGGTTGGCCTGTGCCTCCAACCAGGCGAAGTCGACGCTGCGCTCGCCGTGATGGAACACC
>DASVVJ010000307.1:0-12977 GCA_036389955.1 Myxococcaceae bacterium
GCCCTTCGCTCAGCAGCCCCTTCCGCAGCCCCGTCCATGGCAGGCCCGGCCCGATGAAAAAGGGCGGTGCCTGGGCCCCAGGCAGGTGCCCATCAACGGAGGTTGCTGGGTGGAGCAACTCCAGATGAGCGCCGGGGAGTGCGTGGAGGGCGGCTACGTGCCATTCCAGGGCAAGTGCTACATCCCTGCTCCCGCGCCTCCCAAGAAGCCTGTGCCCACCTCCAGCCCTGGGGAAGCGCGTTGAGCCATCAGCTACCCGGGAAGCCCACTCGGGCCTTCTGAGTAAACAGGAGGGAAACCCCAGCAATGTGGTTTACTCCGTCGCCCTCTCATGACGGTAGGGCAAGCAGGAGAAACCAACTTGAAGCAATTCCTGACACTGTGCGCGATGGCCATTCTCGTGGGCTGCGGCGGCTCGCTGCCTTCTTCCGAGGCGGACGATCTCGGCACGATCGAGGCGGCTGTCTGCGGCAAGAGCAGCTGTGGCTCGGGCAACCATGCCACCAGCTACTACTGTGACAGCTCCTGCCCTAACGCCACCAGCTGTAACAGCGCCTTCAACGCCGCCACCTGCGTGGCCTTGGACTTGAGCGGGCCCATCTCCATCTGCAGTGGTAATTGCCCCTCGGGCTATTACCCGACCGCGATTCGCGAGACCGCGGACTGCCGGCCCGGCGCCACCTCTGGGGCCGGCACCCCCAACCGTCGTGACTGCGCGGTGAAGCCCGCCCCCGGTGCCGTGGCTTCCTATACGACGTGCGGCATCAACTCGGGGTGCGCGACGGGCTATCACGCTGATTCGAACGTCCACCTCGACTCCTGTTACTTCGCGGGCCTGAACGCAACGCTTTGCATGGCCAACTGACTCGCGCGCCCCGGCGGTGGCGCTGACGGCGGCTTGGCTGTTTGGAGCACGCCAGAGCGCGCCCGTGCTTGGGCCGGCTCCTGTCAGCGGTACTCCTCGGCACCTCCGCTCCAGCCCTCACCCTCCACACGGCCTCTATTCTGTCATGGAATGGGTGCAGGGCACGCCTCTGTACAGCTGAGCCGAACAGCAGGCGCACACGGGAGAGCAGGTGTGGCGGGTGCTGGCGCAGGTGGCGCGGGCGTTGGAGGCGGTGCATGCCGTCGGAGCGGTACATCGGGACGGGAAGGGTGACAACGTGTTGGTCCGATTGTCGGACAGGCGCGCGGTGCTCATCGACTTCGGCTTGAGTCACCTTCAGGGGGCACAGCGGCTGACGTGGCAAGCGTTGCCGCCGGTGACGCTGGCGTATCTCTCGCCTCAAGCGTGGCCGGTTTACCTCCGCTCTCAGCACCACTATGTCCTGGGAGTGACGGCCTATCGCCTGGTGATGTGACTCACGCGAAATCGAGCTGGTAGATCACGGCGCGCTGGTCGCGGATCGCGGCGAGGAGCTTGTGCGCCATCCGGGCGCCCTCGGGACCGAGCGCGAAGCAGATGTCGCCGATGCTCAGGTGACGGCCCTCGGCGTCGACGATACGCGTGTCGCGGCCGGCGCCGACGACGTGCCCGGTGTCGAAGCCCTCGTCGACGTGATGACAGGCCGTCGGCACCGAGAGGCGCCGCTCCTCGACCGCGCTCTCGAGCGGGCCAGGGCCGCGCCCTTCGCCGACGGCGAGGTTGGACGGGTGGAAGTTGTAGGTCCCGAACCGCGGATAGCCGAACACGTGCTGCGGGATGAGCTGCCCGCACACGTAGACGAGAATCACTTCTGGGTTCCAGACCGCCAGGATTTCGCGGAACACCCGGGACTTGAGCTCCCCCGAGAAGACCGGGATCCCCGCCCGCAGGGCCATCAGCTCGATCGTCGCCTGGTACTCGTTGCACTGCTCGTCGGACCAGTGGCGCCAGATCCGGCGGCGCCGCGAGATCTTCGCGCCGGGGTCGATCACCTCGTCGGTGGCGAGCCCGACCACCTCGATGTTGTCGTCTGCGAGCACGCCGGGGAAGAACCCGAGCCCGATCGGTGCCGCCGACACGACGGCTACCCGCAGCAGTCCGCTCGCGTCCCGCTGCCGGCCCGGGAAGTACTTGCCCCAACGCGAGTCCCAGCGGTCGCTCAGATCCTTCGGCGCCAGCGGGAGTTCTGCGCGCGCTCGCAGCCACTCGGCGGGCGTTCGGGCGAGAGGAAAAGAACTTTCAGACATGTGGATCCTCATCCGCTCATGACACTGCCCCTTCCACCCCAGCGCTTCGGGTGTTGAAGCTCAAGCCGTGGCCTGGGTGTCCCCTCTGCCCAGGCTCAGGAGTGAAGAGCAGTAGCCTGGCAGGCGACGCGTAGAAACACCTTCCACCCGGCGCTGGCGTTCGTTGCCGAGCCGAGTGAGCGTGAAAAGTTCAAGGCTGCGGTGACCATGGACGAGGCATGCTCCTTGAGACCTTGAAGGAGTGTTCTTAGAGCGGAGGCATCGTGGTCAACACCTCTTGCTGCGCCGGCTGCTGCGTGACGGTGAGAGAGGAGCATCGCGCGGCCTGGGGAGTGCCACCGTCCCGGGAGAGGTTCACCTCCACGGGAGAGACACAGAGCAGGTATTCACCCGGGAGCACACCGCCGAAGCGGGCCGGCTCCGGCGGTGTCAGCATCTGCACCTGAGTGGGCTGGGTCGTGGCACCAGGCTGAGGCTTTCCCATCAACAGAACCCGGGCAGAGGCCGCTCTAGCTCCCTCGGCGGGTTGGGCCCGGACAAACACCAGCACCTCCCCGCGCGGAAACTCCAACCGCACCCGCGCTGTCTGCCGGGACTGGACGGACACCGTGGTGCGCTGGACCTGCTGTCCGCCTCCCGCATCTGTCATGGCCAGCACGGTGTACGTGCCCGGCGCCAGGTTGGTGAACCGGAAGCGACCGTCCGTCCCCGTGGTGCCGCTGGTGCCGCCTGCGGGAGATGACGGATTTGTCACCAGCACCAGTACTCCACTGACGGGCTGCTCGCCCGCGTGCACCGAGCCCTCCAGATCTCCTATCGCCGCGAGCCGCAGCTCTACCTGGAGGTCCGTGACTCCCGGCTCAATCTGGAATGGCTCCGAGCGCCCCTCGAGAGGGTGCTCGGCGGACAGCTGCAGAGCGGAGATGTGAAGCCCCTCGAACGCGAAGTGGCCCTCGGCGTCCGTTTTCGTCTGCCGCAGCCCATATTCCAGCTCCGCCGTGGCTCCCACCACCACGCCACGGCCCTTGAGCGGCTGAGAGATGGACACCGTGGCGCCGGCCATCGGCGTGCCTTGAGCCGTCAGCACACGGCCTTGGAGTTGCCGCCCTCGCTGGACCACCACCACTCCCAGCTCGGTCTGCTGCGCCTCCTGCACCTGTACGGGCACTGCCTTTGTGATGAAGCGGGGGCCGGTGACGTAAAGCGTGTGCTGGCCCTCGGGCACGCCCGGCAGGGCGAACTGCCCATTCCCGCCTCCGTAGGGCATGGCTCCCGCCCCACGCAGCATCACCGAGAAGCTCTCGGGGACCGTGTTGTCCTCCAAGCGCACCTGCCCCACGATAGAGCCTCCGCCATGGAGCCGCAGGACGACCTCCTGGCCTCTCGTCTCCGCCTGGACTGGGGGAACCAGCCAGGCCATGCGCCGCTGAGGGGACGTACCGGGAGGAGCGGCCCGCAGCAGGTAGGTGCCAGGCACCAGCCCGCGCAGCTCGAACTGCCCAGAAGCGTTCGCGGAGGTGGACAGCTGCCCTCGCAGCGTCTGCTCCACCCGGTTGCGCATCCGCGCTGCGGGCAACTCCGCCAGCACCACGGCCTCCCCAACGGGCTGGCCCTGGGAGGACTCCACCCGGCCGCGAATGACCTCCATCGCGTCCAGCACCAGCACCAGAGGCTCCCGCTGGTGGGACGCCTGACCCAGGTCCACATAGCGGGTGGCCGAGCTGGCCGTCTCGTGCAGCGCGAGCACCGCCAAGCGGCTCTGGGGCAGGCCCTCCAGCACGAACTCTCCCCGCGTGTCGCTTGTCGCTTGGCGCGCCATGGCACGGCTCACCCCTTCGTCGAGGGCCACGCGTACTATCGCATAGGGAACCGCTTGGCCTTGGGCATCGAGCACTTGGCCGGTAAGCCGGGCCGAGTCAGGCAGGGTGATAGTGACACCTTGCGTCTCCTGGCTCCCGTCCAGCGTCACCGGCGCCGAGGTGCCTGGCGCGCGCTGGGCACTGGAGGCCTCGAAGCGGTAAAGCCCGGCCTCCAGATGCTCGAAGCGCCAGCGGCCGGCCGTGTCCGTGACTACGCCATCCCACCGCCCATCGGTGAGGGGCTGGGCGGTGTTGGTGGAGGGGACGGGGGTCACGGTCACTCCCGCCACGGGAGTACCTTGCGTATTCACCACCACGCCAGACACGGCGGCTCCGGTGCCGAGGAAGACCGTCAGCCGCTGAGGTACCGGCGAGGCCTCGCCCACGTTGATCAGCTGCCACGTGGGAGCGAAGCCCTGGGCGGAGACTCTGAGCACGTGCCGTCCCGTGGGGAGCGCCTGCAGCAACGCGCGGCCGGCCGGGTCCGTCACCGAGGAGCGCGGCGGGTGGGCGCGCACCTCCACGGAGGCCCCCACGAGCGCTTGGCGCGACCGGGCCTCCACGACGCTGACCTCGAGCGAGGTGGCCTTGCGTAGGTGGAGCACCAGGGGCTCGTCCTTCTCGCCCAGCCACACGGAGAATGGCCCCCCCTGCAAGGAGCCGTGCCTGGCTTCGAGCTGGTAGACGCGCGGAAACAGCCCGGTGAAGACAAACGTGCCGCCCTTCTCCGTGCGTACCGAGCGCGCTGGGCTTGAGTCCAGAGTGACGATGGCGTCCTCGACGGGCAACTCCTGGTCATCCAACACCAGCCCCTGCAACTGCAGCGAGCCCTCACGGTCCGCGTCGAGCGTCAGGGGCAGGGTGGCCGGCTCGGCGAGCCCCAGCCCGCGAGCGACCGTATTCTGAGAGCGCAGCACAATCTGCATCTTCTGGTCAGGTGCCGCGGATTGCTGTCCACTGCCAGGCCCGCCCTCCTCCGGGGCACTTCGTCCGCTCCACACGAATAGGCCCACTGCCACTATCGACAGGCCGAGCACCAACACACCCAGACGCTTCATCGCCATCGCCTCACGTTGAGAAGGGGGCGCGTGGCGGGTGATGCCACGGCCCCCTGGAACCACGGAGCCTCGCGCCAGGGGCGCGACGACCCTTACTTGTCGAAGGCCGCGTCGGTCAACGCGCTCGACGGAGCCAGGGCGTTGGTGTTGTCGGCCACGCCGTAGACCTCGACCCAGTAGTAATCTTCACCGATGATGATGACGATGACCGCGTCCTCGGAGTTCGAGGTAGGGCCCTGGTAAGTGGTGTTCTGGTCAACGGCCGCAGCGTTGGCGGGCACCGCGTAGGACGACAGCGCCAGACCAGCGAACAGCCCCAGCAGCGAAAAACGGGCGAGGAACTTCTTCATAAGATTCTGCTCCTTCGGTGGGGGACACAGGGTTGAACAGCCCTGGCGGTCGGCCCCGGAACGCTGGGACCGCTCACCAGTATCTACCCGCCAGCTCATCCTGGCGGGTGAGATTCCGATGACGAACCGATGCCCACCTCAGGCTCCGTTGAGACGGGCGGGGCTGGCCGGTTCGAGAAGCGTTGCCGCAGCTGGTTGAGCCAGCGGCCCATGGCGCGGTAGTCCTCATCGCTCAGGAGCGCCAGATCTACCGAAGTCATGAAGAGCGAGAAGGTGATCAGCCCGAGGAACAGGGCGATTCCGAGGTGGAAGCTGAAGCCCAGCACCACCGCGACCCGGCGGGTGTGCCGGTTGAGGAAGAGCAGGAAGGGGAACGACACCTGGAAGGCCACGGTGACATACGTGAACCCCGTGACCACGTAGACGTTGCGATAGATCCACTCAGTGACGCCTGGCCAGACGAACTGGCCTCCTCGGAAGGCATAGTAGATGGCCGTGCCTTCCTGCCACACAGTGCCCTGGACCTTGTAGAGGCCGGCAATTCCATAGACGAGGCTGATCTGAATGGCGAAGGCCAGCAGCGCGGCGTTGTGGAACATGGCGCCAACGCGTTCCCAGGGGCCTTGCACCCGGGGCGAAGACTGGCGCCTGCTCGCGTCCAGGGAGAAGTAAGCACTCACATCCGCGAACGATGCGTACAGCAGCACCAGATGGATGATGTTGTCCCCTCCATCCCAGATGCCCGGGAAGCGCTGGTGCAACGACCAGAGGAACACATAGTTGAGCGGGGTGATGAGGCGGGTGCGCCAGCCCAGCAGCCACAGCACGGCCACGAGGATGCCCAGGTGGAAGCACACCTCGAAGTACACCGTGGAGCTGCTCCAAGAGTAGAGCGAGAAGCTGGCCGACTGGGACATCTCCGCTACGAAGAACTCGGAGGGCCAGAGCCCCCGCGGGCCAAAGAGATAGCGCCGCTGGGCGTAGTTGAGCAGGTACTCGATGAGGATGGCCGTGCCCGCGCAGATGCGGAACAGGCTGGCCCCGATCTGGAAATGGGGCTGGGACAGCTGATCGACGAGCTGTTGCCACTGGCTCGGGGGAGGCGCCGCCACTTGTGGCACGGCGGTGTTCATGGAGACTCCACCTCCTCATACGGCTGCCAGGGCAGCTCCATGTAGGTGGTATCTCCCTGAACCGCGGACTCCATGCGCTGGGAGAACGGGGGGGCCTTGATAGTGGCGATCCGCACGCGCACCTCGTGAATCCGCAGCGCAGGATAGAGGCTTGCGCAGGCGGAAGAGGCCACGCGCCCCAACAATCGCATTCCTCGCCGCTTGCGTTGCTCGCGCTGCCGCTCGAACTCGGCCACAGCCTGCCGGTACTGAGGGGTGTCCTCGGGCTTCGCCAGCAGCTTGCTGATCACCTCCTCATCCTGCGGGGTGAGTTGGTTGATTCCCGCTACCTGGGCCCTGTCCAGGCGGTCCGCAGGCGTCAGGCGATAGCGCTGTTTGAGTTGGTGTAAGGGCAGCGTGATATTGACCCAGGGCTGTTCCCGCATGGCGCCCTGCGCGTCCTCTCCCCGGCAGGCGATCAGCAGGTATCGCGTCTGGGCTTCCACATCTGGCGCGAACAGCGACCAGCGCTGGTGGAAGAAAGGGTTGATATAGGATTCCAGGATAGGCAGCAGCCGCAGTTTCACTGGATTGAGCGGCGTCAGGAATGCCAATGTCATGCTGAAGTGCAGCGCCAACACGCCGATCAGCACTCCGGGGAGAACCCGGATCAGCTTCTCTGCCAAGGCATGAGTTTGCCCAGACGGCATCTTTTTTTCCTGGTGCCCGACAGACGTGGAGGGAGACGTCTACGAAGTGAATAACATTATATGTTACCCGCGGTCAATTTGACTTTACAGATCGTGAAGGAAAAGTGACCCTTTCCCCGGGAGGCTGGGCGTCGAGCAGCCTTGCGCGTCCCGTACTCTGCGTCTTCACGGTAAGGCCCCATCTGGCTACGGGCCCCGCTTCAGTGAGGTTGTAGCGCACCTCGAAGGCGATCCTCTCGTCGCGGGTTTCGTCCTTGAGGGCTTCATGGAGCGAGGCAATCTGCTCGTTGAGCGGCTCCATCAGGCTCAGCAGCAGCTCCACCTTCAGGTGCTCCGGCAGAGCCTCAAGACGCTTGGAGAAAGCCTCTGCACTGCCATTGCTCACGTGAAACCCTCTGCGCCGGACTAGCGCTCGCATCAGGCTGATATAACGAGTCCGGGTACGCACCAGCGCCTCACGCACGGCCAGTCGCGCACACGCTCCCAGCTTGCAGGCCTCCGCTAGCGTCCGCGCGTCCCGCTTGTCCGTCTTCACCCGGCGGCTGTGGGTGGCGTACACGGGAGGGAAGTTGTGGTCGGCCAACACCACTTCGTGCCCAAGCCCCTTCGGGCAGCGCGCTACCCACTCACTTTCGGTGGAGGATTTGTGGGGCTACTGCACTACCACATGGGTAGTGCTCCGCCGCTTCATCGAATCTATGCGCTCCAACCCGAACGCCGCATGGTACGCCTTCGCAAAACCCTGGAGGCACCCATGCGTCTGCTGCTCTCTACCGTTGCCGCCCTGATGATGGCGGCATGTGCTCGAACCTCTACGCGCCCCGACGAGGGCGCCTCGGAGAAAACCCCGCCGACGGAGTCCCGGAAACCCACCCTCGAGCTCGTGGCTCAGTCGCCTCGACAGTGGACGGGCATCACCGTCTCGAAGGATGGCCGGATCTTCGTCAACTTCCCCCGTTGGTCCGAGGACGTGCCCGTCTCCGTGGCCGAGCTGAAGGACGGCAAGGTCGTTCCCTGGCCGGATGCCACCTGGAACACGTGGGCCCCGGGCGGGCCCGCGGAGAACCGCTTCGTCGCGGTGCAGAGCGTCGTCATCGATGATCAGGACCGGCTCTGGGCGGTAGACACCGGGAACCCTCAGTTCAAGGGCGTCATCGCCACGCCCCGGCTCCAGCAGTTCGAGCTCACCGGAAAGCTGGTGCGCACCTATGCCTTCCCTCCGGAAGTCTCCTCGGGCGACAGCTATCTCAACGATGTCCGCATCGACACGGAGAACGGGGTGGCCTACCTCACCGACTCACAGGCCGGAGGCCTGGTGGTGCTCGACCTGAAGAGCGGAAGCGCGCGCAAGGTGCTGCGCAACCACCCGTCCACCCATGCGGAGGACGCTGGCCTGACCGTGATGGGCCAGTCCTTCCCGCGCGCGGTCCAGAGTGATGGCATCGCGCTCAGCCCAGATCGGAAGACGCTCTATTGGACGGTGCTCACCGGTCACTCGCTCTGGCGCATTCCCACCGAGGTCCTGCGCGATGCCATCCTGGACGACGCGGCGCTCGCGGGCCGCATCGAGCGCGTGGCCACCATCGTGGCGACGGATGGCATCGAGTTCGATCGCCAGGGGCAGCTCTGGCTCGGGGGCCTGGAGGACAGCTCCCTCACCCGGTATGTCCCGGGCGGGAAGTACGAGCAGGTCCTCCAGGATGACCGCTTGCGGTGGCCCGATACGTTCGCGGTGGGGCCGGACGGAAAGGTGTACGTCACCACCACGCAGATCCACCTGCCCCCCGCGGCGCGGGGACCCTACGAGATCTACCGCTTCACGCCGTGAGCCACCTGGACAGCTCAGCCGTGGGGCCTATGCTGCCGCCTTCCCCTTGTTTCGGAGGTTCCTCATGCGCCCCACCCGCTGGCTGGGTCTTCTGCTCTTGTTCGTTGGAGGCTGTACCGGTTCTTCGACTGACCCTCAGGTCGAGCCCCCGCCGTCCCCCGTGGATCTCCTCAAGGCCGCCTCGCGGGTCGTGGTGCGCAATGCCGCGCTGGTCGTCACCATGGACTCGTCGCTGGGGACGGGCCCGTTGGGCACCGTCGAGAATGCCGATGTTCTCTTCGCTGACGGAGCCATCGTCGCCGTGGGCCAGGGGCTGGACGCTCCCGATGCCCTGGAGCTGGATGCCTCGGGCCGGATCGTCATGCCGGGGTTCGTGGATGTCCACAATCACCTCTGGCAATCCCTCATCCGAGGCTGCGGCGCCGACAAGGACGTGCTCGGCTGGCTCAACGAGTGCGTTTACTCCATGCGCCGGGTCGCCCTCACCGAGCAGGAGACCTACGCGGCGGTGCGGCTCTCGATCGTCGACCTGATCGACACGGGAGTGACCACCGTGCTGGATGACTCGCACGCGTTCAATGTCAACTTCAGCAAGGGGAACCAGCGGGCCTTGGATGAATCGGGACTGCGCTACGTCTTCGCGCACTGCGCCAGTGGGTCCCGGTACCCGGAGCATCGGACCATCAAGGCCGAGCTGGACGCGAAGTGGCCCATGGCCTCCTTCCAGGTCTGCTCGCATCCAGGCACCAGCACGCAGACCTGGCTGACCAACGCCACGGCCCTTGCCAAGGAATTGAATGTGCCGCTCAACCTGCACCTGTCCGAGAACATCGCGGACCGGCAAGAGCGGCAGCTGGAGAGCATGCAGCAGGCGCGCTCCTTCGAAGCCAAGCTGCTGGTCAACCACGCCGTCCACCTGACCAACGAAGAGATCGCGCTGCTCGCGACGAGTAACGCGCGGGTCGCCCACAACCCGCTCAGCAACATGCGTCTGGCGTCCGGTGTCATCAACCTCCCCGAGATGCGGGCGCAGGGGATCAAGGTCGGCCTGGGGTTGGATGGAGGCACGAACGACATGAGCGACTTCTTCGCGAACATGCGCGCGGCGGTGGGCCTGCAGCGCGCGAAGTTACTGAGCGCCTCCGCCTATCCCTCGGTTCCCGAGGTGCTGCGCATGGCCACGCTGGGAGGAGCGGAGGTGCTCGACCTGCAAGACGTCATTGGCTCTCTGTCGCCGGGCAAGAAAGCGGACCTGATCATCATCGACCCACGAGCGCTCAACTTCGGGCCGCGCTGGAACTGGCTGAACCAGCTGGTCTTCAACGGGCGGCCGGAGAACGTGGAGTACGTGTTCGTGAACGGCCAGGTGCGCAAAGCAGAGGGCCGCGTCCTGGACGTGTCAGAGGCCGAGCTGGTGCAGGAAGTGGATGCAACGGTCCAGCGCATCAAAGCCGTGCTCCAGCCCTAGACACGACGCCAGAGGAGGACAAAGAGAAACCCAGCAATCCGTTAAGATTGCTGGGCTTCTCGGGATGAAGGCGGCGGGAATCGAACCCGCCACTCGGAGCTTCTGGCGAGAGCGCTCCGACTTGGTCGAGCGTAGTTCCCGTAGGACTTCCAGGCGTGGCACTCCCATGGCGGGCTTGGCGAAACTCTATGGGTACCCATCAATAGCGTGTGCCCTGGCGAGGTGTGGCTGGGGAGGGGCTGGTGGGAAAGCACGGGTGGGCGTACCGGCGAAGGCAGCCGGAGGGGACGGTGCTGTACGAGGCGGTGAGGGACAACTTGGCCACATTGCTGGCGGAGACCAGCGAGGTAGGGTGCGCCTGCCCCGGTACGTGAAGCGGGACTTCGCCAAGTACCTGGAATGAGGAGTGCTGGCGCACGGCTTCGCGCGGGTGCGCTGCGAGAGTTGCAAGGACGAGTTACTCGTCGCCTTCTCGTGCAAGGGCCGAAGGGTGTGCCCGTCCTGCAACGCGAAGCGGGCGCATGTGACGGCGGTGCACCTGGTGGAGCAGGTGCTGCCGCTCGTGCCCTATCAGCAGTGGGAGAACGGTCCCCCGAGCCTGACGCCTTAACTGCCTGTCCGCCGCGCCTTACCTGGGTTAGCTTGGTCCCCATGTCCCACTCCCAGAGTACCTCGCTCGCCCCCGCGTCCACGTTCGCCATCACACCGGCCCGCACCCTCCGTGACGTCACACGGAATTGCGACGAGGATGCACCCCTTCAGAGCGGCGACCCTCGCTGGGAGGATCTCTCACCGGCGCGCGGTGATCATGCGACTGAGGCCCTCCGCAAGGTGCTCGAATGGCGCCCCCCAGGCCAATTCATCCACGCCGCGTTCGTGAGCCATCGCGGCGCTGGCAAGAGCACCGAGATCCTACGGACGACCAAGCAGCTCGCGGGGGCCTACGAGTGTGTATACCTTGAAGCGACCGTCGAGATGGATCCGTTACAGATCGAAGCGGAAGATCTCCTCGTGAACCTCGCCATCTCCGTGGAAGAGCACATGAGGGCCATCGGCAAGCCGCTCCCGTCCGAGCTCATGAAGAACATTACGCAGTGGTTCGACCAAGTGGTGAAGACCACGAAGTGGGCCCTGAATTTCAACGCCGAGGCGGCAGCCGGAGTCGAGGGCAAAGCCTCGGTCCCCTTCGTTGGTAGCTTATTCGGATCAGTCAAAGCACTCTTCAAGCGTGAGAGCGAGTACCGCACCGAGGTGAAACAGGTGCTCAAGAAGTACCCGGGCTCCCTGCTCCAGAGCGTTAACGAACTGCTCTTGGCTGCCGAAAAGCTCCTAGATGGGCGAGCGCTCCTGGTCGTCATCGACAACCTTGATAGGTACGACCCAGAGGTGATCGACCGGGTGCTCGTCGCGGGCGCTGACCGCATTCGCGAGCTCCGCACGAACCTTATCCTTACGCCCCCGATCAGCCTCGCGCTCCGACCTAAATCAACCCAGCTCGACGCGATCTACTCGTGCCATTTCTTCTACACCGTGCGTCTGCGCCGACCAGACCAGCGTTATAGCGAGTTCGACGGGCCTGGCCGCGACCTCCTTGAGAAGGCGCTCTCGCATCGCATCGATCTGACCTCCATCATCCCGGATCGCGCTGTGCGCGACCGGCTCATCGCCGCGAGCGGCGGGGCGGTCCGCGAACTCCTTGAACTGGTCTCACAGGCGGCGTTCCTCGCCAAGGGCGCGATCATTGATAGCGCCGACGCTGAGCTCGCCATCAGTCGCCGAAAGCAGCGGCTGCGCGATCTCATCAATGCGAACGGCTGGATGGATACCCTGGTGAAGCTGGCGGCCGGGAAGCAGATCTTCAACGATGATAAATGCATGAGCGTGCTCTTCCACCGGCTCGCCTTCAAATACAACGGTGAGGGGTGGTACGACATCCATCCACTCGTTGCCGAGCTCCCGGAGTTTCAACGTGCCGCCAGCGCCCCCTGACGGTGCTCCCGGCTCTTCTGACGCCGAGTTGTCTCCGGAGCGCCTGCTCCCAGAGGACGATGCACGCGCCTACCGCCGTTTCCTCGAGTGGTCAGTAGGACACGGGTTCAAGCTTGCTGTCGTTGAGATCGCTGACGCGCGTAAGCGCGACGCGCTTGTCGCCTGGACGGCAACGACGACACCTGGGACGCGGACAGTTCGGCTCGACTCGGCGAGCCACGAGCCGCTGCGTACGTTGATTGAAGCAGTGACGGAGCAGCCTCGTGACGTGTCTGTCCTCGTGCTCACCCACC
Source organism: Myxococcaceae bacterium (assembly GCA_036389955.1). Lineage (GTDB taxonomy): Bacteria > Myxococcota > Myxococcia > Myxococcales > Myxococcaceae > DATHBR01. The sequence continues at coordinate 12,840 of DASVVJ010000307.1, forward strand.
TCGAAGAGGCCACGGATCGGCGTCGGGTCTGCGCACAACTCAATGTGCAGCGTGACGAACTCGTACGAGCGTTTCCTGTACCGTGGATAGTGCTGGTCCATCCCGTTGCGGCGATTGATCTCCAGCGCCATGCGCCTG
>DASVVJ010000308.1:0-9277 GCA_036389955.1 Myxococcaceae bacterium
GAAGGAGGCGCTCGCGCAGATCGAGGGTGACTCCGGCCGGGGCGCGGCCCTGGTCCGCGCGGCGGCCTACGCGCGGCTGGAGGACTGGAAGAAGGTGCGCGCCGAGCTGGAGAAGACGCGGGTCAACAACCGCTATCCCCCCGAGGCCGTGGGCTACCTGGCCATGGCGGACACCATGGAGGGCAACGGCGAGCAGGCGCGCGAGGTGCTGGAGAAGGCGGTCAACGCCACCAAGCAGCCGCGCACGGACCTGCAGGTGGCGCTGGGGCGGGTGTACTGGCGGCTGGCCGCGCCGGAGAAGGCGCGCAGCCAGTTCGAGAAGGCGATGAAGGACTCGCGGGACTACGAGGCGCCGTGCGCGCTGGGCCGGCTGGTGCTCTCGCGCGGCCTGCCGGACATGGCCCTGCAGCCGCTCACCCAGGCGGTGGAGCGCAACGGCTTCCACGGCGAGGCGCGCGATGCGCTGGGCCGGGCGCTGCTGGCGCTGGGCCGCACGGAAGAGGGCCTGAAGCACTTCGAGGCCTGGAAGGCGGCCAACCCCGACAGCGCGGAGGCCAACAAGGGCCTGGCGCTGGCGCTGTTCCACGCGGGCAAGCGCACGGAGGCGGCCGAGGCGGCCACGCGCGCGGTGAAGCAGGATCCGGCGGACGCCGAGGCGCACCGGGTGCGCGCGGCCATCCACTTCGCCAACGGCGAGGCCAAGGGAGGCCTGACGGCCCTGGAGCGCGCGAACAAGCTCGATCCGAGGGACCCGGAGACCTTCTGCGAGATCGCCCACGCCTACCTGCGCATGGACAAGCCGGAGACGGCGATCGCGGCCTTCGAGGCGGCCATGCGCGAGGCGCCGGACTCCGCCTGTGGCCAGGTGGGGGCGTACTACGTGGACCCGTCCGAGGGCGGGCGCGCGGCGGCCAAGTCGCTGGATGCCATCTCGGAGAAGGCCCCGGCGGTCTGGGACAAGGCCTTCGCGCAGACGGCCAAGGCGCGGGTACTGCTGAATGCCGGAGCGGTGAAGGATGCACGCCTGGCGGCGGACGAGGCGGTGAAGCTGGCGCCCTTCAGCGGGCGGGCTTACCTGGCGCTCGGGTTCGTGGCCCTCAAGCAGAAGCAAGAGGAGCCGGCGCTGGCGGCGTTCACCAAGGCAGCGGAGCTGGAGCCCTCGCACGGCCTGGCGCGGCTGGCGCTGGCGGACCAGCTGGCGAAGAAGACGGAAGAGCTTCCGCGCGCCATTCAGGAGTATGAGGCTTTCCTGAAGCTGGCCGGCTCGTCCGAGGAGGCCAAGCGGGTGAAGAAGCTCCTGCCGGCGCTCAAGAAGAGGGCGGTGAAATAGGGTGGAGAATCGTTCTCAGCAGCAACTGCCATACCCGCTGTTCAGCATCATGGCGGGCAATGCGTTCCTGCTGTCCGTCATCTACCTGCTGGTGGGCATCGTCGTAGAGATCGCGCGGCGGGTGTACCCGTCCACCTTTGTCCAGCGGCTCTCGCTGTCGCTGGACTCGCTGCCGGCCCGGGCGCTGGAGCTGGTGGGGGCCATGGAGCCGCTGCGCAACACCTACCTGGACGGCAAGCTGCCCGAGTACCAGGTGCGGCTCATCTTCGCGGTGACCACCATCGCCATCATCTTCGTGCTGGCCTTCGTGGTGGGCGTGCTCGTCGGCGGCCTGCGCGCTTATATCGAGCGCCGGGCCATCCGTAAGTCCAGTCCGGGCGGGCCCGGGTAGGAGCGCGGCTCAAGCCTTGCGGCTTTTACGGATCCGCGGCGGCTCCGCCAGGACCACGGGCTCATGGCCCGCGGCGCGCGCCATCAGGCAGATCTCCACCACCTTGGGACCGAAGCGCTCCCAGCGGCTCTCGCCCGTGCCCTTCACCGCGAGGAAGGTGTCCCGGTCCGTGGGCAGGGCCGCCGCCAGGCCCATCAGCGTGGAGTCGTTGAAGATGATGAAGGGCGGAATCTCCAGATCCTTGGCCAGCGATTTGCGCCAGCGCCGCAGCTCCGTGGCGGCCAGCTCGCTGTAGCCCTCGGGCTTGCCGCTGGCGGCCGCGGGACGGGAGGCCGGAGCCGTCCGCTGCATCCGGGCGCCCGCGCACACGTCGCACGAGCCACAGCTCTGGGGCGCATCCTGCTGGCCGAAGTACCCGAGGATGAACCCGCGGCGGCACCGCCGCGTGTACGCGTAGTCCGTCATCCGCTTGAGCAACAGCAGGGCACGGCGCTCCTGCTCGCGCACGCGGCTCAGGTCCACGCCCAGCTCCCGGAATGGCACCTGCTCCAGCGCGCGAATGGTGCGCCCGGCGAACGGGCGGCGCACCTTCACCGCGCCCGCCTTCTCCAGCAGCCCCAGCGCGTGCCGCACGTCCTCCAGCTCGAGCCCCGTGCGGCGCGCCAGCACGGGCAGCTCCACGGACGCCGAGCGCCCCACCGGAAACACCTCGAGCAGTGACTGGAGCAGCCGCCGCGAGTCCTCCGCGTGCGGGTGGGTGTCCCTGGCCTTCTCCGTGAGGGTAATCCCGTGCTCGCCCTCGCCCCGGCCGCCGCGCTCGATCTTCCCCTCACGCTCGAAGATGCGCAGCGCCGCGGACACCTCGAACTCACTGGCGCCCACCATGCCGGCCAGCACGCCCATGCCCTTGCTGAACTCGGGCACGTTGCGCACCACGTTCCAGATGTCCGCGAGCACCGCTTCCGAGGGGTGGTTGCCCTCGATCAGCCGCTCCTGGGTGTAGACGTCCGCGTGGTTGAACAGCAGCAGGGCGCTAGCGGGCTGCCCATCCCGGCCCGCGCGGCCCACCTCCTGGTAGTACGCCTCCACCGCCCGCGGGATGTTGGCGTGGGCCACGAAGCGGATGTCCGGCTTGTCGATGCCCATGCCGAAGGCGTTGGTGGCCACCGCCACCGCTTCCCTGGCCGCCATGAACTCTTCCTGGGCCATACGCCGGGCCTCGTCCTCCATGCCCGCGTGGTACAGCACGGCGTTCACCCCGCGCTCGTGCAGCGAGGCGTGCATGTTCTCCGCGGCCTTGCGCGTGGCGCAATAGATGATGCCGTTGCCTCCCTGAGAGGCCAGCTGTGCGCAGACCTGCCGCTTCTCCTCGTCCCCGCTGACGCTCATCACCTCGAGGAAGAGGTTGGGCCGGTCGAACCCCTGGGCGAACACCACCGGGTCCTTCATCAACAGCACGCGGGTGATGTCCTCGCGCACCTCGGGCGTGGCCGTCGCGGTGAGCGCCATCGTGCGCGGCGGACGCAGGCGCTTGCGGATCTGCCCCAGCTGCGCGTAGTCCGGCCGGAAGTCGTGGCCCCACTGCGAGATGCAGTGCGCCTCGTCCACGGCGAACAGATCCACTCCCACCTCGCCCAGCGCCTCCAGGAAGCTGAAGCTGCGCAGCCGCTCGGGCGCCACGTAGACGAGCTTGTACTCGCGCGCCCGCAGCCGCCGCATCCGCTCGGCCCGCTCCAGCTCCGTGAGCGACGAGTTGATGAAGGTGGCCGGAATGCCCCGGGCGGACAGCTGCTCCACCTGGTCCTTCATCAGCGCGATGAGCGGCGAGACGACCAGCGTCACCCCCGGCAGCAGCAGGGCCGGCAGCTGGTAGCACAGGCTCTTGCCTGCCCCCGTGGGCATCACCACCACCGTGTTGCGCCCACTCAGCACGGAGCTGATGACCTCGGCCTGGCCCGGGCGGAACTCGGACAGACCGAAGTGCCGGACCAGGCCTTCCTGGGCTTGCGCGAAGTGAGGCAGGTCCTGTGGCTGCATCCGACGCATAATCACCTTTCCCGTAGGATCGTCAACGGGGGATCCTTCCTACCCTACAGGTCAAACTCCCGTGGCACGGGAACAGCCAGCCGAGCCCGTTGCTCAGCCACCTCGCGCGTCAGCCGGGCCCTCAGCTCGGGGTCCAACCGGCCATCCACGACCACGTCTCCCTCCCGGGCCCCGGCAGGCAGGGCCGTGCGGTCCACCACCCGGGCCCGCAGCGTCCCCACCTCCACCACCTGCGCCTGGTGCTCCTCCACCACTTCCACCTGCCACGCCGGGCCCGAGAGCTGCCCCGCGCCGCCACACCCCATCACCGTTGCCATCGTCACAACCCTCCAGCCACGCCCCATCGGTTCCTGCCCTCTTCGTCCTCGAGCAGCCCTCGCTCCATCAACGACACGTACGCGCCGTCCCCCACCACCAGGTGGTCGAGCACCTTGATACCCAGCAGCCGGCCGGCCTCCACCAACTGCACGGTTAGCGCCACGTCCTGCGCGGAAGGCTCGGGATCTCCCGACGGGTGGTTGTGCGCCAGGGCGATGGCCGTGGCGCGGGTGGTGAGTGCCGCCGCGTACACCTCGCGCGGGTCCACCGGGCAGGTGTTCATCGTGCCCTCGGCCACGCGCACGTCCGCCAGCAGCACGTTGCGCGAGTTGAAGCACAGCACGTGGAACACCTCACGCCGCAGCGCGCTCAGGGTGGGGAAGAGGTACCCGTAAATCTCCCGCGGGCTGCGCAGCCGTGGCCGCCGCTCCGTGGTTCGCTGGGCCCTTCGTCCCAGCTCCAGCGCCGCGAGCACCTGCGCCGCCCGGGCCGCTCCCAGCCGGGGCTGCGAGCACAGCTCCAGCGGATCCTTGAGCAGCAGCGCCTTGAGCCCCCCGCTGTGTGACAGCAATTGCTCGGCCAGGCCGCTCGCGCGCGGTCCCGGCCCCAACAGCACGGAGAGCAGCTCCAGGTCGGTGAGCGCCGAGGTCCCCAGCTTGAAGAGGCGCTCACGCACCTCCTCCATGCTGGGCGCCCTCGCCCCCACCAGCCCTTCGCCCTCCACCGCCTCCACCTGCCCCACTCCCGACTCCCACTCCCGTTCCATCCCGCCCTCCGGCTGCTACCGGAGCCTTAGCAACGCGCGTGCCGTGCCAGGTCCCCAGGGAAGCACCCTACCTGGACCGTCCGACACGCGAGAATCCGTCCACGAATGGAGACAGGCCGTGCGCGCCCGTTACGAGGCCAGCGAGCGGATGGCGGCCAGCGTCTTCTCCACCTCTTCGGGGGTGTTGACGATGCCGGGCGCCACGCGTGCGAAGGACCGGGCGTAGGGAGTGGTGGTGGCGAGGATCTTGTGCTTCTCGCCCAGGCGCTTGACGACTTCCTTCTGCGTCATGCCCTTCACGTCGAAGCAGACCATGCCGGAGGCCAGGGCCTGCGAGCGCGGGGTGTAGAGGGTGACGTGCGGCATCTTCGCCAGGCCCTCGCGCATCTGCGTGTTCAGCTCGTGGATGCGCTGGGTGATGCGCGGCGGGCCGATGGCGCGGTGGAACTCGAAAGCGGCCGGCAGCGCCCAGTAGTGCTCGTACGCTTGGAAGCCGCCCGGCGAGAACCACGCGGCGCGCGCCGGCGTGGCCGGAGCCTTCTCCTGGGCCCAGGCGACGAACAAGTCGGTCGAGCTGAAGCTGGGGATGATGGGCCGCATCTGCGCCCACACCTCGGGCTTGGCCCAGGTGAAGCCGGTGCCGCGTGGGCCGAAGATCCACTTGTGCGTCCCGGCCGCGAACACGTCCATGCCCATGGCGACGATGGCCGGGTCCTCCACGCCGATGCCGTGCACGCCATCGACGACCAGCAGGACGCGCTTGTCCGGCGCCCGCTCCCGGTTCACCTCGGCGAGAGCGTCGGAGATGGCCCGGATGGGCAGCTTGAGCCCAGAGCCCGAGTGCACCCACGTCACCCCCACCACGCGCGTGTTCGGGCGCAAGCCCTTGCGGATGCGGGCCACGATGTCGTCGGCGGAGATGGCGTCGAACGCGTCAAAGAGCGGAATCTTCCGCCAGGTGGCCCCCGCGCGCTCGGCCGCCAGGCGGATGGACTCGTGGTGCACGAAGTGGTCATGCGTGGTGGTGAGCACCTCATCGCCCGCCTTGAGCGGCAGGCCCTGGTACGCCAGCGCCAGGCCCGTGGTGGTGTTCTGCGTCAGCGCGATGTCATTGGCGCTGCCACCGATATAGGAGGCGATGGCGCCGCACACCTGGGCCATCAGGGTGGGCTGGTTCTGGAACACCAGGAGTTCCACGGTGTCGTGCGGGTTCGCATCGAGCTGCTTGCGATAGTTCTCGATCGCCTCGCGCACCGGGCGTGGATGCGAGGCGATGTAGAACAGGCCCAGGTGGATCAACCGCTGATCGAGGTCGAACTGCCGGCGCACGGCCTGCCAGTCCCCCAGGTTCCCGGCGGCCGCGGCGGGCTGTTTTTTCTCCGGGGCGGCGCTGGCGGGCACCGCGCTGGCGCCTGCGGCGAGCGCGGTGCTGACGAGGAAACGGCGGCGGCTGAGCATACGGGCGGCTCCTTGGACGGACGTAAGGAGCCCAGCTTAGCGCCAGCCCACGCCTGAGCGGGAGGCGGCTCAGTGATCCCGGAAAATGGGCTCGGAGCCCGCTGCCAGGCTCGCCCGCTCCTCTTCGTCCCACGCACGGCCGTCCTCATAGCCGCGCTCCTCGAGGTCCACGCGGTACAGCACGCGGGACAGCAGGCTGCCTCGGCACAGCTTTCCGCTCCAGTTGCCGCCCCGGACGCTGTCGAATGCCCGTGCCAGAAGCCCCATCATCACCCAGTCCGGCACGTTCTCGCGGTCGGACGGGTAGGCGAAGCGGAAGAACATCAGGTGGCCCAGCAGCACCTCCCAGTACCGGTCGAAGCGCTGGAGCAGCCGCTTCCAGTCCAGCTTCCGGCCCACGGCGAGGATCAGGTGGTTGAGTTCCGCTCCGTCGAAGCGCTCGCGCTCCAGGACGAAGGCCTTGCTCCAGAGGATCTCCTCCGCCGGAGAGATGAGGCAGGGCTCCCCGAGCACCTGGCCCTCCACGCCGTGCGCCACCCACGCATCATCCACCACGGTGATGCCGTTGCTGGAGCCGTAGATGAAGTCGATCAGGAAGCCGCCCCAGAAGGCCTTGTGCAGCCAGCCGTGGACGTTGCGCTCGGTGCGCCAGCCCGTCCCCTCCTCGAACACCGCGATGGCGCGGTCCGCATCGGCCTGGGTGACGAAGAGGTCCAGATCCTTCGTGTCGCGGTGGATGCCCGTGTAATGGGAGTAGGCGTAGGCACCGCCCACCACGAAGGGGATGCCCGCTTCCCTCAGAAGGCGCAGGGCACTGGCGCGGGCGTTGAGTTCCTCTGGCTTCCGGTTCACCTCGGCCAGCTTGGGCTCCGTCCCACTGGTTGCAGCCGCGTTGCTCTCGTGTCCTTGCATGCACCCAAAGGTAGGGACGGCACCCCGGAGCAAAGCCAGTCGCCCCGGAGAGCAGGCAAGGTAGCAGGCGCTCAGCTCTGGGCCAGGGCTGCCGCGAGCTGGGGGAGCACCTCGCCCACGCGGGCCTCCACGCGTACGTCCGCCAGCGCGTCTCCCCGGCTCTCGCCGATGTTGAGCAGGGCGATGGGCATGTGGCGCTCGGAGGCGCGCAGCACGAAGCGGTAGCCGGAGAAGACCGCCAGGGACGAGCCCGCCACCAGCAGCGCGTCTGCCTCTTCCAGCATGGAGAAGGCGGCTTCCACGGTGGGGCGCGGGACGTTGTCTCCGAAGAACACCACATCGGGCTTCAGCGGCCCGCCACAGCGCAGACAGTCCGCGACGCGGAAGGCGCGCACGGCTTCCACCGGCAGTTCGGCATCACCGTCCGGGCGCAGTTCCACCTGGTGCTGCAGGAAGTCCGGGTTGAGTGCCAGCAGCCGCTCCTGCAGCGCCGCGCGAGGCTCGCGCCCCTCACAGGACAGGCACCGCACCTCGGCCAGCGCGCCGTGCAGCTCGATGATCCGCGTGCTGCCGGCGGCGTGGTGCAGCCGGTCGACGTTCTGGGTGATGAGGCCCAACACGTTGCCGTTGCGTTCCATGTCAGCCAGCGCATGGTGCGCCGCGTTGGGCTGGGCCACGGAGAAGCGAGGCCAGCCGATCAGGCTCCGGGCCCAGTAGCGGGCGCGAACCTCGGGGCGGTTGAGGAACTCCATGTGCTGAATGGGGTTACGGGCCCGGGCCCGGGTGCCGGGGCCTCGGTAGTCCGGGATGCCGGACTCGGTGCTGCACCCGGCGCCGGTGAGCACCGCGATGCGGCGGCCGCGCAGCAACTCAACCAGGGCTCCCAGGTCCGGAGCCGAGGGGGAAGGGGGCGCTGGGTCCAGGGAAGTGGGCATGCGCGGTATGTATAACGCTGAGCCCCCGGAGCGTGCATGGGGCCACACGCCACGCCTGCTCCCGCGCTAACCTGGCGGGACCTGGAGGCCTTCATGCGCGTCCGCGCTTCGTTGGGTCTGCTGCTCGCCTGTTCCATGGTGCTGCTGGTGGGCTGTGCCGCTCAGCCTCGCCTGGCGGGGTCTTCCTGGTATGGCCAGCAAGGCGCTGCCGGGGCTCAGGACTCCCCGCGGGCGGCGAGGGCAGGGCCGGGCGCGGTCGATGTCGATTTCGAAGTGCCCACGCCTCAGCAGGCCGAGGCGTTGCGCCAGCGCGGCGTGACTCTGCCGCGCCTCTCTTCAAGCTCCGCCGACCCTCGCACCCATCGCGACTTCATTGATCGGCGCGTAACCGCCGTGGGCTTTGGGCTCACCGCCGGGGGCTACCTGCTCTACTGCGAGGGGCTGGCGCTGCCCGTGCTCGTCCCGGAGACGCAGGTCCAGCTGGGGCTCACGAGCGCCGAGCCGCTCAACGCCTCGCTCTACCCAGACCGGGACGCAGCCCAGGCAGCCGCGTCTTCCGAGGAAGGCCAGCCGAGATACGCCTATTACCGTGGAGCAGCGGGCGCGCTCATCGTGCCCACCGTCTTCTCTCCTGCCACCACCCCGCGCATTGCGCGAACGATGCTCGAGGTGCGCAAGCACCTGGGCGAGACGCTTCAGCAAGAGCTGAAGGTGCTGCTGGTGAGCTTGACGGGGACCCGGGTGCTGCAGGGCCTCTTCTCGCGCGTGGTGCGCGTGGGAGCGGAGCCAACAGCCCCGCAGTTCCACCCGAGCCAGGGAGCGAAGCAGAAACCCGCCGTGGCGCCGCGCCAGTCGGCACCGGACCCAGCGGCATCAGCCCCAACTCCCCCAGCACCAGGCCCGCTTGCGCCCTCTCAGCGCCTGGTCCAGGCGCTGACGGGTAACAACCCCACGCCACCAGCGGCATCTGGCACGCGCTTGCCGCAGGATGCTTCAGTCAGTCCCAAGGTGCCTGAAGTCTTGGTATCGACGCGCCCCATCAGCTCCAGCCCGAGTCAAAACGCACAACTCAGAGCGGACATTGAGTACTTGCAGAGCCTGCGCGCCACGAACATTCGGGT
>DASVVJ010000309.1:0-11341 GCA_036389955.1 Myxococcaceae bacterium
CACCACGCGGGACTCCGGAGCGGTGGCGGCGAAGAACCACAGAATGGGCGTGGTGGAGGCCAGGCACAGGCCCACGGAGTGAATGGCCTCGAGCGCGGCCTGCGAGCACTGCGCGGCGCCAATGCCAGGCTGGCGGGTCGCCCACAGAATGTAGAGGGCGGGAAGGCACAGCACCCAGGCCATCAGGGTGGCAGCAGGCAGCGCGAAGGCCCAACCCAGGTGCGCCAGACTGAAGCCCTCGTGAGTGACGGCGGTGCGAAGCACGAAGCCGAAGAGGGCGGTGCCTCCAAGGCCCACGGCGAGCGGCCGGACTGAAGGCAAGGCAAGAGCGTGCGCGCCACCGAGCGCGGTGAGCGAGGAAGGCTGCATGCGGACTCCGTTGAGAGAGGACGGAAGCGCCCTTGTGCACCTTCGAGGCCAGCCCTTCGCTCAGAGCGGACCCTGGCGGGAGCGTGGCCGCCGGGCCATACCCCTGCGTCCCATCACCCGCACCCGTAGGGAGTCCGACAGCACGACTATCCCTTCAGCTCCTCAAGCGAAGGCGCTGGTACCAGGCGCCACTTCCCGGTCGAGTCGCTCCAGACTTCGTACGCTTTCCCTCCCACCCTCACATAAGTCCCCTCAACGGATGACGGACTGCTCAGCCACTCCATGGCCTGAGCCATGTCGTCGAACTCCCGTTCGATGCGCAGCTCACGGGTGGCGGGCTCCTTCACGTCATGGAGGTACTCACGGAAGGCGTTGAACTGCTCCGTAACGTGAAGGAAGTGGAGCGCATAGGCCGCGAGCGCAAGGGCGTCTTGAGCCTCCGGTGGGGAGTTACCAGCAACGCTCTCGAGGGTGCGGCACGTCGCCTCGAAGTCGAAGTCCTCAAGCCGCTTCGTCACAGTGGGCTCCCTCAAAGAGCGACAAGTGGAACCAACACCACGGCACCCGCGCCGCCGCTGATGACCACGAAGGCCACACCGGCTACCAGGACAATGGTACCGCCTACAACCAGCTCCTCTTTGTGGCGTTCAATCCAGTCCCATGCGGTTTTCATGTCCGGGAACGCGAGCGGCCGCGCCTCCGTCTCCTTGAGGCACTCCATGTACGCCTCTCTGCAGATGCGAGTGCAGTACTTGTCGTGCCCCTTGTCTCCCCTCGTGATCGGATAGGGCGGTTGGCTGTTCCAGCACCGTCTGAAGCACTCGATGTGCTCCTGGTCGCAGTCCCGGGCACCTCCAGAAGTGTAGACGATGTCCAATGGGCGGGAGGGCCGCGGACTGGTCTGTCCTCCTTCGTCATGCACCACGGGGTACTCAGGCGCAACGCTCTCCCTACCGCTCTTTCTCAGTGCAGGAGGCGTGCTACCGCAAGCTCCGAGCAGGAGACACAGCAGGCCAAAGCAAAGGGTGTGGCGGAAATATCGCCAGCGGGCGTCATGGAGCATTCCAGCCTTATATGCTCCCCTCTCCAGGAGGCTCGCACACCCGATGGTTACCCTCAGGCCCGTACCCACCGCGCTCACCATCGCTGGCTCGGACAGCGGCGGCGGCGCTGGCATCCAGGCCGATCTGCACACCTTCGCGTTCCACCGCGTCCACGGCACCAGCGCGCTCACCGCCATCACCGCGCAGAACACCCAGGGCGTCACCCGCGTGGACGTGCTGCCCGCCGCCAGCGTCGCCGCTCAAATCGAAGCCGTGGCCAGCGACATCGGCATCGGCGCCACCAAGACGGGCATGCTCGTCAACCCGGAGATCATCACCGCCGTGGCCGAGCAGTCCCGCGCCCAGCGCCTGGGGCCGCTCGTGGTGGACCCCGTCATGGTGTCCCGCGCCGGCTCGCGCCTCATCGATGACGCGGCCGTGGACGCCCTGCGCGAAAAACTGCTGCCCCTGGCCGCCATCGTCACGCCCAACCGCTACGAGGCGCAGCTCCTCGCCGGCCTGTCGATCTACACGCTCGAGGACATGCGCGAGGCCGCACGCCGCATCCACCAGCTGGGCCCCAAAGCCGTGCTCGTCAAAGGCGGAGGCATGCCCGGCAACCTGCGCGGCACCGACGTGTGGTTCGACGGCCAACAGTGGGAGACGCTCCAGGTGACGCCCGTGGAGACCGCCAACACCCACGGCACCGGCTGCACCCTGTCCGCCGCCATGGCCGCCCACCTGGCGCTCGGCGCCGAGCCCCTCGAGGCCACCCGCCGCGCCAAGGCCTACGTCACCTCCGCGCTCCAACACCCCCTGGCCCTGGGCCGCGGCCGGGGCCCGTTCAGCCATTTCTTCGTTCTCAAGGGCTAGACATCCCGCCCCTCCGTGACGAATTTCGCGCCACGGATTGGTGAAACTCCAGGGTGGGGCGAATGCCACCCACATCCTCGCACTACCTCGAGGGTGTGGGTGGCATCCGCTTCATTTGGGAGGTTGTCGGCTCGGCCCTGCGGCGCGGCCCCTGCGGTTTCGGGGGGTTGGCAGAGGCGAGTTGGGTTTGGGGACCCAGAAGGGCGGGATGGGTATGGAATGACCTGGTTTCCGGTTTCAAGGGTGAAATCGGACACCAGCAACGGCGTCAACACGACAACTCATCGGTCCTGGGACTCTTGCTAACCCCTGGTTAATTCAAGAGTTCTTCGAAATCCTGGGATTGGAGGCGTGGGCTGGGCGTTGGCCCTGGGATTGCTAACTCATTCAGTGCTCCCGGAGGAACCCATGCTGACGACCACCACCGAGAAGATTGCGACGCTGGGTTGGAAGTACCCGAGCTCGTCTCCTTTCAATGGGCGCATGGTCGTGCGCAATGCTCCAGTGGAGCTGGCGCTCGAGCTCGAAGAGCGCGAGCCCATCAAGGTGAAGATGCCGCGTCACCTGGCGTGGTTGATGGGCGGTGACGAGCGCGTGGGCTTCCGCATCCTGGGCCGCCGCGTGGATCCGACGAGCGCTCCGGAGCGTCAGCCGCACGTGGGCGTGAAGGCGCTCGACGCCTCGCACTGAGCCCGCGCTCCCCCGAGTCATTCTCACCGCCGAGGGTCTGGGAGAACCCAGCCCCTCGTGCGGCCAATCGTGAACAGTCTTTGACGCGCTACGTCAGGCGGCTCCAGAACGAGCGCTTGGACGAGACGCGATCCAGCGCCTCCTGCAGCTCCTCGTCGTAGTCGGCCCGGTTGGCGATGTCGCCCATGGAGATGAGGCCCACGACGCGGTCATCGCGCTCGACGACGGGGATGCGGCGGATCTGCCGCTTGCCCATCAACTCGATGACACTGTGGATGCTCTCCTCCGGGTGGACGCACTCCACGTCGTCGGTCATTACATCGCCGGCGCGGAGCTGATCCGGCGTCTTGCCGCCGGTGAAGGCGCGGATGACCAGGTCGCGGTCGGTGACGATGCCCACCAGGCAGCCCCGCTCGTCCACGATGGGAACCACGCCGCAGTCCTCGTCCTTCATCAGCTGCGCCACGTCGCGCAGGCTGCTGTCGCGGCGCACCGTCTTGATGTTGCGCGTCATGATTTCCCGGGCGGTGAGCGGCTCGCGCTGCCAGCGGCGGCGGCCCTGGGTGGCCTCCTGGCCGCGCGCCGTATAGGTGCTGCCCTGGCCCATGTTCACGCCCATGCCGGGCTGGCCCGGGCTGGCGTGGCCCATGCCGAGCAGCGGATCCCACCGCTCACGCGAGCCCGGGTTGCCGGCGTACTGGCCGCGGTCCTGGCGCATGGAGCGCTCGTCGCCGCCGTAGCCGGTGCGGTCCCACTGGCGGTAGTTGTCACCGGTGTCGCGGCGCATCTCCAGCGAGTGGCGGGTGTCCTGCTCGCCCATGCGGGCCTGGGTGCCGCGGCCGCTGGCGTAGCGGTCGTCGCGGTCATCGCTGCCGTAGGGGCCCTGCTGCATGTCGCCGTAGCCCAGGTCGCGCATGTCGCCGCGGTTGTCCCAGCCCGAGCCGAGCCCCCGCCGCATGTCGCCGCGCTCTTCCTGGCCCTGGGTCGAGTGGCCCCAGCGCGTCATGCCGAAGCCGCCGCGCTGCTGGCTGGTGCCGGTGTCCGCGTTGAGCCCGGCGCCCATGCCCATGCCGCCCATGCTCATGCCGCTGCCCATGCCCATTCCGGTGGCCATGTCCGAGCTGGTGCGCGGCTGGGCCATGCGCATCTGCGCGGCGCGGTGGAAGCGGCCCTGGCGCACGGCCGGGTCCTCGTCGCGCATGGGGCTATATCCCGTCACGTCGGACTCGGAGCGCTCACGCGAGCCGGGGGGCGCCACGTCCGGGGTGCGCCCCACCACGTCCGTGCCGCCCGTCATGGCGGTGGCACCGCTGTGACGCTGCGGGGTGCGATCGTCCCTGCCGTTATCCGTCCGTCTGTCAGCCATCTGTCGGAACCTCCAGCTGCGCAAGTGGTTGCCGCCGCGCTCGAGGTGGAGAGCGCGGCGGCGGTGAAGGCTGGGAATGGCCCTCACGCGCACCAAGTGGCGTGCCAGGAGATTGGCCGCTTCTGTCCGCGGCCCAGCAGGTTCACGGCCTCATGCGCATGGCGGCGGACACCCGGGGCGCCCGCTGGTCAACGGAGCGGCCCGGTGGCCAGCGCCTCGCCCAGGCGTGCCAGGCCGGAGAAGTCCTCCAGCTCACCGCCCACCTCGGGCGCGGCCACCGCCACCGCGCCCCGGGGCAGCCGCTCCGCCAGCCGCGAGAGCAGCCGGCGGTGCTCGCCTGCTCGCTCCTGTTCCTGCTTCGCGAGTTGGGCCAGGGCGGCCACGCCTTCGCGCGCCGCATCGTCTCCGTCCAGGTGGTGCAGCAGCGCCTCGGGAGCGGGCAGCTGCGTGTCACGCGCCCAGCTCCGGTTGAGCACGTAGCCCGCGAAGGGCAGGGCCTGCTCCGTCAGGGTTTGACGGAAGAAGGCCGCTTCTTCTAGCGCCGCGGCCTCGGGCGAGGTGACGAGCAGGAACGCCGCCTCGGGCGAGGCCAGCCGCTGGCGCAGCCGCTCGGTGCGCAGCCGCATGCTGGCGAACAGCCCGCTGAAGGCGCCGACGAAGCTGCGCATGTCCTTCACGAAGGGCTCGCCGAAGACGCTGCCCAGCACGCCGCTCACCAGCTGCGTGGCCTTGCGCCAGAGCAGGCCACCCGAGCCGCCCTGCTCGGGGCCGAAGAGCGACACCACCTTGTCGTCCAGGAAGCGCGCCAGCCTTCCGGGTGCCTCGAGGAAGTCCAGCGCGTGGCGGCTGGGCGGGGTGTCCAGGATGATGAGCTCGTAGCGCCCTTCGTGCAGGTAGCCGTCGAGCGCCTCGGCCGCCGCGTACTCCTGGGTGCCCGCCACCAGCTCCGACAGGAAGGCGTAGAGGCGGTGCTCCAGAATCGCTCGCGCGGCCTCGGGCGTGGCGGACATGCGCCGCACCATGCGCTCGAAGACGATGCCCGGGTCCAACATCCACACGTCCAGGTGCCCGGTGGCCTCCGCGCCGTCCCCGCGCAGGCGCTCGGCGGGCACGGACGTGGGCTCGGAGGTGCCCTCGGGCAGGCCCATGGCCTCGGCGAGCCGGCGCGCCGGATCAATGGTGAGCACCAGCACCCGCCGCCCCGCGCGAGCGGCCGCCACCCCCAGCGCCGCCGCCGTGGTCGTCTTGCCCACGCCCCCCGCGCCACACAGCACCAGCACGCGCTTGTCCCGCAGCAGCGCTCCCAGGCTCATGGCGCGCCTCCCGCCCACCGCGGAGCCGACGAGGGCAAAAACGCCTCGGCCAGCCGCTGCACCAGCTCGGGGCCCCTGGCGTCGTACTCCGGCAGGCACAGCACCGGCGCGGCCAGCCCCGCGGCCAGGCGCGCATGGCTCGAGCGGGCCAGGTCCAGCCTCGCCAGCGCCCGCGAGCCCTCGTGCGGGCCGTGGTCCGCCAGCAGCGCATCCAGCGCGGCGCGGGCGCGCGGCTCGGGGAACGGATCCTCGGGCATGCGGTTGAGAATCCCCGCGGCCAGCGGCATGCCCAGGTGGCGCAGCTCGGTGGCCAGCCGCAGCGCCTCGCTCACCGGCAGCGGCTCGGGCAGCGAAGCCAACAGCACCGCCGTGCGGCGCGGATCCTGAAGGAAGTCGAGCCCCTCGCGCACCGCGCGCCCAATGGGCCCGCCCGGCATCAGCGAGAGCACCGCGCGCGGCAGCGAGGCCAGGGCCAGCGCGTGGCCGGTGGCGGGCAGGTCCAGCACGCACAGCGGATGGACGAAGCGGCCATCCCGCCCCGTCTGCCGCACCAGGTCCAGCATCTGGTAGAGCAGCCCCATCTCCCGCATGGCGGGCACGGCCTCCAGGAAGCGGCGCAGCGCACGCGAGCGCAGCGCGGCATCGGCCATGAGGCGCAGGGGCAGCACGTCCTCCAGGAAGCGCCGGTGGCCCTCGGAGGCGCCCAGCCGCACGAAGGACAGGCCCGGCTCCACCTGGGTCACCTCGGGGCCCGGCTCCCGCGCGCCCACCAGCGGTGCCAGTACCGAAGGCCCCTCCAGGCTGGGCGACAGCTCGGCGAGCAGCACCCGCCGGCCGGCCCGTACCGCCGCCCGCGCCAGCGCCGCCGCCAGGGTGCTCTTCCCCACGCCGCCCTTGCCGGAGATGAGCAGAGCCCTTTTGTCCCAGAGTGCGTCCAGCAAAAGCCCCCCGTCCTCGCCGCGAGTGCGCGGCTCCGTTGCAAGATGGGGACCCTGCTGACCCGGAGCAAGGCAGCCCCACGCCCTAACACCGTAGGACGCGAGGACAGGG
This sequence comes from Myxococcaceae bacterium, assembly GCA_036389955.1. GTDB lineage: Bacteria > Myxococcota > Myxococcia > Myxococcales > Myxococcaceae > DATHBR01. The sequence goes on from DASVVJ010000309.1 coordinate 6,705, forward strand.
ATGCACCAGCCCTGCGCGCGTTTCGCCCTCCGCGCGCCAGCGGTGTTCACTGGCGCGCAGACCGCGGGGCGCGGCGCGTCAATGCATGGACCACAGCGCGCCAATCTCCTCGCACGCCAGCTCCACGTCGTGGAGCCTGCGGGTGTTCGCCTTGGGCGCCTCGAACAGGGTGCCCGCGAACACATCCACCACGCGGATCAACCGGTTGTCCACTGGGCCCAGGTGCTGCAGGTGCTGCTGCGCGAAGCTCTGCAGCAGCGTGGCGATGTACTGCCCCGAGCGCTCGTCCAGCGGGTGCCACTTGGAGAAGTAGAGCTTGAGCAGCCCCACCTTGTTCTCGCCGCGCCGGTCCACCATCTGCAGAATCACCTCGGGCCGCACGCTGATGGTGACGCCCGCCAGGTGCATCACCGGCGGCTCGGTGCCCACCGCGCTGATGATGATGTCGTCCAGCTCCAGCGACGGCACCAGCGCGGCGAACGCATCCAGTGCCTCGATGCACAGTTGCAAACGCTGCGCCTCGAACTCCGTCTGCGGCACCGTGTTGAAGAAGCGCTCCTGGTGTGCGCGCAGCACCCCGGCGTTGAGCCCCTTGCACAGAAACTCGGTGATGGCCGCCGAGGCTTCCGGATAGCGCAGGTACTGTGGATCGCACGGGTGCTTCTGATCATGGATGATGCGCTTGCGACGCGCGGGAGAAGCGGTGAGGTACTCGCCCAGCTTGCTCACGGAGACGCGCGGCGACTCACGGGTTTCCGCCATGGGTATGACCCCTTCGTGTGTCGTGGATGGGGTCCACCTTACAGAGGGCGTCTGACACTTCGATCCCCCGCGATTTCGCGGACTTGGAGTGTCATCCGGGCGCACCCGCCAGGAACAGACCTGGCGGATTGTCCGGGCGGCGAGGGGCTAGCGCGCCGCCACGCGTCCGATCAGCGGCTGCGCCTTGTCGAGTAGCTCGAGGAACTCCTCGCGCTCGGAGTTTCCAGGCGGAGTGGCCTCCCGCGCAATCTTGCGCACCTGATCAAAGTTCCAACTCCGTGCGTGCGGGCTGCGGCGCAGCAGTTCGGCGGCGCCCATCACCGCGGTGGCGAAGCGCAGGTCCTCCCTGGCCATGCCGAACACGGGGGCAAGCTGCGAGCCGCTGAAGGGGAACGCACGCTCGGTGGCCTTCTCGCCGCGGGGCTTCTTGGCGCGCACGCGCACGGTGGCCAGGCCCTCGCCCGCGCCGGGCTTGAGTTCCAGCTCGTACAGCGCGGTGACGGTGTGGCCCGAGCCCAGCTCGCCCGCGTCGATCTTGTCGTCTCGGAAGTGCACGTCGGCGATGGCGCGGTTCTCGTAGCCCACCAGCCGGTAGCGCTCCACCTGCGCGGGATCGAACTCCACCTGCAGCTTCACGTCCTGGGCGATGACCTCCAGGGTTCCGCCGAGCTGCTGCTGGAAAATCTTCCGCGCGGCCAGCAGCGAGTCCACGTAGTAGTGGTTGCCGTTGCCCTGGTTGGCGAACTGCTCCATCAGCTCGTCCTTGTAGTTGCCCATGCCGAAGCCCACGGTGGTGACGGTGATGCCCTCCTTCACGTAGCCGCGGATCTGCTTGAGGATCTCCTGGTGGCTGGTGGCGCCCACGTTGGCGTCGCCGTCCGAGAGGATGATGACGCGGGAGACGGAGTTCTCATCCAGCGTCTTCATCGCCTGCGCGTAGGCCAGGTCGATGCCCGAGGACATGGCGGTGGAGCCGCCCGCGGTGAGCTGCTCGATGGCCTCGTGGATGAGGGCCTTTTTCTCCATGCCGGTGGGCGCCAGGGCCAGCTTCACGTGGCCCGCGTAGGTGACGAGCGCCACGGTGTCCCCGTCACGCAGGTTGTCCACCAGCATGCGCAGAGAGCGCTTGGCCAGCGGCAGCCGGTCCGGCGACTGCATGGAGCCGGAGACGTCCACCAGGAACGTCAGGTGCGCGGGCTTGCGCTCGGAGATGGAGAGCTGCTTGCCCTGCACGCCCACGCGCAGCAGGTGACGGCCCTTGTGGAAGGGCGAAGGCGCCGCGTCCATGTGCACCGCCAGCGGTGAGCCGTCGGTGGGCGCGGGGTAGCTGTAGCGGAAGTAGTTGAGGAACTCCTCCACGCGCACGCCTTCCTGTGTGGGGAGCTGGCCCTCGTGAATCTTGCGGCGCGCCAGCGTGTACGAGCCGGTGTCCACGTCGATGGCAAAGGTGGACAGCCGGTCCTCGGCCGTGGAGACGAAGGGGTTGATGCCCGAGTCCGCGTACTGCTCGGTGCTGGCCACCGGATCCGGCTGCGGCGCCGGGCGGTATGAGGGCGCGCCTATCACAACGGCCTTCTTGCCCATCATGCCCTTGCCCGAGAACGAGGCGCTGCCCGAGCCGTACGCGCTCACCCCCGACCCGCTCGCGCCCGCGCCCTTGGCCCCCATGCCGCCCTGGCCGAACACCATGCCCCCGCCACCACGGCCCGTGCCGCTGAGGCCCAGGCGCTCGAGGGCCTGCTTGTTGGAGTTGCTCTGCGGGGCCATCCTGGCGCCGCTGGGCGGAGCGCGATTCGCGGACGGCTTGCTCGAGTCTGGTGCCTCCGCTGGGCTGCCCAGGGTCGGAGCGGCGGCGTGCTCCGGAATCTTCTCGAGCAGCGCGCTGGGCGCCGTCTTCTGCTGCGGCGCCAGCTTGCCCAACTGCCCCTCCTCGCTCCTGGCCGCCTTCTCCTTCGTCTCCACGCTCAGCTTCTGCGCCCGGGCGGAGTCCTCCTTGGAGGAGCCGCACCCCACGAAGGTTGAACTGCTGACGAACAGCGCGCACACCACGCCACTGACGGCCACACGGCTCCGCCTCATGAACTGCCTCCCCGGTCTTGTTGGGCTTTCGAGCGGATAGGACAACGGCGCCCGCGGGGGGTTCCCGGAAAAACGCCGGGAGTGAAAGCCGCTTTCGGTCCTCTTGAAGGCCTTCACCGCTGTCGAACGCGCGCACCTCGCAAAGTTTGCACTCCGCAAAGTTCGCAGGGTGCAGCGCGCCGGGTGGGCCCCGCGCAAGGTGCGAAGAGCCTCGTCGTTTCGCCGACTTCGGATCCACCCGGGCAGAGGGATGGAGTTTGCAATTGCCCCGGTGCGCTGGAGGCCCCCCGGTCTCCGCGTTTCACCAGGGAGAAAACTCCATGTACCCCTCCTGGACTTCCCACATCCGTCCCCTGGGTGCCGCCCTTGTGGTGCTCGGTGCGACCGGTGCTGCCTTCGCAGCCACCAACCTGGGCGATGCCACCAAGGACACCGCTGCGTGCTGCCAGCTCACCACTTCGCTCATTCAGGACGTGCTGCGCGGCAAGGACGCCGCCGGTGACGAGCGCTTCTTCAGCACCGAGGGCGCTCCGCCCAACATCCACTTCCTGATCGACACCTCGGGCTCGATGCGCGAGCTGCCGCAGATCAGCAACGGCCAGCATGACGCCTTCTTCAACGACACCATCAACGGGTGCAGCAACCCGCGCCTCAACGCGTTCCAGGCGGCCAACAACTGGAACCCGAACTTCCAGTACCCCATTCCGGATCCGGGCACGGGTCTGGGCTCGGACAACGGCTTCCCGCTGCTGTTCCAGGACGACAAGTTCTACGGCTACATGTACTGGGCCGACCTGAGCGACCCGGAGCCGCAGTGGAACTCCCGCGAGGAGGCGTGCCAGTCGCAGGTGCCCGACTGGAACACCGACCGCACGGCCGACTACGACCAGTGCCTCCAGTGCCTGAGCACCAAGGGCTACTACAAGCTGCCCGAGGCCGAGGCCGTCAACAGCGGTGACCTGACCAACCCCAACTTCATCTTCTGGGGCCGCTTCCTCAACTTCAACCCGCCCAAGTACGTCACCGCGCGTGCCGTGCTCAAGCAGGTCATCAAGGAGCTGCGCCGCGTGCGCGCCGGCTACAGCTACTTCCTGAACACGGGAGACAACACCGCGATGGGCCGGAAGCAGAACCCTTCGTGCGATCTGATCCTGTCGGACTCCAGCTCGTTCGACAGCAACCGCGCCAGCTACATCAACGGCATCAACGGGCTGACGTTCACCACGGGCACGCCGCTGGCGCGCTCGCTGCTCAACGTGGGCTACTACTTCACCTCGGGCCGCGACGTGTACGAGTCTCAGTTCGGCTTCGGCACGGGCTACAGCTACCCGGCCGCTTTCGAGAACTCTCCGCTGAACACCCCGGAGCGCAGCGTGTGCTGGGGCTGCCAGACGTCCTCGGTCATCATCATCACGGACGGTGAGCCCACCAGCGACAGCCTGGACGACACGGTGGTGAGCAAGCTGCGCACGCTCAACGGTGGCTCCGTGTACTGCCCGGACACGCTGCCGTGCGGCCCTGGCTCCATCCTCCTGCGCGACAAGGGTTTGAAGCCGAACGATCCCAGCGACGACAACCCCAACTACATGCTGGATGACGTGGCCAAGCTGCTGGCCAACCAGGACCTGCAGTACCGCAGCCCGTCGGTGGTGGGCGACTTCAACACCGATGGCAAGCAGACGGTGAGCACGTACACGGTGGGCTTCGGCATCAACAGCAACCTGCTGCGCAACACCGCTCAGGTGGGCAATGGCCTGTACTACTCGGCCGACAACGCCCAGGGCCTGAAGAACGCG
>DASVVJ010000310.1:0-14626 GCA_036389955.1 Myxococcaceae bacterium
CCTCGTCATGCAGTGGGTGGAGGGTGTGCCTCTCTACAAGTGGTCGGAGAAGCACGGCCTCACCTTGCGGCAAGTCATCTGGCAACTGGCGCAGGCGGCGCGGGCGCTGGAGGCCACCCACGAGCACGGGGTGCACCGGGACGTGAAGGGCGACAACGTGTTGGTGGACGACAACGGCCGGGTGGTGCTGCTGGACTTCGGGAGCTGTTGGTACTCGGGGGCGCCTCCGCTGACCGCAGGTGTGCCCCCGGGCACGGAGCAGTACCGCAGCCCTCAGCAGGTGTTCTTCCGGTTCGCCCTGGGGATGGGAGCTGGGCACTACTACGTAGCTCCGCCTTACGATGACGTGTACGCGCTGGGGGTAACCGCGTACCGGTTGCTGGCCAGCACCTACCCACTGAGCAGTGCAGAGGCGGCCGCTGACGAAACCGCGCGGTTGGTGCCTCCGCGGGGTGTAGCCGAGTGCTGCCCGGAACTCAGCGCGCTCGTGATGCGGATGCTCTCGGAGGAGCCGGAAGCCCGGGGCACCGCCAGACAGGTGGCTGAGGCGCTGGAGCGCCTGCTCCGCCAGGCCAATCCGTTTCTGGATTCAGTCTGGATCGAGAGTTCCGCGGCGGAGCCCACGCAGGAGACCGTGCCATCGGAACCGGAGTTGGAACCGGAGCCGGAGCCAGAGCCAGCCTCGTCTGCACAGGGAGGAATGTCGCCTCAATTAGGTTGCCTCACTGCCTTCATCGCGCTCGGGATGCTGGTCATTGTGCTGACGAGTGACAGGGACAGGCGCGGAGTGGCGTACACGGAGGCGCCCCGGACCGCGCCACAAGGTACAGGCAGCCCGGATGGCGGCACCGATGGAATGGGGGAGGAAGCGATGGCCTCGGTTTCACCGGCCGAAGGTCCGCCGATCTCGGGATCGGGTGTCACTCGCCAGGTGCCCGACGAGCCTCTGCCAGGACAAAAGCGTCCACCGTGCAATCACCGAGGCGCGCTGGTGATCAATGGGGGGTGTTGGGGGCTTCTTGAGGGTTCTGGGAAGCCTCCCTGCGCATCAGGCGATTATGAGTACGAGAGGCGTTGCTACACCCCTTTGTTTATTAACGCCGAGCGCGTGCCGACCTCCGAGGACCCGCCGTAAATGAGGGCTCTGGCGCCTGGTTCGCTCGTCGTCGGCGTTCTACCTGTGTTCAGGCCACCACCCTTGAGGCTGGCGGCAGCAGGATCGTAGCCTTCGTGAGGCTGTCGGAGCGAAAGGACGCCTTCATGGCCCGGCGCGAGAAGAACAGTTGGCGGAAGGCCCTGGTAGCGGGAGGCACCCTGCTCGTGGCCACGCAACTGCCGGTGGCACACGCGGAGCCTCCTCTGACGAAGGCCCCTGGGTGTATCAAGCGTGGATGGCCCGCGACCGTCACCTGCGGAAGCACGGTGTGCTTTGTTTCAAGTTGCGGAGATGGAAAGTGTCCCTACTGCTTCATCGAGGGCATGGAGAACCTCGCCATCAAGGGATGGGCCGTCTACACGTGCCTGAGCGGTGAATCCGTAACGGGCAAGGCGCTGCTGTTCCACACGTTGCCCTTCAACGCTCGCCTGGGGCCCTTCTGTGGCTGAGAGCTCGTGGGAGCAGGAGGCGGCCCTGGTCGCTGAGGCACTTAACCTCCTGGCCGTGCTGGCCGCACCCCGTCTCTATGCACGATGGTGTACGCAGGCACAGCCTGCGGCTTTGCGATTGGCACTCGATGCCCGCCTGGTCGCGCTCGCGGACTTTTGCAGGAGCGCGAGGGGAAGCTCTGATGCGGAGCGCTTCCGAGAGGCCGCTCCCAAGGTGCAAGCGCTCGCCGATTCGGTGACCGGGGCGCCTCCAGAGAGGCTCTTGGAAACCACCTGGGCAACCCAAGCCCGCGAGTGCCTGGAAGCACTCGGGTTCCAGGAGCCGTCAGAAGGATGGGATGCCTTCGAGGGATACCCTGTCGGAAGCGGGTGAGACAGTTGCTTGATGTCGCCCTAGGCTTCGGCAACCGCCTGGCCATAAGCACGGGTGCCCGGCCCGGGCGGACGCGCAGGGCCCGGTGTAGAGTGCGCCCGTGTTCTACGCGTTCATCCGTGGTCTGGTGTCCCTGGCGCTCACCCTCTTCTACCGGGTGAAGGCGAATGCCCCGGCCGCTGAGCCCGAGGGCCCCGTCATCTTCGTGTGCAACCACCCCAACGCCCTGATTGATCCGGCGCTGGTGTTCATCATCAGCCGCCGCCGCATCACCTTCCTGGCCAAGGCGCCCCTGTTCAAGCTGCCCGTCATCGGCTGGATCCTCAGGGGACTCGAGGCGCTGCCCGTCTACCGCAAGCAGGACGATCCCACGCAGATGCGAGGCAACGAGGGCACGCTCGATGCGGCCCGCACGGCGCTGGTGAAGGGGCGCGCCATCACCATCTTCCCCGAGGGCCGGAGCCACTCCGAGCCGATGCTCGCGGAGCTCAAGACGGGCGCCGCCCGCATTGCCCTGGGCGCGGCGCGAGAGGGAGCCCCGGTGCGCATCGTCCCCGTGGGCTTCACCTACGGAGAGAAGAGCGCCTTCCGCAGCGAGGTGCTCATCGAGGTGGGCCCTGCCATCGAAGTGGCTCCCTTCCTCAAGCTCGAGACGGAAGGGGCCGCCGCGGAGAAGGAAGCGGTGCGCCAGCTCAACGAGCGCATCACCGCCGGACTCAAGGCCGTGACGGTGAACATGGAGCAGTGGGAGGACCTGCCGCTCATCCACATGGCCGAGCAGCTCTACGCCTTCAAGCAGGGCCAGAAGGTGGACCGCGAGCGGCTGAAGCACTGGGCGCGGGGGCTGCAGTTGTTTCGCTCCGAGCAGCCAGAGCGCTTCGAGCAGGTGCGCTCCTCCCTGGTGTCCTTCCAGCGCCGGCTGGAACTCGTCCACGCGGACCCCACGGACCTGACGCTGGTCTACAAGTCCAGCCAGGTGACCACCTTCGTGGTGAAGAACCTGCTCTGGCTGTGCCTGGGCCTGCCGCTGTTCGCCGTGGGGGTGGTGCTGTTCGGTCTGCCCTACCAGGTGCCGCGGCTGCTGGCGCGCAAGGCCGAGCTGGACGTCCAGGCCACGGTGAAGTTCCTGGCCGCGCTGCTCATGGCGCTGCTGTGGTGGCCGGGCCTCACGGTGGCCGCGTGGGTCCTGGGCGGCTGGGCATGGGGCGTGGTGGCGCTGGTGGGCGTGCCGCCGCTGGCGCTCTTCACCCTCTATTTCTCCGAGCGTTGGGCGGTGGTGTGGCGGGACATTGGCGTGTTCTTCACCCTGGGCAGCCGCGGGCGGCTCAAGGCCCTGCTGCTCCAGGACGGAGAGCGGCTGTCGGCCGAGGTGGAGAAGCTGGCCGGCGAGTACCGGCCCCGGGTGGAGCAGCCCACCTCGTAACGGCGGAGCCGTCAGCGCGGCTGCGGTACGGCCTCACGGAAGAGCTTGGCGCCAATGATGAGCGCCACGCCGCCCAGCAGCACCGGCACCGCGTTCACCTCGATGGCGGTGGTGAGGCTGGCCACATCCGCGATCTTTCCAATCAGCGTGGGTGAGATGGCATCGCCCAGCATGTGGATGCACAGCACGTTGAGCCCCATGGCGAAGGCGCGGAAGGCGGGCTGCACGCAGTTGACGATGGCCGCGTTGATGGGGCCGCTGTTGAGGAAGATGAGGAACTGCGCCACGCCAATCCACGCGAAAGTGGCCAGCTGCGAGTCCACATTCACCGCCAGGAACATGCAGGGGGCCGCCAGCATCAGCCCGATGCCGGACATGCCCAGGCCTCCGCCCTCGCGCTTGCGGTCCAGCTTGTCCCCGAGCCACCCGCCCGCCAGCGTGCCCAGCAGGCCCGCCACCGCTGTCACCGCGCCGAAGAGAAAGCCCGCCTTGTCCTCCGTCATCCCGCGCGTCTTCACCATGTACGTGGGCATCCAGAACGCCAGCCCGCCCACCGAGAACGTCATCAGCGTGTATCCCGCCGTCGTGGCCCAGAAGGCCATGTTTCCTGTCAGTCCCTTGAGCCCCACCTTGAAGGGCATCTTCGTCTGCGCGCCCGGCCCATCCATCGCCCCGCGCTGGGGCTCGGGCATGAAGAAGGCCAGCACTCCCAGCAGCAGCCCCGGCACTCCGCCCGCGAAGAAGGCCACGTGCCACGAGTAGGTGCTGCTCAGAAACCCGCCCAGGCCGTAGCCCGCCGCCGCTCCCACCGGAATGGCGATGTAGAAGAACGCCAGCACCCGCGTGCGCAACGTGCGCGGGTACAGGTCCGAGATGATGGAGGGCGCCACCGCGCCATAGCCCGCCTCGCCAATGCCGATGAAGGCCCGCGCTACCAGCAGCATCGTGAAGGTGGCCGCCAGCCCCGAGGCCCCCGTCGCCAGGCTCCACAGCAGCACGCCGCCGGCCACCAGGTACTTCCGGGGCACCCGGTCCCCGAGGTAGCCCCCCAGGGGCGAGGCCAGCATGAACACCACGATGAAGACGGTGCCCAGCAGGCCCGACTCCGTGTTGTTGATCTTCAGCTCCGCCTGGATGGACGGCAACGCGGCCGCGACGATGTACCGGTCGAGGTAGTTGACCAGGTTGATGACGGTGAGGATGAACAGCGCATAGCCCGCACCTACGGCGGGCGCGGTGGGCTCGGCGGCAGCCACTGCGGGGTTGGCACTCATGTGCGGGGGGCTCCGAAGCGGTGCGCCATCAGCCCCCAGCGCAGGCCGCGATCGCTCACACGGCACTGCTCCAGGCCCAGGGCGCGAAGGGCCTCCAGCAGGATCAACGCGCCGGCGGGAATCACATCCGCGCGCTTGGGCTGCAGGCCAGGAAGGGTGCGGCGCTCCGCCAGCGGCAGGCGGCAGAGCTGGTTCACCAGCTCCTCGAGCTGGGCCCGCGTCAGCGTGCCGCCGTGCACACGCTCGGCGTCATAGGGCTCAATGCGGTTCTGCAGCGCGAAGAGCGTCGTCACCGTGCCCGCCACGCCCACCAGCTCCGAGGCCGGAGGAGGCGGCGGCAGCGAGGCGAACGTCTCTCGCAGCAGTTGCTCGACACGCCCGCGCTCGTCGGCGGCGAGCGGATCATTGCGGATGAGCCGCTCGGTGAGCCGCACCGAGCCCACATCGAAGCTGTGGCGGAAGTCCACCCGGCCCGCGGGGTTGCCGTAGATGAACTCGGTGGAGCCGCCGCCAATGTCGATGACGAGCAGCGGCCCGGCCGCCTCGCTGGCGAAGTCCATGTGGACCGAGGCGAAGGACAGCTGCGCCTCCTGCTCGCCGGAGATGATCTCCACCGTGAGGCCCGCGCGCTGCTTGGCGGCCTCCATGAACTCGGCGCCATTCTGAGCGTCCCGCGCCGCGCTGGTGGCGGACACGGCAATCCCCTCGGCGCCCAGCGAGCGCGCCTCGCGGGCATAGTCCGTCAGCACGGAGAGCGTGGCCTCCATACCTTCGGGAGACAGGCGGCGGCTCTTGTCCACCCCGCGTCCCAGCCGGGTGATTTCGGCGCGCTCCAGCACGGCCTGGAAGCGGCCCTCGGGAGTACGGTCCGCCACGAGGAGGAGAACGGAGTTGGTGCCCACGTCGATAGTGGCAAAGCGAGGCATTGCCCGGCAGCCTACTCAACGCAGCAGCGCTTCCAAAGCCTCCGCGAGCGCTTGGTACTCGGTGTGCGTGTTGTAGACCTGTGCGGACAGGCGCAGGTGGCGCTGGGGGGCCCGGGGCCAGGCCATGACGGGCACCTCGATGTGGTGCTCATGGAAGAGCCGGTCCTGGAGCGGATCCAGGAAGAGCGGCGGCTGGGGCTCGGTGGGAAACCCATCCGGCAGGGCCACGGTGGCCATGGCGCCCACCATCTCCTCGGGACAGTGGGGCGCGACGCCCAGGCGCTCGCAGAGCATGCGGCGCGCGGCCAGGACCTTGGCCCGGTTGTCCGCCATCAGCGCGGGCCACCCACCGGGCAGCAGGCTCCCCATGAAGCGCAGGGCATGAGGGACGCAGAGCGCGGGCGTCGGGTCGCTCGTCCCCATCCAGTCGAAGTCCAGCCGGAAGCGCGAGCGGTCCTGGCGCCTCGAGTTGTGGCCGTGGCTCACCACCAGCGGCTTGAGCCCCACCTGGAGATCCTTGCGCACATGGAGGAAGGCGGCGCCCTTGGGAGCGCACAGCCACTTGTGGCAGTTGCCGGTGTAGTAGCCCGCGCCCAACTCGCGCAGGGACAGCGGCACCTGGCCCGGGCCATGCGCGCCGTCCACCAGCGTCTCCACGCCGCGCGCGCGCATCGCGCGCACCAGCTCCTTCAGCGGGAAGACGAGCGCCGTTTGGCTGGAGATGTGGTCCACGAGCAGCAGCCGGGTACGCGGGGTGACGTGGGCGAGCACGGCCTCCACCACGGAGGCCGGGGTGGGGTTGGGCCAGGGCAGCTGCGCCACGTTGACCCGGATACCCCAGCGGCTGGCGACCCAGTCGAGCGCGTTACGCGACGCGTTGTACTCCTGGTTGGTGGTGAGGACCTCGTCTCCGGGCTGGAAGCGCAGCCCCTTCAGCACCGTGTTCACGCCCGTGGTGGCGTTGGGCACGAAGGCCAGGTCGTCCGCATCCGCGCCGAGGAACGCGGCGAGGGTGGCCCGGGCCTCGTCCAGCAAGGGCTCGAACTCGCGCACCAGGAAGCGCACGGGCTCGGACTCGAGGCGCGCGCGCAGCTCGGACTGCACCCGCAGCACCTCGGTGGGGCAGGCGCCGAACGAGCCGTGGTTGAGGAAGACGATCCCCGGATCCAGCGACCAGCGGGAGCGGAAGTCCGAGCCGCTCATGTCACGGCGCCCAGTCGGGCGTCAGTCCGCTGATCTTCTCCATGGGCAGGGCCAGCTGGTTGTTGCCCTCGGCCGTCATCACGTAGAGCTTGGGCGTGCCTTCTCGCGTGGAGGTGAACAGGATGAGGCGGCCGTTGGGCGAGAAGACGGGCTCCTCGTTGTTGCCCTGGTCCTGCGTCAGGCGGGTGATCTTCCCGGTGTCCACGTTCACGGTGAACAGGTCGAAGGCGTTGCGCTCATCGCGCGCGGTGAAGGCGATCAGGTCTCCCCGGGGCGACCAGTCCGGCGTCTGGTTGTAGTTGCCCTGGAAGGTGAGCCGCCGCGCGCTCGTCCCATCCGCGTTCATCACGTAGATCTGCGGCGAGCCGCCCCGGTTGGACACGAAGGCGATGCGCTTGCCATCGGGAGACCACGAAGGGCTGGAGTTGATGCCGTAGGGCGTCTCGGTGACGCGCTTGGGGCTGCTGCCGTCCGCGTTGGCCACATAGAGCTGGGTGCTCTCGCCCTCGGCGAGCGCGTAGGCAATGCGCTTGCCGTCCGGCGAGAAGGAGATGCCGGTGGCCATCTGCCCGCTGTTCTCCAGCTGCTTGGCCTCACCGTCGCTCGTCTGGACGAAGAGGTCCGGCTTGCCGCGGCGGTAGGAGGTGAAAGCCACGGCGCCATTGGGCCCCAAGGCGGGCAACAGGTTGATGCCGCCGCTGGTGACGGCGCGGGCGTTGTTGCCATCCCAGTCGGCCACCCACACGTCGCGGTTCTGGCCGGACTTGCGCACGAAGGTAATGCGCGAGAGGAACGGGCTGCTCTCCCGGGTGAGGTGGCGGTAGAGCGCGTCGGCGAGGAAGTGCGCCAGTTGGCGAGGCTCGGCGGTGGGCACGGCGTGGCTCACCTTGAAGTCCTCGCGGTTGGTGCCCACGTTGAACAGGCGCAGCTCGCCGCGCAGCGTGTTGCCCTCGGCGCCCAGTTGCACCTTCACCAGCGACTCGGCGCCCACGTCCGCCCAGCGCGAGAAGTTGATGCTGCCCGCGGTGACACCCTCCTTGGCGTCCGCGGTGAAGCCGGCGCGGTCCAGCACCTGGAAGATGCCCGAGGCGCGCAGGTCGAACATCAGCGTGTCATCGAACTCGGCGGTGGCCTTCTTGCTTCCGTCATCCACCGTCAGCGGAGCGGGGTAGGCCAGGGGCAGGGGACGGAAGTTGGCGCCGGAGATCTGAATGACCGGGGCCTGGGCCAGTGCGGCGAGCGGAAGGAGCAGCAGCGAGACGAGGAGGGCTTTCACGGGCGGAACTCCAACACGACTCCTTGCTTCTGGAGCGGGTCACGAAGATGGTCAGGGGGAGGGGAGAACGGCGAGGCCTTCTTCACCGCGGCCACGACCGCCGCATCGAACAGATCATTCCCGCTGGGGGTGGAGAGGCTGGCCTCGATCACCTCGCCAGCGCGGCCCAGGCGCATCTTCACCTGGGCCTTGAGGTACATGCGCTCGGTATCGGGGATGACATCCGCGACGTCGTAGTTGCGGCGCACCTGGGTGGACAGCAGGGCGAAGTACCGCTCGCCCTCCTGGACGGCCGAGTCACCGGACGGATCGCCATCCTCCTGGCCCTCCAGCTCCTCTTCCGGCGCCTTCTTGGCCGTCTTGTCGAAGGCACCGAAGAGCCGCTTGCGGCGGTCCTCGGCGGAGGTGTCGCCCTTCTGCGGGGCGGGCTTGGGCTCGGGCTTCACACCGGGCACGGGCACCGCCACCTTCTCGGGCGGCTTGGGGGCCTGGGTGGGCGGAGCGGGCGGGGCCTTCACCTCCTTGGGAGGAGGGGGCAGCTCTTCCTTGCGCGGCAGCAGCTTCTGGTCACGTGGCTTGCCCTGGCGCACCAGCGTGGCGCGGATGACGGGCGGGTTCGGGTCCACCTTCGGCCCGGACGTCACATACGAGTACAGCAGGCCGAACACCCCCAGCAGGACGTGCCCCGCGATGGACACGCCCACGAAGAGCCCCAGCCGGGAGGGCCGGGCGGCGAGCATGCTCTGAGCAACGGCGGGGTGCAGGGTCAACGCTTCGGCTCCTTCTTGCCACCACCCTTGGACGCCGCGGGGGTACCCGCCGGGTCCGTGATCATCCCCACGTTGGTGATGCCAGCGCGCTGCGCGGCGGCCATGACCTCCACCACCACGCCATAGGGCACGTCCCGGTCCGCGTGCAGGTACACTTCCTTCTCGGCCTGGGCCTTGGCATTGGCGGCCAGCTTCTTCTCCAGCTCCTCCAGCGCCACCTCCGCGTCACCGATGAAGACGCGCTTCCCGGCGTCGATGGACAGCACCACCTTCTTCTCGGCGGCCTCCACCGGCGCGGCCTTGGCCTCGGGCAGGTTCACCTTCACGCCCTGCTGAATGAGCGGCGCGGTGACCATGAAGATGATGAGCAGCACCAACATCACGTCCACCATGGGCGTGACGTTGATCTCGCTCATGGTGACGCGGCCCTGGCCCTTGTTGCCTCCGCCCATGCCCATGGCCCGCCCTCGCTACCGGAAGAAGTGCCGCTTGATGATGTTCAGGAAGTCCGCGGAGAAGTTGGACATCTCCGTGTCGAACACCTTGATGCGGCTGACGAACGAGTTGTAGGCCACCACCGCCGGAATCGCGGCGAACAGGCCCGCAGCCGTGGCGAACAGCGCGTTACCCACCGGCGCGGCCACCGTGGACAGCGTGGCGTTGCCCTTCTCCGCGATGGTGTTGAACGCGTTGAGAATGCCAATCACCGTGCCAAACAGCCCCACGAACGGCGCCGCCGCGCCCACCGTGCCCAGGAAGGGCACCCGGGACTCGAGCTCGGTGATCTGCGTGGTGGCGGCCCGGTTGAGCGCCCGCTCCACGTTCTCGATGCCGCCCAGCTTCTCGCTCATCGCCCCGTCCGCGCCCTCCTTCGTCTGCGCCAGTTTGCTCAGCTCCTCGTAACCCGCGCAGAACACCTTCGAGAGCGGCGAGCCGTCCAAGCCCTGGGCCGTCTGGTAGATGCCCTCCAGCCTGGTCCCCTTCCAGAAGGCATCCAGGAATGTAAGCGACTGTGCGCGAGCTCGGGACAGCTGGCGCTGTTTCATGACGATCAGCGCCCAGGAGGCGACGGATACGCCCATGAGCAGCAACAGCACGGCCAGCTCGATGAGCGACGCGCCGCGGATGATCTCCAGGTAGTTCATGGCGCCAAGCGCCACAGGCAGGTGGGACATCATGGGAAGAGGCCGTAACACTCCGATCCAGGGTGGTCAAACAAAGCCGGGGGGGCTCGGTTGCTTCGGGGTTTGCGTGAATAATTCCCGACGCTCCCCGTCCTGACGAGCACAACGGGCTGAACGCCCGCCAGTCCCTACCCCACGCGGTGCTGCCATGAACTCCAAACTCCTTCTTGCATTCCTCTGCGCCGTCTCACTCTCCACCGGCTGCATCATCGTCGATGAGGACCCCCAGGCCCGGAGCGGCGACGTCACCTTCCTGTGGATGTTCGATGGGCTGCGCTGCGATGACGCGCGCGACATCCGTGGGGTGAACGTCATCATCCCCGGCGAGGCGCTGGCCAACGACGGCCGCTACTCCTGCAGCACCAACAACGTGGACGGCATCACCCTTCACGACTTCGTGCCCGGCACCTACAGCTACCGGCTCGAGGCGGTGGACTACGGCAACCAGATCATCTTCGAGGCCTCGGGCACCTTCGTCATCAACGGTAACGCGACGGTGACGGTGGACATGGCGCCGGTGGGCAACAGCGTGAACACCTCGTACGCGTTCCTCAACTGGACGCTGCCGGGCAACCAGTCGTGCGCCCAGGCGGGTGTGGCCTCGGTGGACATCACCCTGGACAACAACGCGCCGGTGAACTTCCCGTGCACGGCTGGGCAGCAGACGCCGGGCCTGAAGACGCCGTACATCGCCGCGGGCGAGCACTTCATCGACTTCGTGGCGCGGGACTCGGCGGGCCGCCCCCTGTACTACTTCTCGGGCGGACTGGTGACGCGGCCCTACGCGGCGGTGTACGCCACCTATGACCTGGTGTCCGGCGGCGCGTCGATTGCCTGGCGGTTCTCCGACGGCTCGGTGACGTTCGACTGCGCGCAGCTGGACCCCTCGGGCAACCAGCTGGTGGGCCTGAACTTCCAGAACGTGAACACGGGCGAGTGGGTGTACGGCAACGAGGGTGACTTCCACCGCTGCAGCACCAAGCCCATCGTCTACAGCTTCCTGCGGCCGGGCTTCTACAAGGTGTCGCTGTATGCGCGGACGTCCAACGGTGTGGAGTTCCGCTCCAACCCCAACATCCCGTCGCTCGAGATTCGCCCCGGCGTGTACCCGACCGCGGGCCAGGCGCTGGAAGTGATTCTGTACCGCCAGTAACCCAGGCGGGCAGGCCGTAGGGACAGCTAGGAGGGCTCGGGGTCAACCCCGGGCCCTCTTCGCTTTTGCGGGCTGAAGTGGGCGTTGGCACCAAACGTGATAGGGAATCGGCTCATGCGGCAAGGCAGCCACAGTCCTATCGGGGTGTTCGACTCGGGTGTTGGGGGACTCACGGTCCTCAAGGCGCTGATGGAGCGGCTCCCTCACGAGAGCACCCTCTACCTGGGTGACACGGCGCGCGTTCCCTACGGCACCAAGTCCGGCGAGGTGGTGACGCGCTACTCGCTCAAGAACGCGCAGTTCCTGCTCGAGCGCGGCATCAAGCTGCTGGTGGTGGCGTGCAACACGGCCTCAGCGGTGGCGCTGCCGGCGTTGTCCGCCGCGCTGCCGGTGCCGGTGCTGGGGGTGATTGCTCCGGGCGCGCGCGCTGCCCTGCGGCGGACGAAGGGCGGAGGGGTGGGCGTCATCGGCACGCCAGGCACCATCCGCTCGGGGGCGTACCAGCGTGAGCTGCAGGCGGCGGAGCCGGATGTCCGGGTGAAGGCGCGGGCCTGTCCGCTCTTCGTGCCGCTGGCGGAGGAGGGGTGGACGGGAGGAGAGGTGCCCCGCCTGGTGGCGCGCGAGTACCTGGCGGACTTCGCCCGCGAGGGCGTGGACACGCTGGTGCTGGGCTGCACGCACTACCCGCTGCTCAAGTCGGTGATCGCCGAGGTGGTGGGGCCGGGCGTGGCGCTGGTGGACTCGGCAGAGGCCACGGCTGAGGCGGTGGCCGTGCTGCTGGAGGAGCAGCGCATGCTTGCGCCCACGGGGCATACGCCCGAGCACGGCTACTTCGTCACCGACGTGCCCGAGCGCTTCGTCGAGGTGGGAGCCCGCTTCCTGGGCCGTTCCATCCCCGCCGCCGAACAGGTGGACCTGAGCTTCTAGCTGGGGGGATGTCTGACCAGTCAGACATCATCCTGAGCTTCTGGCCGGGGGATGTCTGACTGGTCAGACATCATCCGAACACGGCCTCACGTCATTACGGGCGTTTACGAGCGTTGAGCTTCACCGCCAGTGAACCGGCGGTGCCCGAGCCTCAGGCCGAGTTGCGCACGGAGGAGACGGACTCGCGCTCCTCGGCGCTCTCGAGCAGGGCCTTGGCGGCCTGCACCATGGGGGCATCGCCCTGGGAGGTGGCCTTCACCACCGCGACGGCGGCCTCCGCGCCGATGTCGTCCGCGCGCGGCAGCAGCCCGGTGGCCCACGTCACCAGCCGCTCCATCGTGGGGAAGAAGGCGATCATCGCCAGCGGCTTGTTCAGCCAGCCCACGGTGATGCAGTAGTACTTGTTGAAGGGCGCCGTGTGGTGAATGCGGTGGTGCGCCGGCGGCAGGATCAGGTGCACCCGCTGCAGGAAGCCAATCACCGCGCCCGGCTCGTCCAGGTGGGACCACTTGTGGAACTGGTTGGTCGCCATCACCCAGAAGATCATCGAGCCCAGGCTCGCGACGATGAACACCCACGCGGAGCTGCTGTGCGGCATCAGCACGCACATCAGGGCCACGGGGATGGAGATGGCGCAGTTGTTGCCGTTGGTCTCGATGAAGTCGTGGCGGGTGATGGCCTTCTCGTCCACGTGGTGCTCACGGAAGGGCCGCACGAAGGCCTTGCCCAGAATGGGCATGGTGGGCGAGCCCCACGTGTCGCCCATCCAGTGGACGAAGCCCGAGACGAAGTCCGCGGCCAGATAGCCCAGCAGCACCGCGCTCAGCAGCAGCCACGGGCCGGTGTGGGCGTTACCCCACAACTGGTACACCAGGAGCAGCTCGAGGCTGATGAAGGTGATGATGCTGCCAATGTCCATCGCCCGGATTGCGGGCGAATACCCCTTGGCCAGGGTCTGGGCGTCGTGTTGGCGCAGATTGTTCGTGATGTTGTTCTTCATCTCACACCTTGATCGGAGCGTCGCGGACGAACTCTGTCCGCAGCGGAACGTACGTAGCCTAGCCTTAATCTGGTTTTCAACGAACCGGGGGGTGGGACGACCGGCCGGAGAGCAGGCGCGTTCCACTCTGGCTCCATTGGTGAAGGAGGGCTGGTGAGCGGGGGGCTCGAAAACCCGAGCGCCCAACGCTTTGCTTGTCTCGCCTAGAGGGCGCTGCTAGCGTCGCCGACCCTGGGCATGGCGAAAACCTTCGAGAAAGCCGTCACCGGCTTCAACCACAACATCAAGCACAAGGGGAAGGTCTACCACGTCCAGACCGAGGACTCGGGCGTCAACAACCCCCACATCATCACCCACCTGTTCGTGGGCGGTAACATCCTCGCCTCGAAGAAGACGTCGTACGCCGACATCCTCAACGCCGAGAACCTCGCGGAAGTGGTGCGCGAGCTGATGGAAGAGCAGCACAAGGAGATGCTGCGCAACCTCATCAACGGCGTGTACGACAACTACGAGCACATCGCCACCAAGCACTACCAGCCGGGGCAGCTCGCCTCGGACGCGGATCCGGTGCACGCTCCCAAGGCCCCGGTAGCGCAGGCCGTGAAGGCTCCGGTGCCTCCGCCGGTTGCCACGCAGCTGCCGCCCGAAGTGGCCGCCGCCCGCGCCATGAAGGTGCAGCCGAAGATCAACGAGGTGGGCGTCGAGACGCTCTTCGGTGAGGATCTGATCTCCGAGAAGAGCCTGGACGAAGTCATCCTCAGCTACCTGGCGGGTGAGGGCGAGCAGTCCTGAGCCCCCCGTGGCGGTAGAGCCCGGGCCGAGCATGGCCGGGGTCAACTCCGGACGAACCCTGTACAGTGCCCTGGCCACGAGGCTGCGCCTCGGGGGTGCTGTGGGAGGCCTGGGACATGCGGCAGATACTGAATGCGGAGGCCCTGACCGAAGAGCGGCTGCATCAGCTCACGCCCGATGAGTTCGACGCGCTGCCGTTTGGCGCCGTCAGGCTGGACGCCGAGGGGCGGGTGACGGGCTACAACGCGGTGGAGGCGAGCCTGGCGCGGCGCTCGCAGCACTCCACGCTGGGCCGGCTCTTCTTCGAGGAGATCGCTCCCTGCACCAACGTAGCGGCCTTCCGGGGCCGGCTGGACGCGCTGGTACAGCGGGGGCAGGGGACGGAGAGCTTCGACTTCCGGTTCCTGTTCCCCTGGGGAACGCGCGACGTGCGCATCCGGCTGATGGTGGTTCGGGACGGCACGCGCTGGGTGTTTGTCACCGCGCTGCATCTGGGCTGAGGCGGTGGCTCAGGGCAGCACGAGCTGAACCCACGTCATTCCGTAGAGCGTGAGCACCACCGCGGCGAGCACGTCCAGCAGCACGCCCGTGCGCATCATCACCGGCAGGCGCACATAGCCGCTGCCGAAGACGATGGCATTGGGCGGAGTGCCGGCCGGCAGGGCAAAGTCACACGAAGAGGCAAAGGTGCTGATGGCCAGCAGGGGCCGCGAGGCGGGC
>DASVVJ010000311.1:0-7960 GCA_036389955.1 Myxococcaceae bacterium
TGCCGTACCAGCGGACAACGGCACGACTGTAACCTTGGAAGGGAGTTCTGCTTCGTGATGGAAGAAGTTCCGCAACGCTTTGAGCGCAAGAAATTCGTCGCAGTCAAACAGGTCTACCTGTATTTGCTTTCGCAATCTATCGTTCAAGCTGTGTAGAGCATTCAGTAGATTAAAAAGAGTGTCGGCAGTAGGACTCGTGCAGTGCATGTGGTGACTCCGAAAAAATCGGCCGATAGCTTCGTGCATAAAAAATCCTGCATTCGTGCGAGGAGATAGATACAGATCATCCTCTGGTGTGCCTTGTTGCGCCTCAACGATCCATCGTCCTGCTGATTATTTCCTGTAAACAAGAAAGTTCTCCGCAAATCCTTTTACCCACACGGCTTGGGATCCGACTGAGAAAATATACGGGCAGCCTCGGAATTATGGATAAGCAGGGGCATGGGTTGCTTCCGTCACTCACACGCTCTTCTCCCAGCGCGTGTGCTATCAATGGGCACTTGGGTGTGAGCCTTTGCGCATTAGCGAGATTTCTGCTTCTGGCGACTGCCTCCCCGCTTATTTGGGCCAGCGCGGCGGTTCGGAGACCCCAAGCGTTTTTTGTCGAGCCAATTCTTGAAATCCGTAACAAGTCGAGCGAACTGAGCTAAGCTGGTCCAAATCTCACGCCATTTGCTAGAAACATCCGTGCCGGGCAGTTCAAGCAAAACTACATATTGTCTCTGACTTGGGTCAACAGGTTCTAGTCTCAAGCCGTGAGCACTCTTGGTGCGCAGAAAATCATAGAAGAGGCTAGCCTTCTGCCTGACGCCATGATGTGCGAATGAGCCAAGGCAGCGCACTTTGATGGTGCCATTGTGACGCTTCTGGAAACGGAAGTTCATCCGATTGCGTCCAACTCGTCGGTCGATATTGAACTCGAATGCGATGACGACTTCGTCATTCGAGTGAGGATCGCCAGCCAATGCAACAAGTATGGCATCCCGAGTGGTATTCCGATTGGGAAACTCAGTCTTCGCCAACCAGATCTGCGGCTCGTGTTTGGGAAAACCATAGGTGTTTAGGGTCCGCGATAGTTTAGAAGAATTAGGAATCTTCCAAATCTTGGGATCAGATCTGACCCTGTGCTTCTCGTTGGTGATGTGCCGGCTGAGCGATGTGACGAGTTGCTCCCGCTCTTGCTCTGGCAGGTCGTCCAACTGCGAAATTGCCATAGGCATCAGGTTCTCCACGGGAGTTTGTCGGAACAGGGGACTGACCTACCCCTTTGGGCTCCCCCCCTTCACTCTAACCGACCCATCAGGACGATGGCGTGGTTACTAGAGCGCAGGAGCAGAGGTTTGGGCCGGTGGGCAGGTACTATCGAGCAAGGGCTGCTCAGCGAGCTTCGGCAGGGCTTGAGGTGGGCTGAGGCTTCTTGGGGGCGGCGAGAGGGGCGTAGCACTTGCCCTTGAAACGCACGTAGCCATTCTCCGCGCACTCCTGAGCGCTCATCGGGAGGACCTCTCCCCAACAGCCTCCGTTGATGGGTACTTGCTTGGGGCCCGGGCATTGGCCTTTTTTGTCGGGCTGTATCTGTCCTGGGCGGGGTTCGGGAAGGGGCTCTTGGGTCATGGGCCTCTTCCGCGTGGGAGGCAGCGTAGCCGGCTGGGACCCGGTGGGCGAAGCGTCTCCCACAGCGGAAGTGCCTGCGTCTGGCTGCTGGAAGCCCGAAGCCTGCACTGGGCTCACGGACACGTGTTTCGACGGTACAAGCCCATGCGGCACGTTCCACAACAGCACCCCGCAGACTCCCGCCGCAGCCAGGGCCAACCAGGGCTTCCAGGCCCATGCCCGTGCCGGTGGCCAAACATGCTCCGGGCGCTTGCTCCCATTCGGTGGAGCCAGAACGTTCCGCTGCGGCACCTCGACGGCTGGCGGTGGCTCGGCCAGCACCTCCTGCCCCCTCTCCCCCGCCGCAGCCTCCAACGCCTCCGCCACCTGCGCCGCCGTGCCGCGTGATTCCGGATCGTCCGAGAGCAGCCGGAGGATCCACTCCCTCAGGAGCGGCTCCACCCGGGGGTTGTTCTCCAGCAACGGCCTCGGGTCAGGGCTCGACACCTGCCAGGCGCCCTCCTCGTCCTTCCGCACGTAGATGGGCGGGGGGTACTCGCCCATCACCAGGCGGTAGGCCGTCACGCCCAGCGCGTACAGGTCATCCGCGGGCGTTGGCGGGTAGTAGCCGTCGCGCTCGCGCACCAGGCTCAGGTCGAACACGCACGCCTGCGCGGACAGGTACGCGGGGGTGCCCGGAGGCCGCGTCTGCCAGGTGAGCCGCTCCGCCCCCTGGAAGTGGCCCGCGCCGAAGTCGATGAGCACCGCACGCCTGTCCAACAGTCTTACCAGGACGTTGTCCCCCTTCACGTCCCGGTGCACGCACCCGGCGGCATGCAGGGCTTCCAGCGCCCGAGCCAGCTCCGCCAGCAGCCGGCACACCTCCAGGCCCGAGGGCGCGTGCTGCTCGGCCCAGGCGTACAGCGGCGTGCCGTCCACCCACTCCATGACGAACCAGGCATGCTCGGACTCAGCCGTGTGGAGCACACCCCCACGGTCCAGCAGCCGGGGAATGCTGGGGTGGCTCACCCGCGAGAGCAGCTCCGCCTCCCGGGCCATGCGCCAGTCCCAGAGGTGGAGCGCCACCTTGAGCGCCACGGGGCCCGCGGGCTCCTCTCCCACGCGCACGGCCCGGTAGACCGCGCCGAAAGCCCCCTGCCCCTGCCAGGCCTCCACGCGCCACGGCCCCACCTGGGTGCCAGGCGGAAGCGGATGCACCGGGCCCCCCAAGGCGCTCCCCATCGCCGCGCTCCTACGACTTCTTCGGGCGGCCGAAGAGCAGGTTTCTCAGCCCCAGGTCCTCGTCCTCTCCCCCCTGCAGCCGAGCCCTCATGCAGGGGCGGCAAGCCAGCCCATCCCGAAGCGCCTGTCCCTCCCGCACCGGCTTGCGCTTGCGGCACACCACGCACTCGAAGGTGCCCGGCGCATCGACGGGGGTGGCCTCGTCCTCCTCCTTGAGTTCGACGACCGGCGCCTCAGGCTCGGGAGCACTGGGAGCCACGGGAGCCCGCGCAGCAGGCAGCGGCGGAGGCGCGGCCCGGGCCGCCCCCGCGGGCTTCGGCAGCCCCGGGCGGCGCGGAGCCGGAGTCCGCACACCGACCTGAGCCAGCTCCTCGGCATCGAGGAACATGCCGCGGCAGGCCGGGCACACCTCGACATCGATGCCCACGGGCAGCTTGGCGGGAGTCATCAGGATCCGGCACTCCACACAGTGCCGCGTCGTCATGCCGCCCACGAGCTGGTACTGCGCGTTGGGCCCGAAGTGGTCCTGAATCCGTCCCCGCTGCCCCCAATAGCCACCACACGAGGTGCAGCGCTCCAGCTCCACCTCCGCGCCAGAGGGCGAGTTCACGAGGAACGCCTCGATCGGCTGAGCACAATGCGGACACCAGCGACTGGGCTTCATGGGCGCCAAGCCTACTCCACCCGTTTCCACCGGGCACCCACAGACACGGGCCTCACACCGCCGAGGACAGTCCCCCATCCACCGGAATCGCCGCGCCACTGATGAACGAGGCGCGCGCAGAGACCAGGAAGGCCACCAGATCCGCGAACTCCTCGGCCCGCCCCACCCTGCCGAGCGGCACCCCCGCCTCCCGGCTCATCTGCGCGTAGAACTCCTCGGACGGCTTGCCCGCGGCCTCGGCCCGCCGCGCCCACTGCCCGCTCTCGATCATCCCCACCAGCACCGCGTTGACGCGGATCCCCTCGGGCCCCAGCTCCTTGGACAGCGCCTTGGTCAGCGCCAGCCCCGCAGCCCGGGACACGGACGAGGGCATCGAGTTCTTCCCCGGCTCCCGGGCCTTGATGGACAGCACGTTGACGATCGCCCCGCCCCCGGCCGCCTTTAGCCCCGGCACCGCCAGCCGCACCGCGCGCACCGCGGCGAACAGCTTGAGCTCCAGGTCCTGCTCCCACTCCGCGTCGGTAATCGAGCCAAAGGGCCGGGCCGCCGCCGTGCCCGCGTTGTTCACCAGCGCATCCACCCGGCCCCACCGCTCCCCAGCGGCGCTCACGAAGCGCTCCAGCTCCGCCGGGCGAGCCACATCCGCCGGCAGCGCGAGCACCTCCCCGCCCTGGGCTCTCAGCGTCGCGGCGGTGGCCTCCAGCGTGCGCACGTTCCGGGCGCACAGCGCCACGCGCGCCCCTTCCCACACCAGCCGGTGACACAGCGCGGCTCCCAGTCCCTCGGAGCCGCCCGTCACCAGCACCACCTTTCCGGCCAGCTCCAGGTCCATACGGGCTCAGGCCGGCTTCTTCACCGCCGACAGCCGCTTCTCGAAGGAGCTCAGCGTGGTGGCGATCTCCTGGTTCACCGCGCGCAGCATGTCCTGCTTCTCGCGGAACGGCAGGAACGCGCTCTTGAAGCCCGAGACGATGACGGTGGTCAGGTCCTCCAGCGCCAGCCCCAGATGCTTGTGGGCCAGCCACAGCTCCTTGGTGACGGTGGTGTCCGTAATCAGCCGGTTGTCGGTGTTGATCGTCACCCGCAGGCCGTAGTCGAAGTAGAACTTCAGCGGGTGCGCATCCAGGCTGGACACCGCGCCCGTCTGCACGTTCGAGGTGGGGCACACCTCCAGCGGGATGCGGTGGTCGTTCACGTAGTTGAGCAGGTCCCCGTCCTCGCGCAGCCGGGTGCCGTGGCCAATGCGGTGCGCGCCCAGGTAGTGAATGGCCTGGCTGATGGACTCGGGGCCGAACGCCTCGCCCGCGTGCGCGGTGCAGTTGACGTTGTTCTTCAGAATGAGCTGGAAGGCGTCCTTGTGGTCCTTGGCCGGGAAGCTCGCCTCGGCGCCGGCCAGGTCAAAGCCAATCACGCCCCGGTTCTTGTACGCCACGCTCAGCTCCGCCAGCCGCATGGAGGTCTGCGGGTTGATGTGGCGGATGCCGCAGACGATGACGCCGCATTTAATCCCCGTCTCGCGCTTGGCGGCGCGCAGGCCCTCGAGCACCGAGTCGATGACGGTGGTCATCTTCAGGCCCTTCTGCAGGTGCAGCGCGGGCGAGTAGCGCACCTCCAGGTACTTCACGTTCTCGGCGGCGGCGTCCACGGCCAGCTCGTAGGCGGAGCGGTAGAGCGCCTCGGCCGTCTGCAGCACCGACAGCGTCACGTCGAACGCCACCAGGTACTCCTCGAGGCTCTTGCACACCTGGCCCATGTGAATGGCCTGGGCCAGCGCGTCCTCGTTGTCGGCGGGCAGCTTGATTTTCTGCTGCTCGGCCAGCTCGAGAATCGTCTTCAGCCGCATCGAGCCATCCAGGTGGCAGTGCAGGTCCGTCTTGGGCAGGGCGTGGAGCAGCTCCTCCGTCACCTCGATGGCGGGGGGTGGGATGATGTCGGTGCGACGGGCGGAGGAGGGAATTCCGGTCGCGGAGGGCAGCTCATCGTCGCGAATGGAGGCCATGGTCGAGGTTCCTTGCTTGCCGACCCGTGAGCGGGTGGAAGATGCATTCTCTCAAACCATGCTGCCGCGCCTGTGTCCATGCACCCCTGTGTTGCTCGTGCTCCTGGTGACAGGGGTGGCCGGGTGCCAGCGCCCGGCGGAGCGGGTGTTCGAGTTCTCCACGGACGCCTCGTCCCGGGCGGGGCTGGTGGCGCTGGAGAACGGGGTGGTGGTGGGCAACGAGGCGGGCACGGTGCTGCGGCTGGACCGGAGGGGTGAGGCGGTGTGGCGGGTGAAGCTCACCCAGGAGGTGGCGGCCCCGCCCACGGTGTCCGGAGACAGCGTGATTGCCGGCACGGTGGGCGGAGAACTGGCGCACCTGGCGCTGGCGGACGGAGCCGAGCGCTGGCGCCTCACGGGAGAGCCGCCGGTGCTCACGGCGCTGGTGTCGGACGCCAGCTCGGCCTACGCGGTGGGTCCGGACGGCGCGGTGCGCGCGTATGCGCTGGACACGGGCAAGGTGCGGTGGAGGCGGCCCCCACCCCGGGTGGAAGAGGCGAAGCTGGAGCCCGGCCAGCGGCTGCCGGCGCCGGTGCTCTCCGGAGAGGTGCTGGTGGTGGCGCTGGGCGAGGCGGGGCTGGTGGGGCTGTCCACGGAGAGTGGCGCGGTGCGCTGGCGCCGGGCGCTGCCGCAGGTGCTGGGCCTGACGCGCGAGGCGGACACGGTGTACGCCACCACCCGCAACGGCAGAGTGGCCGCGCTGGGCCTGGCGGACGGCTCGCCGCGCTGGGAGCAGACCCCGGCCCCGCAGCTCACCAGCCCGCCCACGTACGCCCTGGGCTCGCTCTGGGTGGGCACGGCCGAGCCTCCGCAGCTCTTGGAGCTGTCCCCCACGGACGGCAAGCCGCTGTCGGCCACCGCGTTGCCCGCGGCGCTGGTGACGCAGCTCACCGTGTCCAGGGACGTGCTGCTGGTGCCCACCAGCGGCCGCGAGGGCCAGTTGCTGGGCCTGAGGCGCCAGGCGGCGGCGCCGGCCTTCTCGCTGCGCGCGGACACGCCGCTGCGCACCGCTCCCATCGTGATGGGAGATCAGCTCTTCGTGCTCGGGCTGGACGGGCGGGTGCTCTCCTGGAGCATCCGCGCCCCCACGCCCTGAGCCACGGGGCTACGACGACAGCGCGAAGAACAGGGCAATGGCGCCCGCCACCACGGCCACCGCCGTGAGGCCAATGCCAATCCACCCGAGAATGACCGCGCCCTTGGCGAGCGAGCGGCCCTTGGGAGGCGACTCGCCACGGTCAATCGCGGCGATCTCGGTGTTGCCCATGATGACGGAGACGATGCCGAGCGGCCACAGGCAGTTCAGCCCAACGATCGCCAGCACCAGCGCCGTGACCGCGCGGCTGGACGCCTTCCCGCCATACTCCCGCTCGTAGCAGCTGGCGCAATACTCGACGTTCTCGTGGAACTGGAGACAGTCCGAGCACGCGAAACTGCCGCAGCGGTGACAGGTGATCGCGGCGCGCACCGAGGGGTGCACGACGCAGAACGCGCCAATGGCCTCGCCCATTACCGCACTGCCGCCGAGAGGATATTGACGACGATGTTACCGATCACTCCGATGGCCCAGCCGGTGACGATGAGCTGCTTCTTGGGGTGCTCGAACTCGTTGAAGATGTAATAGATGATGTAGCAGGGGATGCAGAGCACCATGAACCCCTTGCCCACGCTCTTCTGGAACGCGTCGATCAGAATGAAGATCGACGAGACGAGTCCGATGATGCCGCACACCAGTCCCAGCAGACCGATAAGAATCGCCATGTACCAACCACCCCTCTTGTGCTGCGAGTTGTTAGGGGAACCGTTCCCCTAGCGTGAGAAAGACGATGAAGCGAATCGCCCCGAAGGCGGCGAACGCGGTGAAGAAGACGCGGTAGGTGCGCGCCACGCCCACGGAATGCGCGGAGACCCAGGCCTCGAAGCGCGCGTAGACGGAGCGGGGGGCCAGCGTCACCACGGCGAGCACGAAGAACAGGGGCCAGGCCAGCAGCGCGAACGGGTTGAGCGCCAGGGCGGTGGAGAACTGCCCCTGGCTGATGGCGGAGATGGCGCGCGACATGCCGCAGCCCGGGCAGGGCAGCCCGGTGGACTGGTGCAGCAGGCACAGGTCCACGCCCAGCCCCTCGAGGGGGAAGACGAACGAGACGGCCATCACCGCGACCGCCAGATAGCGGGCCGACGGAGTCAGCAGCGCTCGATACGTCCAGGGATCAGGCTTGGGAACCGGCACAGGCTCCGGCGCGAGAGTCGTCGTCGTCATTGCAGGGGGTCGCGGCTGGCCTCCCACGCCGCGAGGATACGGAGGCGGAGCCTATGCGGTCTGCGGAGTTTTGAACAGTCCACAGTTTACCGCCTCCGCCGCGCCCCCTGGATCAGCCGGGAATCAGGAAGCGGGCGATGACGCGCTTGAGGCCCACGCCCCC
>DASVVJ010000312.1:0-11630 GCA_036389955.1 Myxococcaceae bacterium
CACGTACACCATCTCCGACAGCAATGGCGGCACGGACACGGCCACGGTGACGGTGAACGTGACGCCGGAGAACGACGCGCCCAACGCCAACGACGACTTCTTCCGGGTGGCGGTGAACAGCACGAACAACGTGCTGGACGTGTTGGTCAACGACACGGCGGCGCCGGACGTGGGCGAGACGCTCACGGTGGTGGAGGTGACGCAGCCGGCCGCCGGCACGGTGCTCTTCACGGCCAACAGCGTGACCTTCACGCCGGAGCCGGACTTCAGCGGCACGGTGACGTTCACGTACACCATCACGGATGGCAGCGGTGAGACGGACACGGCCACGGTGACGGTGACGGTGGAAGGCACCAACAACCCGCCGAGGGCCAACGACGACACCTTCACGGTGGCCGAGGACAGCGGGGCCACGGCCCTGGACGTGCTGGCCAACGACACGGCGGAAGCGGGCGAGACGCTCTCGGTGGTGTCGGTGACGCAGCCTGCCAACGGCACGGTGACGCTCAACGGCAACGTGGTGAGCTTCACGCCTGCGCCCAACTTCAACGGGGCCACGACGTTCACGTACACGGTGTCCGACGGCAATGGCGGCTTCGATCCCGCCACCGTCACGGTGAACGTGACGCCGGTGAACGACCCGCCCACCGCCAACGACGACAGCTTCACGGTGGCGGAGAACAGCGGGGCCACGGTGCTCAACGTGCTGGCCAACGACAGCATCGCGCCGGACACGGGCGAGACGCTGACGGTGACGGCGGTGACGCAGCCTGCCAACGGCACGGTGACGCTCACCGGCGGCGTGGTGCGCTTCACGCCCACGGCGGGCTTCAGCGGCACCACGACGTTCGACTACACGATCTCCGACGGCAATGGCGGCACGGACACCGCCACGGTGACGGTGACGGTGTCCGGCCAGAACCGGGCGCCGGTGGCCAACGACGACGGCTTCACGGTGGCGCGCAACAGCGGAGCCACGGTGCTCAACGTGTTGGCCAACGACGTGGATCCGGACGGTGACACGCTGACGGTGACGGCGGTGACGCAGCCGGCCAACGGCTCGGTGACGCTCAACGGCGGCGTGGTGAGCTTCACGCCGGCGACGGGCTTCGTGGGCACCACGTCGTTCGAGTACACGATCAACGACGGCAACGGCGGCACGGACACCGCCATGGTGATCGTCACCGTCAGGACTCCGCCGGGCGGCCCGCCTGACGCGGTGAACGACACCTTCACGGTGGCTCAGGACAGCGGGGCCACGGTGCTCACGGTGCTGGCCAACGACACGGATCCGGATGGTGACACGCTGACCATCACGGCGGTGACGCAGCCGGCCAACGGCTCGGTGACCACCAATGGCACGACCGTCAGCTTCACGCCGGCGGCGGGCTTCACGGGCACCACGACGTTCGAGTACACGATCAGCGACGGCAACGGCGGCACGGACACCGCCACGGTGACCATCACCGTCACGGCGCCGACGAACGGCCCGCCTGTTGCGACGGACGACACCTTCAGGGTGGACGAGGACAGCGGGGCCACCATCCTGACCGTGCTGGCCAACGACACGGATCCCAACACGGGTGACACGCTGACGGTGACGGCGGTGACTCAGCCGGTCACCGGTGGCACGGTGACGTTGACGGCCGGCGAGGTGCGCTTCACTCCTTCGGCCAACTTCAACGGCACGGTGACGTTCGAGTACACGGTGTCCGACGGTACCGCCACGGACACCGCCACCGTCACGGTCATCGTCGAGCCGGTCAACGACGCGCCGGTGGGCGGGGATGACACGTTCTCGGTCAACTCGAACGGCGGGCCCGCCGAGCTCAACGTGCTGGCCAATGACACGGACGTGGACGGTGACACGCTGACGGTGACGGCGGTGACTCAGCCCACCTCCGGCGGCACGGTGACCATCACCACGGGCGGCACGGGCCTGGTGTTCACGCCGACCCCCGGCGTCCGGGAGACGGCAACCTTCACGTACACGGTGTCTGACGGCAAGGGTGGCACGGACATCGTCAATGTGACGGTGAACCTGTCGACTTTGGCGGACACGGACAACGATGGCCTGAACGACGCGGACGAAGTGGCCGCTGGCACCAACCCGAACGACAACGACACGGATGACGACGGCGTCACCGACGGGACCGACGGACTCGTCGACACCGACGGCGACGGCACCATCAACGCGCTCGACCCCGACAGCGACAACGACGGGCTGCTGGACGGCACGGAGACGGGTGTGACCACCGCCAACGCGCCGAGCGGCACCAACCAGAGCTCGCCGAACTTCCGCGCCGACGAGGATCCGGCCACGACGACCGACCCGCGCGTGGCGGACACCGATGGAGACACGCTGCTCGACGGCGAGGAGGACGCCAACCGCAACGGCCGCCTCGACGACGGCGAGACGGATCCGGCCAAGGCCGACACGGATGACGACGGCCTGCCCGACAACATCGAGCTGGAGGGCGAGAACCCGACCGACCCGCGCGACGCCGACTCGGATGATGACGGGCTGAGCGACGGTGAGGAGGACGCCAACAGCAACGGCAGCGTCGATGAGGGCGAGACGGACCCGAACAACGCCGACACGGACGGTGGTGGTATCCCCGACGGTGACGAGGTCGAGGGCGGCACCAACCCGCTCGACGACAGCGACGACTACATCATCGGCGGTGGTGGCTGCGCCTCGACGGGCGCCACCAGCCTGATGCCGCTGGCGCTGCTGCTCGGCCTGCCGCTGCTGCGGCGGCGCCGGGCGGCCACTGGCTCCTCCCAGGCCTCGAAGGTGGGGGCGTGGGTGGGGCTGGTGGTGCTGGCCCTGGTCGTCGCGGTGCCGGCGCACGCTCAGGGCACCAGCCCGCTGTCTGACAAGATCGACGTGCAGCAGTACAAGCCGGGCCCTGGCTCCCAGGACCTGCTGGGCCTACACAGCGCGAAGCTGGGCAGCCACATGCAGTGGAACCTGGGCGCGTCGGTCAACTACGCGACCGACCCGCTGACCGTGATCGATCCGCGCACGGACACCGCCGTGTACAAGATCGTCGCGAGCCAGCTCACGGTGGATCTGATGGGGGCCATCGCCCTGTTCGACCGGCTCGAGCTGGGCCTGGCGCTGCCCATCACCTCGCAGACGGCCGGGGACCCGGTGGAAGGGCTCCCGACGTTCCCCGAGGGCGGTGGCACGGGGCTGGGCAACCTGCGCGTGGTGCCCAAGGTGAACCTGCTCTCCTCGGACACGCTGTCCCTGGGCGCGGCGCTGCCGATTCACCTGCCCACGGGCTCTCAGTTCCGCGGTGGCGCCTTCTCCGTGCAGCCCCGGCTGCTCGGTGAGTGGGGCCGCAGCGGGGGCCTGCGTGTGCTGGCCAACCTGGGGCTCAACGTGCGCCCCAAGGAGCAGTTGCGCGGCCTGGTGGTGGGCAACGAGCTGGCGTACGGCATCGGCGCG
Source organism: Myxococcaceae bacterium (assembly GCA_036389955.1). Taxonomy (GTDB): domain Bacteria; phylum Myxococcota; class Myxococcia; order Myxococcales; family Myxococcaceae; genus DATHBR01. The sequence continues at coordinate 3,458 of DASVVJ010000312.1, forward strand.
GAGGTGCCCTTCGGCAAGCTGTCCGCGGGAGGCACGCTGGTGGGCGCCATGGGCCTGGGGCAGGACGCCGAGGAGCGCCCGATGGAGCTGCTGGCCACGGTGCGCTACCGCATCTCGGGCGCCCTCGCCGCGCACCTGGGCGGTGGGCCGGGTCTCGGTCAGGGCTATGGCACGCCGGGCTTCCGCGTGTTCGCCGGGGTGGCCTGGGTGGCCCCCGGGGGCAAGGCTCAGCCGGAGCCCCAGCCCGAGCCGAAGCCGGAGCCCAAGCCCGCGCCGCCGCCTGATACGGACGGTGACGGCTTCACGGACGACAAGGACGGCTGCCCCAACGAGGCCGAGGACAAGGACGGCTTCGAGGACGCGGACGGCTGCCCGGACACGGACAACGACCGGGACGGCGTGGCGGACACGGGCGATGCCTGCGTGAGCGAGCCGGAGACGCAGAACGGCTATCAGGACGCGGACGGCTGCCCCGACGAGGTGCCGGACACGGACGGTGACGGCCTCAAGGACGACAAGGACCGCTGCGCCAAGGAGCCCGAGGACAAGGACGGCTTCGAGGACGAGGACGGCTGCCCGGATCCGGACAACGACAAGGACGGCGTCACCGACGCGGCCGACAAGTGCCCGAAGGAGGCCGAGGTCATCAACGGCGTGAAGGACGAGGACGGCTGCCCGGACAAGGGCAAGGTGAAGGTGCTCGTGGAGGGCGAGAAGATCGTCATCCTCGAGAAGGTGTTCTTCTCCAACAACAAGGACACCATCCTTCCCAAGTCCTTCCCGCTGCTGAAGCAGGTGGCGCAGGTGCTGCGCGCCAACGGGCAGATCGAGCAGGTGCGCGTCGAGGGCCACACCGACGACAAGGGCGATGACGGGGCCAACCTGACGCTGTCCAAGTCCCGCGCCGAGGCCGTGCGCGAGCGCCTCGTCCAGGAGGGCATCGCCGCCGAGCGCCTGGAGGCGGTGGGCTACGGCGAGGCCAAGCCGGTGGACTCCAACAAGACCGCCAAGGGCCGGGAGAACAACCGCCGCGTCGAGTTCATCGTCACCAAGGTGAAGTCCAAGGAGGTCGAGGTCGACCAGCCCTGACACCGGCCCGCTTCAGCGGGCATGTCAGACCCTTGGACTAAGACGTGACGTGCTGACCGCCCTGCGGTCCGCGCTTCGGGGTGGATCTCCGGGGCGCGGTCTTCAGGGCGGTCGCGCTTGGGGGGCACGTGCGCATCCGGCACGTGGGACGACATCCGGATCGCGAGTCAAGATGGGGCGCGCGATCCGCGTGACATGCGGACCAAATGTTCAGTATCCCCGTAAGTGCTCGTCAGGACTTGGGGATCAAGCAGCCTGCTACAGGCAGGTAGCTGAATACTTGCCAAAGATCCCGACTTGCTGATGATTGGTGGCCTTGGCCGAACGCGTGCGGCGGTGCGCGCTTTCCGCCGAAAGGATCACCATGGACCAGTTCGAGCAGAACAAGCAGGCCGCGAAGATCCGTGTTGTCGGCGTGGGTGGCGCGGGGTGCAACGCGGTGAACACGATGATCCTGGCCAAGCTGGAACGGGTCGACTTCATCGCCGCCAACACCGACGTGCAGGCCCTGGCCGCCAACAAGGCTCCGACGCGGCTGCAGCTCGGACAGACGTTGACCAAGGGCCTGGGTGCCGGGGCTAACCCGGAGATGGGCCGCGAGGCCGCGCTCGAGTCGCGCGAGCAGATCGCCGCCGTGCTCGAGGGCGCGGACATGGTGTTCGTCACCGCTGGCATGGGTGGCGGCACCGGCACGGGCGCCGCGCCCATCATCGCGGACATCGCCAAGAGCCTGGGCTGCCTCACCGTGGGTGTGGTGACCAAGCCGTTCCTCTTCGAGGGCAACAAGCGCCGCAAGCAGGCCGAGCAGGGCCTGGTGGAGCTCAAGGCCGCGGTGGACACGCTGATCACCATCCCCAACCAGCGGCTGCTCACCCTGAGCACCGAGCCAATGCCGCTCTTGGAGACCTTCAAGCGCGCCGACGAGGTGCTGCTCAACGCGGTGCAGGGCATCTCGGACCTCATCCAGTACCACGGCTACATCAACGTGGACTTCGCGGATGTGAAGACGATCATGAGCGACAAGGGCCTGGCGCTCATGGGCACCGGCCGCGCCTCGGGCACCACGCGCGCGCTGTCCGCCATGCAGCAGGCCATCGCCAGCCCGCTGCTGGAGGACATCTCGATCGACGGCGCCACCGGCCTGCTCATCAACATCACTGGTGGCCGCGACATGACCCTGCAGGAGGTCAACGAGGCCCTCACGCTGGTGCACGACGCGGCCGACAGCGAGGCGGAGATCATCTTCGGCTCGCTGATCGACGAGGACATCAAGGACGAGGTGAAGATCACCATCATCGCCACGGGCTTTGTGCAGCGTGACGCGCGCCAGCCGTCGCCCCGCGTGGTGGCCACCACGCCGGTGCCGCTGGCCCGCCCGGCGCCCTCGGTGCTCGCCGCCGCCCGCGAGGAAGTGGCCAGCCTGGTGCCTGCCAAGTCCGGCAGCCGCGCCCTGTCCTCGACCGAGAACAAGGCCGTCACCAGCACCCGCACCGCCGTGGTGAAGGACGCCGCGCTGCCGCTGGATGAGGATCAGTTCGACATCCCCACGTTCCTGCGCCGGCAGGGACAGACGGAGATGCCGTAACCGTTTCTGGGGTACGGGGTGGGGAACCCTCACCCCGCGCCCTCTCCCGATGGGAGAGGGGGCTTAACGCCGGGGCAGACGGGCCACGCTGGCCTCGTCCCGGCCCGACAGCACGTCACTGCGCGAGAAGAGGGTGTCCAGCTCGCCGTAGACCTCTTCGATGCGCTCCGGCAGGCGCGGCGCGGGCACCACGCCCTCGCCCGACAGCAGCTCCACCAGGGTGGTGGCGCGCTGTAGCAATTGGCGCGCCTTGAGCAGCGCCCGGCCCGTCTGGGTGCCCTGGGGCGAGAACAGCGTCCCGCCCTGGTAGAGCGTCTCCAGAGCCCCCCGGTTGGCCGCCATCCGGTCCGCCACGCGCGCCCGGTACAGCTCCAGCCGCCGCTCACGCCGGACGCCCTGCAGGTCCAGCACCGTCCTGTTGCCTGTTTCGATCTGCTTCACGGGGGCGCAAGGTACGTCAGGGGCCCAGGCAGCCGCAACGGTGGTACGGAGCTGTGCGGGTCCGTACTTGCCTGTGACAAGCCCTCGGTTGCCTGCTTGTCATGGCAGGGGGGTGAGATTAGGTTGGCCGCCCTTTCGAGTAGGGGTGCGAGCCATGTTCAAGAAGCTCCTCATCGCCAATCGTGGCGAAATCTCCCGTCGTATCGGGGCTGTAGCCCGCGGCATGGGGCTGTCCACCGTCGCCGTCTACTCCGACGCGGACGTGGACCTGCCCTTCGTCAAAGAGGCGGATGAGGCCATCCGCATCGGCCCCGCGCCCGCCAAGGACAGCTACCTCCACATCCCCGCCATCCTCGAGGCGGCGAAGAAGACGGGAGCCCAGGCGGTTCACCCCGGGTACGGGTTCCTCTCGGAGAACGCGGAGTTCGCCAGCGCGTGCACCGCCGCCGGCATCACCTTCGTGGGCCCGCCACCCGAGGCCATGCTGCGGATGAAGGACAAGAGCCAGGCGCGCAAGCTGGTGGCCGCCGCGGGCGTGCCGGTGGTGCCTGGCAGCGAGGACGTGGTGCCGGACGTGCAGAGCTCGCTCGCGGCCGCCGAGAAGATCGGCTACCCGGTGCTCTGCAAGGCCGCGGGCGGTGGCGGCGGCATCGGCATGGCCGCCGCGAAGGACCCGGCCGAGCTGGAGAAGGTGTTCCGCCAGTGCACGGACCGGGCGAAGGCCGCCTTCGGCCGCGAGGGCGTGTACCTGGAGCGCTACTTCCCCGCGCCGCGCCACATCGAGGTGCAGATCCTCGGAGACCACCACGGCCACCTCATCCACGGCCTGGAGCGCGAGTGCTCCATTCAGCGGCGCCACCAGAAGGTGGTGGAGGAGGCTCCCTCGCCGCTGTTCGCGGACGGGAAGAACGCGCAGGTGGCCGAGAAGCTCTTCACCGCGGCGGTGGCGGCGGCCAAGGCGTTTGGCTACGCCAACGCGGGCACGGTGGAGTTCCTCTACTCGGACGGCAACGTCTACTTCATCGAGATGAATGCCCGGCTCCAGGTGGAGCACCCGGTGACGGAGCTCACCACGGGGCTGGACCTCATCGGCTGGCAGCTGCGCATCGCCGCTGGAGAGAAGCTCACCGTCCGCCAGGAGGACGTGAAGCGCAAGGGCGCGGCGCTCGAGTTCCGCATCTACGCGGAGGACCCGGTGAAGTTCTTCCCGTCGCCGGGCCTGCTCAAGGTGTACCAGCCGCCCTCGGGCGAGGGCGTGCGCCTGGACTCGGGCTACGGCGAGGGCAACACCGTGACGCCCAACTACGACCCGATGATTGCCAAGCTCATCGTCTCGGGTACCACGCGCGATCAGGCCATCGAGCGCTCCATCCAGGCGCTGGAGAACTTCCGTATCGAAGGCATCAAGACGAACATCCCGCTGCACCTGCGCATCCTGCGTTCCGAGGCCTTCCGGACCGGGCAGTTGGATACGCGCTTCCTGGAGCAGCACGCGAAGCCGTAGGCTCTCGCGCGGCAGGCGGACCTTTCCCAACTTCGGCGCTCAAGGCGCACGAGGAGGCAACAGCGTATGGCGGACGTGGCGGCGCACATCACCGGGACGGTGTGGAAGATCGAGGTGAAGGTTGGCCAGCAGGTCTCCGCGGGGGACACGCTCGTGATCCTCGAGTCCATGAAGATGGAGATGCCCGTGGAGGCGACCGAGGACGGCACGGTGAAGGAGATCCGCTGCAAGGAGTCCCAGCCGGTCAACGAGGGCGACGTCCTCGTGGTGCTCGGCTAGCTGCGGTTCGGGCCATGCAGCCGACAGTCGAGGTAGAGGACCGGGAGGACGGCATCCGGGTGCTGACGCTCGTCAACCCGGCGCGGCGCAACGCGCTGGATGACCGGATGCTCGGACTGATCGACACGGCACTCTCGGCTCCGCCTCACATCCGCGTCTTCCTGGTGCGCGGCGCGGGCGGCACGTTCTGCTCCGGCTACGACCTGACCGGCCTGGGGCCGCCCACCTCCGAGGGCGGCCTGCCGGACGACTTCCTGATGTCCTGTCTCCGGAAGCTGGAGCGGCACGCGGTGCCCAGCGTGGCGCTGGTGCAGGGCTCGGCGTTCGGGGCGGGCTTCGACCTGGCGGCCGCATGCGACTTCCGGGTGGGCTCGCCCGAGACGGTCTTCTGCATGCCGCCGGCGCGGCTGGGCCTCATCTACTCGGAGGAGGGCATGGCGCGCGCGGCGAGGCTGGTGGGCCTGGCCCGGGCCAGGGCGCTCTTCCTCACCGCGCAGAAGGTGGACGGAGAGATGGCACTTGCCTGGGGGCTGCTCGACGAGTGCCACCCCGCGCACCTGATGGAGGAGGGCGCGCTGGAGCTCTGCCGGACGCTGGCCGCCAACGCGCCGCTGGCGGTGTCCGGCATGAAAGAGGTGCTGGGCTTGCTGGGCCAGTCCGGGCTGTCCGAGCAGGAGCGCACGCGGGTGCGCGCCCTGCGCGTGGCGGCCTTCCGCAGTGAGGATCTGCAGGAGGGCAAGGCGGCGTTCCTGGAGAAACGCACGCCTCGCTTCCACGGCCGCTAGCGGCGGCGGCTCAGGTGTCGCCGAACAGCTCGCCCATGCGCAGCTGCAGCGCCGAGGCGATCTTGTACAGCGACGAGATGGACGCCGAGGACTCGGCGCGCTCGATCTGCGACAGCAGCGACACGGACAGGCCGGTGCGGCGCGCCAGCTGCTTGAGCGTGAGCTCCTGCGTCTTGCGCGCGTCGCGGATGACGCGGCCGATGGCGCGGTGCAGGTCCGCCTCGGGGTCCTGCGACAGCCCCTTCTTCTGCAGGGCGTTGCGGACCGCGGAGATGAACTGCTCGGGCTCCATCGGCTTCTTCACGTAGTCGGAGGCCTGCGCCTTGAGCGAGGCCACCGCCGTGTCCACCGTGGGGTACGCGGTGGCGACAATCACCGCGATGTCCGTGTCGTACTTGCGGATCAGCTCCAGCACCTCGGTGCCGGACATCTGCGGCATCATCATGTCGAGGATGACGAGGTGAAAGTCCGACCCCCGCAGGATGTCCACCGTCTGGGTGGGATCCGTCGTGGTGATGACCTCGTAACCCTCACGGGTCAGCACCAGCTTCAGGTAGTCGCAGTTGTCCTGCTCGTCATCGACCACCAGGATGCGAATCTGCACAGCGTCTCCTCGCTGAGATTGGAAAAGCGATGGGTGGTTACTTCGGCTGCTTGTCGTACTTGTCGTATTCGTTGAGCAGTTCTTGGACCCTGGCTGCGCTCGGATCCTTCGGCGCCAGTTTCAGGAACTCGCGATAGTGCTTGGCCGCCTTATCCAAGTCCTTGAGCGTGGCGTGGATAGCGCCAAGCAGCTTGTGGCACCTGCCATCCTTGGGCGTCAGCGCGATGCACTTCTCGGCCATGATCCGTGCATCGTGGTGCTGCTTGGCCCTGAACAGGTTGAGGGCGTCCGCGTAGGCCGCCCCAGCCTGCTCCTCGGCGCCGGGAGTGGCGGTCTTCGTCGGCGGAGGCTTGGGCGGCTCCACCACCTTGGGAGGCTCCTCCTTGGTGGCCGCCTTGCGGACCGCCTCCAGCGAGGCACGCAGCTGCTTGTGCCGGTCGACGAACACGGAGGTGATCTCCGCGTTCGAGAGCTGCTGCTCGGCCTCGTCGAGCTTCTGGGCCTCAATGGCTTTCTGCGCTTCGTTGAGCGCCAGCAGTACCTGCTTCTCGTCCGCGATCCGCGAGGCGAGCTGCTTGACCTCGGAGGGCCAGGAGCCGTCAGCCTTCTTGAGCGGGTTGAGCGCGTCCTCGGCCTTGTCGAGCTTGCCCTGGGCCAGCGCCGTCTCGGCGGCCCCTATGCGCGCCTGTAGATCCTTGGCCTGAGCGGTGGCTTCGGCCGTCTCGTCGGGCTTGGGCGTCTCGGGCGCGGTCTCGTCGGGAACGGGCGGCTTGGGCTCGGGCGGCTGGACCTGCTCCGGCGGGTCGGGCTGCTTCGGAGGATCGGTGGTGACGATCTCCGGAGGTGGGGGTTGGCGCAGCACCAGGAAATAGAAGGCGCCACCGCCACCGCCCAGCAGCAGCACCAGCAGGGCCGCCACCAGCGGCAGCTTCGAGCGGCCACCGGCCGCGAGCGCCCCGACGGCCTCGCCGGCCGGGACGAACTTCAGCTTCACATGGCCCAGCTCGACGATATCCCCGGAGGACAGCGACGCCTGGGCGTAGCTCTCTCCGTTGATCTTCATCCCGTTGGCCGACTGCATGTCCATGATGCGCCACTCGCCATTGTCCTCGCGGACGATCTTGGCGTGGGTGCGCGACAGGGAGCGGTGATCGATGACGATGTCGTTGTCGTCGGTGCGGCCAATCCGCATCTCGGTGCGGATGCAGGCGAACTCCTGGCCCTTGAGCTCGGCGCTCACCACCACGAGCCGGGGCGCCTCGTCCTCGCCCAGGTTCTTCACCTTGCGCGAACGGGTGTTCTCCACCGCGTCCATGTGGATGATGGCGGTGGAGTGGCGGCGCTGATCGCCCGAGGCGCCGTTGGCGGCAGCCTCCTCGTGGACGGGCGTCTCCGTCTCCGTCTCGGGCTCCGAGGCGGAGGCATCGGGATCGCTGTCCTCCTCCTCGGCGGCGGGCGCGGGACGGGCAGCGGCGCGGGACGCGGCGGCAGCAGCCGCGGCCTCGCTCTGCAGGGCCAGATCGTAGTCGCCGATCTGAATCAGGTCGCCGTCCTTGATGGCGGACTGCCCGCTGATCCGCTCGCCGTTGATGCGAGTCCCATTGGAACTGCCCAAATCCTCCACCACCACGTGCCCGTTCTGACGAAGCAGACGGGCGTGGCGGCGGGACACGTTTCGTTCCGTCAGGCGGATGGTGTTGCCTTCCTGACGGCCGATCGTGATCTCTTCACGGACGAAGGGGACAACGGTCTTGCGCCCTTCGTCGTCTTCGATGATGAGCTTGAGCACGGGCAGGATCTCGGGGGCGCGGGGCCCGCGCAGGTATAGCAAACGGGGAGCGGGCGGGGGAGCCCCACGGCGGGCGTGCAGCCACGCACATCCCGGG
>DASVVJ010000313.1:0-3789 GCA_036389955.1 Myxococcaceae bacterium
CTTCAGGTTTCAGGGTCACCGCCGTTATTTTATGACGTTCGGGATAGAATATAGCTAGGGCTGGGCTATTTCCGGCGCAAGCCAAAAGGGCGCCGAAGCGCGCCTTTATTGTATGCCGGTCGTAATAATCTAGCTCTGGAGGCCATACGGCCTGCCGCGGGCGCCGCCCGACATCCTCTCAGGCGGGTTCCTGTCCCGCTGGCACGGCATAGGCCCGGAGGAAGCCTTCGAGGTGGTCCTCCAGGAAGCGCTTCAGGTCCAGGGGACGGCACTGCGCGCCCAGCAACTGCTTCTGGTGGAGCAGGCCGAGCACCACCGGTGACAGGAGCGCGAGCGCGGCGTGGCGCACGTCACAGCGGCGCAGCTCGCCCTCGGCCACGTGGCGCGCCAGCCGGGCCTCGGCGGCCTGGAGCGTGGGCTCGAGCAACTCGCGCACGTACGCGGGCCCCAGCTCCGTGTTCCCCAGCCCGGCCGTGAGCCCATAGGCGTGCATGGCACCCACGCCGTACTCCCAGCCCATCACCACCTGCTCCAGCAGCCAGCGCAGCGACTCGCGCAGGGGGCCATGGGGCTCGGTGGCCGCCGCGTGCAGGTACGGCAGGCCCGACTGGTGCATGGCCGCGAGCACCTCCGCCAGCAGTACCTCGCGCGTGCCGAAGTAGTGGCGCAGCGTGGCCACGCTCACCCCGGCCGTCTCGGCCAGCTCCCGGAAGCTCGCCTGGGCTCCCTCGGGCGCCATCAGCCGCGGGCTCACCGCCGCCACCAGGCGCTTGCGCTCCTCGGCGTAGTCCGCGTTCCGGCTGCCCTTCACCCGTGCCATGTCCTATTGATAACCCGCCTGAGCCAGGAAATGCACCCCTCCTACATTCGGCGCCTGAGGCGCCCTTAATATTTCGACCTGAAATAAAATACATCAATACGCATATTTTATTTGGACGCCGGCTTTGGAGGGAAGAACCCATGCAGGTCGGCTTCATGCCGCAGGGACTGGCGAAGGTCTGGACTCCGGTGGCGCTCTGGCCGGACTCGCGGATGGAGAGGTGTCACGGCAGGACCTCCCCGTCACGAAACGGGGGACGGCGAACTGATAGACAAGTATCGTTGCACCCGGCCTGGCCCGGTGAATCCGATCTGTGCCTGGCCGCGTAAAGAGATGGCGTGGAGCGCGCCCTGCCAGCCATGACTGTCTCGCCGACGGAGGCCCGCCAGTTGCAGGCGTGGGTCGCCATGGCGCTGGCGGTCATGGCCTGGGCCGTGGGGCCGCTGCTCCACGTGACGCTGGCCCACGGCCACGGGGCGGCCTCCCGGCCCCTCTCCCCGTTCCCCGTGCTCCGGGCGCCTGCCAGGGCCCCGGCGCACGCCCACGGCCCGCACACCCACGAGCGCAAGAACCCGTGGGTGACGCACGGGTCGGACAGGGCCGAGGCCCACGACCACGCCCCGGACGCCTCGGGGCACGGCCATGACGAGAGCCCGCACACTCCCGGCTCGCACAGCCACGGCGCGGGCAACAGCGAGCACCTGCAGACCGCCATCCTGGAGACCGTCGTCCTCCTGGCCCCGGAGCGCGTCCTCGCGGAGCTCCGCTGGAGGCTGACCGCGCGCGAGCGCCCGGCCTTCACGCAGGTGGAGCGCGGGCCTGAGATGGCCCAGGGCCCGTAGGGCGCATCGAAGGGTGAAGTCCGTGCACGCGCCGCTCGGCAAGCTCCCCCGGGGCCCGCCCGCGCGGGCGTGTGCCCTGTCCATGCCCGGCGCGCGCCTCGGAGCAGGCGTGTGTGCACCGGTCCGGGACAGAGGCCCTTCTCCGCACTCCTCCGAGGTCCCCTTCAATGCACCCCGTGCGCGTGGTCGTGCGCCACGAGCTGGCGCAAGCCTTTGCCAGCCGGCGTTTCTGGACTCTGTTCGTCTCATCCTCCCTCCTCGTCGCCGTCGCCGTCGCCCAGGGCGCGCTGCGCTTCCGCGCCCAGCGGGACGAGCACCGGCGCCTGGAGGCCCTGGCCCGCGCCGAGTGGCTCGCCCAGGGGCCGAAGACCCCCCACGTGGGCCACCACTTCGGCCAGTGGGTGATGAGGCCGCCCCCCCCGCTCTCCGCCCTGGAGCGCGGGGAGCAGGACTACCTTGGGCAGCGGCTCGTGCTCGACGCCCACAACAAGGGCGCGCCGGTGGCGAGCACCGCCGAGGAGGATCCGCTCGCCGCCGTGACGGGCGCCTTCGACCTCGGCTTCGTGGTCGCCGTCCTGCTGCCACTCCTGGTGGTGTTCTCCGCCCACGACGCGGTGAGCGGGGAGAAGGAGCGGGGCACGCTCCGGATGACCCTGTCCCAGCCCATCTCCCGCGCCACTTTCCTCACAGGCAAGCTACTTGGCCAGCTCGTCCTCTTCCTCCTGGCCTTCGGGCTGCCGCTCATCGTGCTGGCGCTCGGGGCGCTGGCGGCGGCGGGGGCGCTGGGCCCGGGCGAGCTGATCGAGGTGGGCGGCATCCTCGCCGCCGCGCTGCTCTACACGGCCTTCTTCCTGCTCGTGACGTTGTGGGCCTCCGCGGCGACGCACCGCCCTGGCGCGGCGCTCGGGCTCGGGTTCGCGACCTGGCTCCTGGTGGTGTTCCTCATCCCCCGGGGCGCGGTCTTCGTCGCCGAGCAGGTCCACCCGGTTCGCGCCCCGCTGGCGCTCCTGCCCGAGCAGGGCCGCATCCGCCGGCAGGTGGAGGAGGAGCGGGGCCCGCGGTTCCAGGCCCTGGTGAAGCGCCTGCGCGAGCAGTACCCGGAGCTCCCCGAGTCCCTGGGCAGGGGCGGAGCCGGGGGCCACGAGCCGGCGCAGGAGGGCTGGCGGGTGGACCCCGCGGGCGCCTTCGCCTCCGAGGGCAACGCCCTGCTCAACCGCGCCCGGGCCGAGGCCATCGCCTCGGTGCGGGGGCCTTACGAGCGGCAGGATGCGCTCGCCCGGCGCCTCTCCGGGGCGTCCCCCGCGGCGCTCTTCTCCCGGGCCGCCATGTCCATGGCGTGCACTGACGTGGAGAACCACCGCCACTTCGAGGCCCAGGTGGGCCGCTTCTTCGACGAGCAGGAGCACTTCTTCAACGCCCTGTGGGCGCGGAACGTGCGCAGCTTCAGCGACTGGGCGAGCGTTTCGACGTTCTCCTATGCCGCGGAGCCGCTGACCGCCCGGCTCGCCCGGTTCGGCCAGGGGATGGCGGGGCTCGCCGCCTTCTTCCTCCTGGCCCTCGCGGGCGCAGCGCTCCAGCTGCGCCGCTACGACCCCCGCTGATCCTCCCCCGCGGAACTCCCATGATCCCGCCATCCTCGCAGACGTTCCGCGTCCTGTTCCGCCACTCGCTCGCGCTGCACCGCGCGAGCCGGGTGCACTGGGCCGTCAGCTGGTTGATGCTGCTCACCCTCGCGCTCGCCACCTGGCGCGGAGGCCAGGCCTACCACCGGCAGCACGTCGCGCTCGGGGCGGCGCGCGAGGCCGCGGGCGCCGAGTGGGCTGCCCTCGCGCCGGCGCAGTGGCTGGACGCCGGCGTCCGGGTGGGGCGGTGGGCCTTCCTGCCCGCCCGGCCGGAGAGCGCGCTGATGGAGGGCGTGTCGCGCAGCGTCCTCGGCGCCGAGCGGGTGCGCGTGGGGATCGAGCCCGCACACCGGCTCGAGCTCTTCGACGGCATGGAGTCCTGGAACCCCCACGTGCAGCGCACGGGCGGGCTGGACCTGGGCTTCCTGCTGTTCGTGCTCGGCCCTCTGTGGGCCATCCTTCTCAGCTACGACACCGTCTGCGGGGAGTAGTCCCGAGGGACGCT
>DASVVJ010000314.1:0-7640 GCA_036389955.1 Myxococcaceae bacterium
CTCGGACGTGATGATGCCGGTGATGTCGGGCCTGCAGATGCTGGCGGCGCTGCGCGAGGTGCCGGAGACGGCGGACATCCCGGTCATCCTGCTCACGGCGCGGCAGGAGATCTCCGAGAAGGTGGAGGGCCTGTCCACGGGCGCCAACGACTACCTGGGCAAGCCCTTCTCGCCGCGCGAGCTGCTGGCGCGCATCGAGGCCCAGCTGCGGCTGCGCGAGGCGGCGGTGCGTGCCGCCGAGAACGAGCGGCTGGCGGCCACGGGTCTGCTCACCTCGGGCTTTGCTCACGAGGTGCGCAACCCGCTCAACGGGCTGATGAACGCGATGCTGCCCCTGAAGGACGCGGTGCTCGGGGAGAAGTCGGATCCGGAGACGGCGCGGGCGATGCTCGAGGTCATCGAGGAGTGCGGCACGCGCATCCGCTACCTGGCCGAGTCGCTGCTCGCGTTCGTGCGCCACAATGATCGGCCGGTGGCGGTGAACCTGGACGCGCTGCTGGATTCCACGCTCAACGTGCTGGCGTGGAAGGTGCCCTCCGGCGTGACGATCGAGAAGGACTACCGCTGCAACCTGCCGGTGATGGGCGATCCGGGCTCACTCAATCAGGTGTGGGTAAACCTGTTGGACAACGCGCTGCGCGCGGTGGGCGACAAGGGCCGGGTGCAGGTGAGCACCGAGCTGCAGGGCGAGACGGCGGTGGTGGCGGTGACGGACTCGGGCGTGGGCATCAAGCAGGAGGACATGGACCGGCTCTTCCAGCCGTTCTTCTCCACGCGCGCGGCGGGAGAGGGCACGGGGCTGGGGCTGGCGCTCTGCCGCCGCATCATCCTGCGCCACGGCGGCAGCATCCACATCTCCAGCGAGTACGGCAAGGGCACCAAGGTCGAGGTGCGCCTGCCGCTCAACAGCCTCGAGACGCCGCAGTCAGCCAAGGGCCCGGCGCGCCGCCTGGGCTGACCTCACGCCTTGGGGCCAAGCCCTGGCCCGGCGTGCTCCCCCACGGGGATGGGCGCCACGTGCTGGTAGTAATCGCGGACCTTGAAGCGCCGGGCCATCAGGGCCATGGCGATTCCGGCCAGCAGCGCCATGCCCGCGTAGCCGAAGAACACGCCGGAGCTGATGGAGATGTTGAGCGTCTTGATGACGGCGGCCACGGCCAGGTTGGCGATGGCGGTGGTGAGCAGCCAGACGCTCTGCACCACGCTCTTCATCTGCCGCGGCGCCTGGGTGTAGGCGAACTCCAGGCCCGTGGTGGACACGAGGATCTCCGACAGGGTGAGGACCACGTAGGGGATGGCCTGCCAGGCGATGTTGAGCGTGTCGCCCCGCTCGATGCGCACCTGGTAGTAGCCGGCGATGACGTACGAGAGCGCGCCCACCATCAGCCCCAGCGGCATGCGGCGCAGCGGAGTGAACTCCCACCCGGTGCGCTTGATGGCCGGGTAGATGATGCCGGTGAGCAGGGGAATGAGCATCATCACCAGCAGGGGGTTGATGAACTGCATCTGGCTGGGCTCGAACTTGAACGCCCCCACCTGCGGATCCATGGCACGCGCCTGAATGACCCAGGTGGAGCCCTTCTGGTCGAACAGCATCCAGAAGAAGGGCACGGTGGGCAGCAGAAAGAAGCTGATGCGCAGCACGGCGCGCACGCCCTCGAGCGCCTCTTCGGGGTGTTTGGCGCGGGCCCCGCTGAGCCAGTCGCCGCCCGGGGCGCGGTTCTTGAGGTTGCCCAGCGCCGAGAAGACCACCGCCATGAAGGAGTGCGGGCTCTTCCCCATGGGCGGCACCATCACGTAGTAGCGCTTGCCGGCCCAGAAGATGATGGTGGCGATGAGCATCAGAATGCCGGGGATGCCAAAGGCCCACGCGGGGGTGGACTTGCGCAGCACCAGCGGGATGGTGAGCGAGGCGAAGAACGAACCGAAGTTGATGATCCAGTAGAAGATGGCGAAGACCTTCTTCACCAGGTGGCTGTTCTCCGCGGTGAACTGGTCGCCCACCATGGCGGAGACGCACGGTTTGATGCCGCCCGAGCCCAGCGCGATGAGGAACAGGCCGGTGTAGAAGCCGGTGGGGCTCTTCTCGAAGATGGCCAGGCACGCGTGGCCCACCACGTACACCAAGCTCAGCCAGAGAATGACGCGGTACTTGCCGAAGAAGCGGTCCGCCAGGTACCCGCCCATCAGGGGGAACAGGTACACGCCCACCATGAACAGGTGGTAGTACGACGAGGCCATCTGCTTGCGCGCGCCCTCGTCCGGATTCACGTTCTTCAGCAGGTAGTCGATGAGGAAGATCGTGAGGATGTTCCTCATCCCGTAGAAGCTGAAGCGCTCGCACGCCTCGTTACCGATGATGAACGGGATCTGCGGCGGGAATCGATTGCTCGTCGCGGTCGGGGTCTCGGCCATGCGCGGGGCGTCTCGGCGGGAAGGTTTGAGGTCCACCGTGTACCACGAAACGGGTAAGCCCAAAGTGGTACAGCTTCAGAGACTGACCCCACGATAGGAGTGCGCGAAGAAGGCGCTTTGCGCGTCTGTCTTTGCGTTGTCCGTCCCAGAGCCTCGCATCAGCTGCCTCTGGCATTGGATTGCCTCCATGCACGTGTTCAGCAGACTGTTGTTCCGGTTCACCGGACGCCGTGAGCGTGCGCCCGGTTCGACCGAGGCCGTTCCCCTGGCTCATCCGTCCGACAATCCGGTGGTGCAGGCGTTCCTGGGCGGAAGGTTCCAGGAGGGCAGGGGGCTGGGGCAACCCAGGCCCGCCGCTGCGCCCGCGGCATCCGCCGCGCCGCCGGGCGGGGAGTTCCAGGAGGACGAGGCCCGGCGCATCCAGGAGCGCTGGGCGCAGCAGGGCGCTTACGCGGTGAGCAACACGGGCAAGGTCCGGATGACCCGTAGGTACTTCGGGTGGCGGCAGCGGGTCGAAGCCCTGCTGTCGTTTCCACCAAAGGAGGTGAAGGACAAGGCCGGGGAATGGCGCCGCTGGATCGCGGAGCACGAGGCGCGGGCACTGTGGAAGCTGCGCATGCAGGGCCGGATGCCCAGGGCTTCGGGCGGCATTCCACCGGAGCTGGCCAGGCAGGTGTTCGAGGGCGAGCCCCTGGGAGAGCCGCCGCAGCCGGTCTACCGGTTCGTGTTGCTGTACGCCGTCAAGCTGCCCGACAGCTCGCAGTATGCGTTCCGGGATGACCTGGTGCAGGGGGAGGACAGGACCCTGGCCCGGGAGAACGGTGTCGCCCGGGCCGGCTCACGCATCTGTGGCCACGCGGACCTGGAGGAGCTCTTCACCAGCGCTGGCATCAGCGATGTCACCGAGCGCAAGGTGATGAAGAAGGTGTCCGAGGTGCACGGGGGCTTCGAGTCGATCAACACCTGCGACGCGGGCTTCGTCTCCGCCGGGTTCGTGCCGTTCACCGCGGGCGAGTCCGGCGGGGGCAGCCTGGCTCAGCTCTTGAGGAGAATGAAGGCCGCGAGCCCCGCGGAGTTCGAGGCCTGTTTCCGTGGCCTGGGCATCGACGTGGACGCCAGGGCGCTGCGGGTGGTTCACCCTGGCAGCGGCCAGCTTTTGGAAGGCAAGGAGGCCGTGAGCGCCATCATCGAGGACAAGCGGCTCACGGCGTTGTTCTACAACGCGGGGAAGAAGTCCCGTGCGTACCAGGTCGCGCAGCTCCAGCTCGCCCGCGAGCTGTATTACCTGGCCTCGCAGGGCTTCGTGCTCAAGGCCCTGGCCCAGGTGGGGGACAGGGCGAGCCTGCTCAGCATCTCCGGCAGGTATGGCGACGTGCTCAGGTCGGAGGCGGGCAAGGCCGCCATCATGGACCGCGCCATTCAACAGGGCCCGGACAACGCCAGGCAGACCTTCAAGGAGGCGTGCCGCTCCGTCATCGAAGAGAAGGGGCTGAGCACGGTGGAGTCGCTCGCGCTGTATGAGGCGCTGATTACGCCCGTGCTCCAGAGCCCCGGGAAGAACCGGCTTCGCGTGCTGGAGGACAAGGACCTGAGCCGCCCCGCGGAGCTGCCGTTGGGGTGAGGCCCCTGTGGCACCTGGCTCAGGTTGACGGCAAGCAGGCTCATCATGGCCAGGGAGCCCTGGGCTTGCCTGGCCCCCTGGGATCAGGACCGCAGGGACGCGCGACCCTCACCCCGTCCCTCTCCCGCCGGGAGAGGGGGGAGGACCACCGGCTCCACGCGCTGGCCCACCCGCTGATGCCGCGACTTCTTCAGCACGTGCGCCAGGTAGCGCCCGGTGTGGCTGGTCTCCACCTTCGCCACCTCCTCGGGCGTTCCCACCGCGAGGATCTGCCCGCCTCCGGCTCCACCCTCGGGCCCCAGATCGATTACCCAGTCCGCGCTCTTGATCACGTCCAGGTTGTGCTCGATCACCAGCACCGAGTTGCCCGCCTCCACCAGCCGGTTCAACACCAGCAGCAGCTTGCGGATGTCCTCGAAGTGCAGGCCCGTGGTCGGCTCGTCCAGGATGTACAGCGTCCGCCCGGTGGCCACGCGCGCCAGCTCTCGCGCCAGCTTGATGCGCTGGGCCTCACCGCCTGACAGCGTCGGCGAGCTCTGCCCCAGCCGGATGTACCCCAGGCCCACGTCCTCCAGCGTCTGGAGCACGCGCATGATGTCCCGGTGCGCCCCGAAGTGCTGAATCGCCTCGCGCACGCTCATGTCGAGCACCTCGGCGATGTTCTTACCCTTGTAGCGCACCCGCAGCGTCGCCTCGTTGAAGCGCTTGCCCTGGCACACCTCGCACGGCACGTACACGTCCGCCAGGAAGTGCATCTCCACCAGCTTCACGCCGTCGCCCTCGCACGACTCGCACCGCCCGCCCTTGATGTTGAACGAGAAGCGCCCCGCCGTGTAGCCGAACGCCCGCGCCTCGGGCGTCAGCGCGAACACCTCGCGGATCGAGTCGAACACCTTCGTGTACGTCGCCGGGTTGCTGCGCGGCGTGCGCCCGATGGGCCGCTGGTCGATGTCGATCACCTTGTCCAGGTGCTCGATGCCCTGAATGGACTTGTGCTTGCCCGGAATCTCCCGGCTCTCGTAGAGCTGCCGCGCCAGCGCCGGGTAGAGGATCTCGTTGATCAGCGTGGACTTGCCCGCGCCGGACACGCCGGTGACGGCCACCAGCACTCCCAGCGGGATCTCCACGTCCACGTCCTTGAGGTTGTTCTCCTTCGCCCCACGGATGACGATCTTCTCCTTGCGCGGCGGGTGGCGCCGCTGGGGCACCTCGATCTCCTGGCGCCCCGAGAGGTACGCGCCCGTCAGGCTGTTCTCGTCCGCCATCACCTGGCGCGGCGTGCCCTGCGCCACCACCTGGCCGCCCAGCTCGCCCGCGCCCGGCCCGAAGTCGACGATCCAGTCGGCCTCCTCCATCGTCTCCTCGTCGTGCTCCACGACGATGACGGAGTTGCCCAGGTCCCTCAGCCGCTTGAGCGTGGCCAGCAGCTTGCCGTTGTCGCGCTGGTGCAGGCCGATGGAGGGCTCGTCCAGGATGTAGATGACGCCCGTCAGCTCGCTGCCCATCTGCGAGGCCAGGCGGATGCGCTGGCTCTCACCGCCCGACAGCGTGGACGCGGTCCGGTCCAGCGTCAGGTAGCCCAGGCCCACGTCCACCAGGAACGACAGGCGGCTGCGGATCTCCTTGAGCAGCTCGGTGGCGATCTTCCGCTCGTTCTCCGACAAGCTCATGTCGGCCAGGAAGCGCAGCGTCTCGGAGATGGTCAGCTTGCTCAGCTCCACCAGTGAGCGCCCGTGCACCTTCACCGCGCGGCTCTCGGGCTTGAGGCGATCGCCCTTGCACGTGGGGCACGGCTTGTCGCTGAAGAACTTCTGGTAGTACGTCCGCATGGCCTCGGACGTGGTGGTCTTGAAGCTGCGCATCAGCTTGTGGACCAGGCCCTCCCACTCCATCTTGTAGCGGCCGCCTTCGCCCCACTTGACGGTGAACGTCTTCCCGTCCGAGCCGTACATCAGCAGGTTCTTCTCGCGCTCGGTCAGCTTGCCGTACGGCACGTCCAGGTCGATCTTGAACGCCTCGGCCAGGCTCTCGACGAAGTCCGCCGTCCAGCCCTCGCCCTTGTTCATGCCGCTGGCCCACGGCTCGATCGCGCCGTCGCGCACCGTGCGGGACTGGTCCGGGACGATGCGCTCCGGATCCATCTCCGCCTTGGTGCCCAGGCCGTTGCAGTCGGTGCACATGCCCAGCGGGTTGTTGAACGAGAACGACGCGGGCGTCAGCTCGCCGAAGGACAGGCCGCACGCGTGGCACGCGTTCAGCTCGCTCATCACCCGGTCCGCCGAGGCCGTCTCGGGATCCTCGGTGACGATCAGGATGCCCTTGCCCTCACGCAGCGCCGTCTCCACCGAGTCCGTCAACCGGGTGCGCAGGTCCGGCTTGAGCACCAGGCGGTCGATGATGAGGGCGATGTCGTGCTTGGACTTCTTGTCCAGCTCGATGCGCTCCTCGAGGCTCTTGAGCTTTCCGTCGATGCGCGCGCGGGAGAAGCCTTTTTTCAGCGCCTCGGTGAGCAGGTCTTTGTGCTCGCCCTTCCGGTTGGTGACGATGGGCGCGAGGATCTGCACCTTGCTGCCCGTCGGCATCTTCAGAATTTCATCGACGATCTGCTGAGCGCTCTGCTTGCCCACCTTGCGCCCGCAGTTGGGGCAGTGCTGCACGCCGATGGAGGCGTAGAGCACGCGCAGGTAGTCATGCACCTCGGTCACCGTGCCCACGGTGGAGCGCGGGTTGTTGCTGGCCGCCTTCTGCTCGATGGAGATGGTGGGCGACAGGCCCCGGAGCGTGTCGTACTTGGGCTTCTCCATCTGTCCGAGGAACTGCCGGGCATAGGCCGACAGGCTCTCGACGTAGCGGCGTTGGCCCTCTGCGTAGAGCGTGTCGAAGGCCAGGGAGCTCTTCCCCGAGCCGGAGACTCCCGTGAAGACCACCAGCTTCTTCTTGGGGATCTCCAGGGACACGTTCTTGAGGTTGTGTTCCTTGGCTCCACGCAGGGTAATGACGTCGGGCTCGGACATAGGCGGGCGGTCTAGCACTGAAAGGGTGTTCCGGTGAGCAGCTTTCTTCGGGAGAATGCTTGAGTGCTCCTGAACACCTCGATTTTCAATGTGAATCCCACCCCTGAGGGGTGGGCAGGCGGGCGTACGCGGACGGTTGGGGCGCCAGCGGGTTCTGCATTATGAGGGGAGCACCAATGAAGGATCTGCTTTGAAGGGGTTCGTTCTGCCCGAGCGCTGGCGTGGCACGCCGCTGCTCATGGTCTCCAGCCTGCTGTTCGCGTTGATGGCGCTGTTTGCCCGCATGCTCTCGGGCCGGCTGTCCGTGGGGCAGGTCGTGTGCGGCCGCTTCGTGGTGGGGCTGCTGTTTCTGGCCATCTACTTCCCGGTCATGCGGCGCCGGCCGCGGATGGGGCGGCCGGGGCTGTGGGCGCTGCGGGGCATCTTTGGCGGAGCGTCGGTGTACCTGTACTTCGTGTGCATCGATCGGCTCGCGGTGGGCCCGGCCGTGTTGCTCAACGCGTGCTGGCCCATCTACGGGGCGATTCTGGGGTTCTTCTTCCTCAACGAGCGCGTCAGTGGGCACCTGATGGGCGGGTTGGTGGCGGCCA
>DASVVJ010000315.1:0-3811 GCA_036389955.1 Myxococcaceae bacterium
CCAGAGTTCATCGAAGGCAACGTGAGGCGGGCCAACGCCAATACCGTCACCCTGCGCGTGCAGGCCGAGCCGGGCGCCCAGGTCGAGTTCTTCATGGAAGAGAGCGTGGGCGTGTACTGCGCGGGGGAACCGGATCAGGTCGTCCAGGCGGATGAGGCCGGCGTGGCGCAGGCACCGTTCGAGGTCGAGGACAACACCACCACGGTGTTTCGTCTCCGGGCGCGAGATGAGGCCGACAACAGCTCGAGCTGCTCGGTGCACTTCGTCTATACGGAGGACAGCCTGGCACCGGCGGCTCCCAGGTGGCCGGCCAGCCTCGCCACGCGCTCCAACGCGAACACCGTCACGCTGACGGCCGAGGTGGTGGCGGGCAGCCAACTGGCGCTCTTTGGCAGCGGTGACTGCAGTGGCACCGCGCTCGAGACGGCCACCGCGGGAAACCGGGATGGGCAGGTCTCCTTCACCCCGAGGACCGTGGCGGACGACACCACCCACGTGTTCTCCGTCTCGGCGGCGGACGACCTGGGCAACACGAGCTGCTCGCTGCCCTTCACCTTCGTGGAGGACAGCACGGCACCGCTGCCGCCCGTGCTCGGCGCCAACCCCGGCTCGCCCAGCCCGGACACCTCTCCGGGCTTCGTGGGCACCACCGATGCGGGCGCCACCGTGCTGCTGTACACCATGCCGCAGTGCTCGGGCCCGGCGAAGAAGACAGGCACCGCGGACGCGCAGGGGCGGTTCGAGATCACTCTGAGCCTGGAGCTGAACGCGGCGACCGCGGTGTATGCCCGGGCGCGCGACACGGTGGGCAACCTCTCCGAGTGCTCGGCCCCGCTGGTCTACGTCACCGACAACCTCGAGCCCGCCGAGCCCATCTTCCACCGCTTCCAGCCGGCCTCCCCGTCCAACGTCAACACGCCAGTGCTGATGGGGACCTCCGAGCCCGGGACGAAGGTGTGGATCTACTCGGGCGACGTGTGCCAGGGAGCACCGGTGTCCTCCGCGCTCACCGATGCGCAGGGCGTGTTCATGGCCACGCTCTTCGTCGTGGATGACGTGACGCTGAGCTTCAGCGCCCGCGCCGAGGACACGGCCGGCAACCGGGGTTGGTGCCACAGCTCGTTGCTCGAGTACACCGAGGACAGCACCCCGCCCGCCGCGCCGGCCAACGTCCGGCTTTCGCCCTCCAGCCCGGGCAACGACAACACCTTCACCCTCTCCTTCTCGGCTTTCCAGGGCGCCACGGGCCTGCTCTTCACCACGCCGGACTGCCAGGGGACTCCCGCGGACGTCCAGCCGGCGGAGCCCACGGGCAGCGTCACGGTGAGCTTCACCGTGCCGGATGACAGCACCACGCGGGTGTGGCTGGCGGTGCGGGAGCAGGCGGGCAACACCTCGGCCTGCGCGGGCCCGTTCACCTACGTGGAGGACAGCACGCCTCCGAGCAGCGCCGGTGCCACCGTGACGGATGGCCCGGGCGCGGACCTGAGCCACCAGTTCACCGGAGACTCGGTGGAGGCACACTGGGCGGGCTTCTCCGACGCGCAGGGGGCTGGCACGTATGAGCACTTCCTCTCGGTGAAGGGGGACTGCTCGGGGGGCGCGGTGAGCTTCTTCAGCACGGTGCAGGCGGCGCGGGTGCGGCTGGACAACCTGAACCTGTCCGAGGGCACCTACTTCCACTGCGTGCGCATGCTGGACGCGGCGAGCAACCGCACGGCGTGGGTGGGCTCCAATGGCTTCCGGGTGGACCTGGCGATTCCCACCGTGGTGAGCACCACGCCTTCGCCCAACGCGAGCGAGGTGGACCTGGTGGCGCCCATCCGCTTCACCTTCAGCGAGCCGGTGGAGCCCTCCACCGTCAACGCCAGCAGCCTCACGGCGCGCATTCACGGTGCGCCGGTGGCGGGAACGGTGGCCTGTGACAGCGCCACCTCGTGCGCCTTCACGCCCTCGGGGCCGCTGCCCTACCGCGAGCAGGTGCAGGTGGTGCTGTCCACGGCGGTAACGGACCTTGCGGGCCGGGCGCTGGCCTCGCCGTACACGTTGAACTTCACCACGCGTGGCCGGGCGTGGAGCGCCGAGCCGCTCGCGGTGCACACTGCCCGGCCCGGGCTGACGCCGGACGTGGCGATGGATGGGCAGGGCCGCACGGTGGCCGTCTGGAGCCAGGGCGTGGGCAGTGCGTTCCGGCCCTTCGCCTCCTTCTATACGCCGTATGTGGGGTGGACCGCTCCAGTGGAGCTGGATTCGGTGCGAGCGGGGAACGCGGAGCAGCCGGCGGTGTCGATGAACGCGGCGGGGCGCGCGGTGGCGGTATGGGTGCTGCGCAACGGAACCCAGGCGGACCTGTACGCGGCCGAGTACGCGCCGGGCGGAGGCTGGAGCACGCCCCAGGTAATGGAGAGCCGGAGTGAGCCGGTGAGCACGCCCCGGGTGACGGTGGACGATGCGGGCCACGCGCTGGCGGTGTGGCGGCAGTCCGATGGGACGGCGGAGAGCGTGTGGGCGGCCCGGCTCCGGGTGGGCGTGGGCTGGAGCGCCCCGCTGGTGCTGGAGCCGGAGGCGGGCGCTACCACCGTGCCAGCGCTGGCCTCGGTGCCTACGGGTGAGGCGCTGGTGGCGTGGGTGCAGCCGGACGCGGGAGGCACGGCGCGGGTGCGGGCCAGCCGCTTCGCTCCGGACACTGGGTGGACAGCGGCGGATCAGCTCCCGGAGGCGGCGACGCTGGCCCCGGTGGCGGTGGCACTGAGCCTCGATGGTTCAGCGGTGCTCGTGTTCCGGGGGCCGGTGGGCGCAGCCTCTTCCGTGTCGGCCTTCGCGGCGCGGTCCGTGCCCGGCGCGGGCTGGAGCGCGGCGGTGGAGCAGGGTGCCGCCCTGTCCTCCACGGAGGAGCCGAGCGTGGCGATGGATTCCTGGGGCCGGGCGCTGGTGGCCTGGACAGGGCCCGGAAGCGCGTCACCGCAGGCGATCCAGGTCCGGCGCTTCAGCCCGGGTGGGGGCTGGGTGCGATTGGCGCTGGAGACGGGCACCTCGGGCCAGCCCGCGGTGGCGGCGGATGGCCAGGGCAACTTCCAGCTGCTCTGGGTGGAGAACGCCTCGGGCATCGATCGGGTGATGCAGGTGCGCTACCCCGAGGGCAGCATCGCGCTCGGCACACCGGGGCCGCTCGAGCCGCAGCACTCGGGCACCTCGAAGCGTCCCCGGGCCGTGGCGAACGCGGCGGGAAACACGGCGGCGGTGTGGTACCGCGACAACGGCACCGGGTTCTCCGGCAACCTCGTCTACGCCAATCTGTATCAATAGAGGTGAGCACACCTGCGGGCGAGAGCCCTCGCCACGCAGGCCCAGGAGCACTGGCGCGGCCTGGGTCACACGCCGAACCTCACGCGACTGACAAGGTGGCTGGCTGAACACACAGGCGATGCCGGGCCAGCGCACTGAACCTCCGGTACGGTCCGGGCGGTAGCATGCGCGCATGTCGGATCAGGGTGACCTGCGCCTCAACGAACTGAATCGATACCGGAAGACCTCGGGAAAGCTCGCGCTGGAGGTCCACAGTCACTGCGAGGTGCCCGCCGGGTGCGGCGGCGCCGTGCTGCGCTGGCGACGGCCGGGAGCGGACATCGGCTTCTGGTCATGGACCTACGTGCGTGGCACCTCCCACGGCCCGTGGATCGACGGCAAGTCCATGCCCGAGCAGCGCACCACGGTCTCCCCCGGCAAGCACGTCCTCTCGCTCATCGTGGATCCACCAGGCCCAGGGGGATTCCTGCTGTTCTCGGCGTCGCTGAACCCCCACATCGCCACC
>DASVVJ010000316.1:0-3240 GCA_036389955.1 Myxococcaceae bacterium
GAACACCAACCTCAAGAGCCTCTTCACGGGTCTGCGCACCCAGCAGCGCATGCCCCCCGAGCGCATCCGCGCCACCAGCTTCGCTCCTGAGCGCGGCAACCGCTACAGCTACCACCTCGAGGACGGCTGCTCCAACTTCGAGAACCGCAACGGCATCGACGCGCAGCAGAACGATGACGATACCTGCATCGGCGTGGACACCTTCAAGTTCGCGGGCTTCCCGGACTTCTTCCCCGTCGTCCCGCTGGCCGGCGCGGCGTGGAACAGCAAGGCCACCACCAACGGCCTGACCACCACCTCCGGTATCGAGGGTACGCAGGACTCGTGGGACTTCCTGGCCTACGGCATGGGCGACGTGGACAACAAGCCCCAGCTGGACCAGCCGGACGCCTGGTCGATCTCCTCGTCTGACGGTCAGCTGACCGCGGTGTGCCCCAACACGGGCGCTCCTGAGAACGTCGCCGCCGGCGAGCCGTTCAACATCAGCAACGACGTGAACTGCGACTGATTCACGTACATCCACATACGTGCTAGACAGGCCGGGATGCTGTTCATCCCGGCCTGTTTTGTTTTGGGAGGAATCCTCGCATGTTCCGGCGCAACCCGCGTGGCTTCACGCTGATCGAGCTGATGATCGTCGTGGCCATCATTGGCATCCTGGCGGCGATCGCCATCCCAAATTTCCTCCGCTTCCAGGCGCGTGCCCGGCAGTCGGAGGCCAACTCGAACCTCAAGACGCTGTTCACCGGACTGCGGACGTTCTCGAAAAAGCCGTACGAGGAGATCCGGGTTCCGGGCTTCGCCCCCGAGCGAGGCAACCGCTTCAGCTACTTCATGAACGACCCCTGCACGTCGGCCGAGGGCCGCGCGGGTGTCGATCTGGTGCAGAGTTCCACGGACGATTGCATCGAGGCGGACCGGTTCAAGTTCCCGGGGCTGCCCGCGCTGTTCACCCCCGTGCCTCCGGCCTCCACCGTGTGGAACACCAAGGCCACCGCCAACGGTCTGGCGGCGACGCCTGGGCTCTTCGGCACCGGTGAGGACTGGGACTTCCTGGGCATTGCCGCGGGAGATGTGGACAACGACCCTTCAGACGCGGCGGACACCTGGCTGGTGTCATCCTCGGATGGCACGATTACTCCCGCCTGCCCGACGACGGGTGGTGTGTCGGAGGCGGTGTCGGCAGGCGAGCCGTACAACGTCAGCAATGACGTGACGTGTAACTAGGCTAGCCGCTCTCTGGTCCAGCCTCTGTTGAACTCCTGCTTGGTTGCACGTGCAACCCGAGCGGTTAGGGTACCGCCATCGCCATGAAGTCCCTTCTCACACTGGCACTGTTGCTGTTGGGCATTGGGACGGTCGCCGCGCTCGCCGAGCCGCCGCGCGAGCGGCCTCGTGGCCCTTACCAGGCCCCGCTGCTGCCTCGCATCGAGATGTTGCGCGTGCTCGGCGCGGGCCAGCGCTCGCTCGTCACCGACTACTACTGGCTACAGGCCATCCAGGCTGCCGGGCGCGGCGGTGAGAATCTCTCGGACCCCACCCGCTACCTGGATCTCTTCTACTACTCGGACCTCGTCACGGACCTGGATCCCAAGTTCGAGAAGGTCTACCTGTACGCGGGCAACACCATCCCCACCAACCTGGGCCGGGAGAGGTGGGTGAACACCACCGAGGCGCGGAAGATCCTCGAGAAGGGCGTCCAGAACTTCCCGAACAACTCCTCGCTGCGGCTGTTCCTGGCGTACAACCTGAGCTACTTCCACAACGAGCACGCGTTGGCGGCCGAGCATCTGCGCATCGCCGCCTCGCTGCCCAACGTGGACAAGTACGTGCCGGAGATCGCCACGCGGCTGCTGGCCTACAACCGGCGCTTCGACGCGGCGCTGGCGCTGGTGGAGTCCTTCCGGGACAACGAGACGGACCCCGAGATGCGCAAGATGTTCGAGGAGCGCGTGCTGGAGATCCACCGCGAGAAGGTGCTCCTGCAGGTGGATGACGCCATCGCCGCCTTCAAGAAGCGCGAGGGGACGCTGCCCGAGAAGCTCTCCGACCTGGTGGACAAGGGAGACCTGCCCAAGGTCCCCGCCGATCCGATGGGCGGCATCATCGGCATCAGCCCCGAGGGCCGCGCTGTCACCAACCTCAGTAAACTGCGGCTGGAGCCCGTGGACTTCCGCAAGAAGGCTCTCGAGAAGGAACAGCAGAAGCTCCTGGAACAGCAGCAACAGGAGCAGCAGCAGCAGCAAGAGCAGCAGCAACCACCCCAGGACTCTCAGACACCCCCATGAGCGCCAACGAGACGCTGGCCATCGAAACCAGGGACCTGTCGAAGACGTACCGGCTGGGCTTCTGGATGAACAAGCGGGTGCTGGCCCTGCAAGGCCTCAACCTCGCCATCCAGCCGGGACAGGTCTACGGACTGCTCGGCCCCAACGGGGCGGGCAAGTCCACCACCATCAAGATCCTGATGAACCTCGTGCAGGCCACGAGCGGCATGGCCCGCATCTTCGGGCACGCGCCGGACGCCAAGGAGGCTCGGCGCAATGTGGGCTTCCTGCCGGAGAACCCCGCCCCATACGAGTACCTCACCGGTGAGGAGTTCGTCCGGCTGGCCGGGCAGCTCGTCGGGCTGAGCGGCCAGGAGTTGGACACGCGGGTGAAGGAGGTGCTGGGCGCGGTGGGTATGTCGCGCACGGCGGGCCTGCAGATCCGCCGCTACTCCAAGGGCATGGTGCAGCGCGTTGGCCTGGCGCAGGCCATCGTGGGCAAGCCCAAGCTGCTGGTGCTGGACGAGCCGACGAGCGGCCTGGATCCGGTGGGCCGGCGCGAGATTCGCGACCTCATCCTCGCCGAGCGCGAGCGGGGCACCACGGTGCTGTTCTGCACGCACATCATCCCGGACGTGGAGGCGCTCTGCACGCGGGTGGCGGTGCTCGTCAACGGCAGGCTGGCGCGTGAGGGCAGCGTGCAGGACCTGCTCACCACCCAGGTGCCGCTGGTGGAGCTCACCATCGAGGGCATGGGAGCCGAGGCCATCAAGGGCCTGGGCCACCCGCTGGAGCAGGTGCAGGACCTGTCCAACCGCTTGCTGGTGCGTGCCGGTGACGCCCACGTGCAGCCGCTGCTCAAGAGCGTGCTGAACGCGGGTGGCCGGGTCACGAAGGTGCAGCCGGCCCGCTTCTCGCTGGAGGACCTGTTCCTCCAGGCGATGAGCGAGGCGAAGCATGGAACCGTTGGTGG
>DASVVJ010000317.1:0-11596 GCA_036389955.1 Myxococcaceae bacterium
GCGGGAAGACCAACTTCGTCGATGCTCTCGTACTCGCAAGCGACATGAGCTTCGACGCAGCGTCCGCAGTCCAAGCGCGTGGAGGGCTCGCGGCCATCCGTCGTTGGGGCATTGAGGAAACCGACCCGATTCAAGGACGCATACGCGCTGCCATGAACAGGGAGTTGCTCGACGCAGTTTATGTCGAACACTCCTTCTCGCTCGTCTCCCATGAGGGGACCGAGTGGAGATTCCAGGACGAAACCTACGAAGAACTCAACGCAGGCAGGACCGCTCTCCGGCTCACTCGCACGGAAGGAACCATCGCCGAGACGATGCCCTTCAAGCCGGACGCCCTCCCTCCGACAACAAGTCTCATGCTGTTCGCGAGGCAACTGGTTCCCTGGAACACCCTCATCGTTCGTCGCCTGCAGTTGGATCTGTCTCAGATGCGTTCCCCTCAACCACGCGGTGAGGCCGGCAAACTGGAGGAGAGCGGTCGCAATCTTACCAGTGTGCTTCGGAGGCTCCGCAGCCAGGCAGGAGGAAGCTTCGAGTTTGTGCTAGCCGCCATGCGACGATTGATTCCAGGGCTGGAAGATATCGTCATTGAAGATGCAGGAGGGTTCCTGGTCCTGCGATTCAGTCAGCAACAGGCCTCAGGGGTGGCGCACTTCACTGCCTCCCAGATGTCTGAAGGAGCGCTTCGGGCACTAGGGATCATCGTCGCGGCTCAGACGGTCACCCGGCCTGCGGATCATTCGACGGACTCTCCTGAGTTGCTCATCGTCGAGGAGCCCGAAGTGGCCATCCACCCTGGGGCTGCCGCACTGCTCTTCGAGGTACTGAAACGTGCCTCATTGCAAGGGTCCGTGCTGGTGACCACCCATAGCCCCGAGCTGCTGGATGCCGCGCAGGATGAAGAACTCCTCGTGTGCAGCTATCGAAACGGAACCACCCGGATAGGCCCGTTGGCTACTGCCCAGCGAGAAATCGTTCGAGAGCGGCTCTTCAGTCTTTCGGAACTCGCACGGAGCGAGCCTCTTCGAATCGAAGGTGACGAGCCAGAGTCCCTGGACCCGCGCGATTTCAAGCCGTGAATCGACTCGTCTGCGTCGTCGAAGGAGAGGGAGAAGTCGCCGCTATACCGAACCTGTGCGTTCGAGTCATGGCGTACCTGGCAGTCCAGAACTGGGTTGTCGATCCGGATCCGATTCGCCGGAAGCGCTCTGCGCTCGTAGACGCACGTCATCCGAAACCTCGCCGACCTTGTCGAGAGGATGAAGTGCTCAAAGCCATGACGCTGGCGCTGAGACGTCCACGCCCTGCCAATGCAGTTCTGCTGCTCTGTGATGAGGACGAAGATTGCGCAGCCGCGTGGGGGCCTGATGCCACGCGTGTCATGAACCGGCTTGGAGCAGGGGTCGCTGTGATGGCAGTCCATGAATACGAAACATGGCTTCTGCTCAATCGCTCGGACGCGGAACTCAGGGCCGCGGGTGTGGCCGTACCAGTCACGGGACGTGGGGCCAAAAGCACGATGAGAAAGCTCGTTCCCGACTACTCGCCCACGGTGCATCAGCTGGATGAGACGCGGCGCATCAAAATCGCATTTCTGCGTGAGCGCTCACCGTCCTTCGACAAGCTGGTTCGATCTATTGCAGCCTTGTGCGGAGCTATAGCTCCGGCTTCGTCGTGACGATGGACTGGATGTTCGGAGTGAAGCCGGGTTCGCCTCCCGTGCGGCTCTTTCAAGCGCCAAGTCAGGTCCGGTGTACCCAGGAGAAATACGCCCCACGGGGGTCCGTCAGCGGATCCCGGAACAGCGCCCGGATCTCCGCCTTGTCCACCCGTCCCGAGTCAAACGCCCGGTACAGCGCATCTCCCAGCATGTAGCCCAGCGCGTGGCTGACGCCGTGGAAGAGCCGGTCCCGCCGCAGCGGCAGCAGCTTGACCCCTTCGTCCGGGCCCTCGGTCTCCGCCGCCTTGTGCGCCAGCACGAACGCCGCGATTTGCCGCTCCACGCCGCGCGTCTTCGCGAACCGCCGCGCCCACTCCGCCGGCCCCGCACAGCCCCGGCGCGGGTTCACCAGCTTCGAGCCGAAGAAGCCCAGCGCTTCCTCCATGCACCGCGCGTAGAAGGCGTCCGAGGCTCGCCGCGGCGCCTCCATCGCGTCTCCCACCGCGCAGTGCCGCACGAAGTGGGCCGCTTCCTCCGCCGCGTGGTTCAGGGACAGCGAGGCCAGGTAGGCCGTCCGTGCCCGCGGAATGTAGCTGCTCTCCCGCGACAGAATGTGCCGGCGCAGCTGCGCCAGCTCCGTCTGCGTGAAGCGTCCGCGCTGCTGGATGCGCGCCAGCACGTCCCCGTCCGCCGCCGTCGCCACCTCGACCTCTTCCAGCGCCCGGCCCACCGGGACTCCCGCCAGCCGCGCGATGAGGCTCGCCATCTCCCGGAAGCGATCCGCCGCGCTTCGATCCCGGATCGGCGCATCTCCCGCCTCGGCCTCCAGGTAGTCCAGGAAGCTCTGCTGGCACACCACGGGTGACGCGTTCAGCAGGCACACCGAGCCGTCCGCCAGCTCCACCGCCTCTACCGCGCCCGCCTGGCCCTGCCGCGCCAGCCGCCAGTAGATGCCTTCACAGTTCTGGTACACCACCAGCCCTCGTCGCGCGTGCTCCTCTCCGAGCGCCCGCTCCACCTGCGCCGGCAGGTGGCACGGCGTCACATGGTACTGGCCCACCAGCACCAGCACCTGCGGCCGGTCCTCTGCTCGCGCCGCCCGGGCAATGCGTTCGGCCGCGTAGGCATCGCGCAGCTCCAGCGAACGCTCTCCCTGTACCCGCCGGTCGATGCCCACCACCTCCAGCTTGTGGCGCCGCGCGAAGGTGAGCAGGGGACGGAAGCTCGACCAGCCATCCGGGGTGCCCGAGCCCGGAGCCCGTCCCAGCCGCTCGAGCAGCGTGCGCTCCGGTAGCCTGCCTGCCAGGTAGGCATCCAGCGAGGCCTGATGGCGGCCCTCCACACACTCCAGCGCCAGGATCACCCGGCGGCCCGTCTCCAGGGTCCGCTCCACCAGCCCCAGGTACGTCTCCTGGGCCAACGGCAGGGTGTGGTAGTCGCCCACGTACACCACGTCCGCGGCGCGCACCCGCTGGTGCACCGCCGCCAGCGGCAGCACCTGGTGGTAGCTGGCCGTCCGCCGCCGGTAACGGGCCTCGTAGGTCCGGAAGGCGGTGGTCTGATCTTCGACGGCTCGGGCGATCTGCGCCTTCTGCCGGCGAAACAGTGCAAGATGGAGGGCAAGCGACGCGCGCATGGAAGGCGGCGATCAAGGTCGCACGCGCTTTCGAGGCCGGCAAAAAAACGGCGCGGACGTTCTGTCCCCCTTCCTTGACTTCACAGGTATGGGCAATGGACCATCGCTGTGCACTTGAAGACTGCTCTCGCACGAACGACGCTGCTGTGCCTCGTGCTCCTCGTGGCCCTCCCCGCCGCTGCCGAGGAGCAAGCGGTCCTGCTGCATTCCGCGCCCGCCAAGGCCGAGGCCAACCAGCCGCTGAGGCTCGAGGGCACCCTGGTCGATGACGGCAGGCGGCTGTCCGAGCTGGTCATCCGCTACCGGGGCCCGGGTGAGCCGTACACCGAGACCTCTCTGGAGCGGCAGTACGGCGACCTGTACCGCGGCACCATCCCCGCCGAGCACATGGTGCCGCCCGGCGTCGAGTACTACGTGGAGGGCGTGCGCAAGGATGGCGAGCGCATTCCTCTGTTCCAGACGGGCGCCCGCCCCACGCGCGTCCTCGTCGCCGGGGAGCTTCCGCGAGCCACCAGGCCGGTCGTCGCCGAGGTCCGTGAGCCACCGCCGCCTTCCCCCTCTAAGTCCTCCGGACGCAAGAAGGGGAGCGAACCGGAGGCCGAGGCTCCCCCGGCACCTCGGAGCGCCTCGAAGGCCTCCGGGGCCGATGACGACGCCCTGGCCGCGCTCGCCGCCGAGCTGCCCGAAAGTGAAGCTCCCGCCGCTCCCGCTCCCCGGAGTGGTGGGCGCAAGGGCGCGCAGGTTTCCGCCTCCAAGCCTTCCGCACCGGCGTCCAGGTCCTCCGCTCCCACCGAGCCGCAGGAGTCCGCCGTTTCCTCGCCCGCACCGGCCCCGGTGGAGCCCTCCGCATTCCCGGCTCCGGCGGCGTCCACCGGCTCGGCGGCACGCTCCGAGCTGGAGGAGGATCTGGCCCTCTACACCGCCGAGGACACCCTGGCGATCGCCACCCGCCACTCGGAGACGGTTTCCCGGGTGCCGGCCATCGCCGCCTCCTTTGGCCGTGAGCAGCTTCGCGCGTTCGGTGCCCGCACCGTGGCGGATGTGCTGGACGTGGTGCCCGGGCTCACCGTGAGCCGGGATGTGCAGGGCTTCCACCGCGTGGCCGTGCGCGGGCTGCGCAACGACGCAGAGGTGCTCTTCCTGCTCAACGGCCACCGGCTCAACAGCTTCTTCGATGGCCGGGCGCTGATGAACCTTCCCGTGGAGAATCTGGACCGGGTCGAGGTCATCCGCGGCCCGGGCTCGGCCCTTTATGGCGCCGGGGCCTTCCTGGGCGTCGTCAACCTCGTCACGGATCGCAGCGAAGGGGTTCGTGTTACTGCCTCCGGTGGTGGTTTCACCAACCAGGGCGATGATCCGCTCGCCCCCACGCTGGATGCCCACGTCTCCGCGGGCGTCTCCGCGGGCGAGCTGCGGCTCTTCGGAGATGTGGACGTGTGGAACCAGGGTGGAGACTCCGCTCCCATCGACACGGATGCGCTGGACCAGGACACTCTGGCCCAGCGGCTGCGTGAGGCCAGCGACCCGGCCGGCAGCACGCAGGATGAGCGCCTGCTCTTCAACGCCAGCCTGGGCTTCTCCTACGACTTTGGCGCAGCGGGCCGGCTCAGCTCCTCGGCGCGCTTTCTCACCGAGGACCGCACGGCGCTCATGGGCCTGTTCGACTCGGTGGGCGAGGACTCGGACCTGAGCTGGAGCATGGGGCTGCTGGACGTGGAGTACGAGCGGCCGCTGGCCGAAGGAGTCCTGCTGCGCGCACGCGGCTACTTCGATCAGCAGAGCACCCGACGGCTCTTCCAGATCGCTCCCCGGGACTTCCGCATCAACGACGTGGCCTTCCCCGAGGGGCTGCTGGAGCAGACGCGCGTCACCGTGCGCACTCTGGGCCTGAGCGCCGACACGGACCTGGCCCTGGGCTCCACCAACCGGCTCTCGCTGGGCCTGGTGGCCGAGCTGCAGATGATGGGCGGCTACGCCTACGAGACCAACTACACCCGGACCAACGGCCGGCTGTCTCAGCTCACGGCCTTCGAGGGGCTGGACACCTCGGACGTGACGGATGGCCCCGCCTCCAAGCGCATGACGCTGGGCTTCTTCGCCCAGGATCAATGGACCGTGCTCGCCCCGCTGACGCTCACCTTCGGTGTTCGCGTGGACGTCACCCAGTTGCCCAGCGCGGATGACGATGGCGCCATCACCGGCTCGAAGCTGGTGCCCAGCATCAACCCCCGCGTGGGGCTCGTCTTCGCCGCCACGGACACGTTGGTGCTCAAGGCGCTCTATGGCCGCGCCTTCCGCTCGCCCACCGTGCAGGAGCTGGCCGAGCGCATCCCCGACACCGACTACAACCAGGGCCGCTTCGAGGGCAATCCGCTCCTGAGCCCCGCCACGGTGGACACCGTGGAGCTGGGCGTGGACCTCATTCAGGCCGCCGGTGACTCGCGCGTGCGCCTGCGCGGCAACGCCTTCTACGAGCGCTTCAACTCGCCCATCGTCCCCGTGGACACCACTGGCAACATCGTCCCGCTGCGCAACCGCGAGCTGGGCGTGCGCGTCTACGGCATCGAGGCAGAGGCCCGCCTGGAGGCCTCCAAGCGCGCCAATGCCTGGGTCAACGCCAGCTTCTTCCGCGCCGAGGACCTGGAGCTGCCCTCCCAGTCCCGCCTGCTCACCGACACCCCCCAGGCCCGCTTCAACGCCGGCCTGTCCATGCCCATTGGCGACTGGGTGAACTTCGACGTGGTGGTGCGCGCGGGCGCCGAGCGCCGCAACAACAGCCGCTCGGTGCTGGAGCTCATCCGCCGCTACAAGATCCCCGCCTACAGCCTCATCACCGCGCAGCTGCGCACCGAGCCCATCGCCGAGCACTTCGAGGTGGCCCTGGTGGCGCACAACCTGTTCGACCACGACCTGCGCGACGATGTGCCCCGGCCAGACCGTGTTCCCGGCCTGCTGCCTCGCGAGGGCCAGTCCGCCTACCTCACCCTGAGGGCTCGCTACTGATGAACCGCCCGCTGCTCGCCGCCGTGCTGGCCGCCGCGCTCGTTCCGGGCCTCGGCTGCCTGTCGTACAACGATCCCTGCCAGCCGCTGGTGCCCAACCCGGATGCCGTGCTCGGCGTCCTGGGCGAGGACGTGTTCCTGGACCGGCCCTTCACCCGGCACGACAACAACGCCCTGGGGCAGATGGCCGCGGATGCCTTCCAGCATGCGGAGGATGACTCCTCGACGCCCGCGGAGCTGGGCATCATCAACGGCGGCGCCATCCGCGCCGAGGGCCTGTGCGTCACCCGCACCTCGCTGCCCAGGGGCCCGCTCACCGACGGCGTGTTCCACGAGGTGATTCTCTTCGAGAACAGCCTGGTGACGGTGAACCTCACCGAGCAGCAGCTGCTGGACATGATGGAGCACTCGGTGGGCAACCTCATCCCCGCCGGGCAACCCATCTCCACCACCTTTGGCGGCTTCCTGCACGTGTCCGAGAGCACCACCGTGCGCGTGGACTGTGAGCGCCCGCGAGGCCAGCGCATCGTGGCGATGACGGTGGGCAGCCGCGTGGTGCAGCGTCCCGCCCGCGCGGACGTGCTCTATCGCCTGGCCGCCCCAGACTTCCTGCTCGAGGGAGGAGATGGCTATGGGCCCATCTTCGCCAACGCGAGCACGGACCCCGAGCGCAACCCGGTGCAGTCACGCAAGCTGGGCGGAGTGGACTCCAACATCGCCGCGGCCTACATGAAGTCGACGTACTCGAGTGATGCGCGGCCCCTCAGAGAGTCGCCGCGCATCGTCTTCGACAACTGCGCCATCCCCCCCAGGCCCTCACGCTGAGGGCACTGGCGGGGCAGGGCATCAGACCTTGGGCTCGCCGTCGGCGGCCGCAGCGGCCACCGGAGCTGCGGTGGCCACGGGGGCCGCCGCAGGCTTCGGCGGAGGAGACAGCACGTCGTTGACGGACGGCATCTTCCGGATGTCGCCGCGGGCGACCTTCCAGGCCTGCTGGACGATCCAGGACAGCGAGCGATCCTGACGGGTCGCCTCGCGCTGAATCTCCTCGAGCATGTCCTCCGGGAAGTAGAGACTTTGCTTACGGTGATCGGTGGACGACATGCTTGTTCTTACTCCTCGCGAGGATCCTGGCGTTCATCGCCAGTGACATCATTGACGGCCGGGAAGGCCTTGATGCGCTCGCGGGCGATCTTCCACGCCTGCTGGACAACCCAGGAAAGGGAGCGGTCCTGCCGATTCGCTTCCTCCTGGATTTCCTTCAACATCTCTTCGGGGAAGTACAGCGATTGTTTGCGCTTGTCGGTGCCTGCCATACCGAGTCTCCGGAGCGGATGCGAGGTGACGACCTGAGACACACCGGGGGGGTTATCCGACAGACGCACCAGCGGGTCAACGGTTTCAACGCCCAGTTCGACGAAGTGCGCCAAGGCCCAGTCAAGAACCTTTTATCGCAGCGGAAGGCTCTCGGCAGCGTGGAATCCCGGGACAGACAGGGGGAGAAGTAGGAGCCGGAAGAGCAGGGAAAGCCCGAAAAGAGAAACGCCCCGGGCCTCAAGAGAGGCCCGGGGCGCTTCCGGAAAGAGGGACCGCCAAGAACGAGTCTCAGCGGTCCCGTGGACCCAGAGGGGGAGGGGGGGGACCCCTAGGTCCAACGCTATGAAGTTCCGAAGATCAAAGGACTCAACACCCGCCGCCGCCCTGCACATTCCGCCCGTCGTCCTACTGGGAAGATCATAAGAATCACCCCCAGCGGCTTCAACCGACGGTGATCGATGTAACGCAGTCGCGAAAAAATCCATTCCTCTTCTGTTCGATGCCCCGCACTGCCCCTGTGACGCCTGCGTTTTTGAAGATGCTGAGGGCGGCATTTCGTCGCTTTGGGCTCGAGGGCCGCTCGGTGCTGCTGGCGGTTTCGGGAGGGGCGGACTCCACGGCGCTGCTGGTGGGCACGGCGCGGGTGCGGGCCGAGCTGGGACTCACGGTGGAGGTGGCCACGCTGGACCACGGGCTGCGGCCCGAAGCGGCGCAGGAGGCCCGGGACGTGGGGAGGTTGGCGGCGCGGTACGGGCTGATGTGCCACGTGCGCTCGCTCGGGCTGCAAGCGGGGGCGGGGATGGAGGCGCGCGCACGTGAGGCGCGGTATGCGGCGCTCGAGGCCCTTCGCCTGGAGTACGGGCTGGCGGCGGTGGCCACCGCGCACACGGCGTCGGACCAGGCGGAGACGGTGCTCATGCGGCTGGCGCGGGGCACCAGCCTGCGAGGCGCGGCGGGCATCCTTCCTCAGCGGGGCTCGGTTGTCCGCCCGCTGCTCGAATGTACGCGCGAGCAGGTGGAAGCGTTTCTGCGCGAGCAGGGCCAGGGCTTCGTGGTGGATCCGATGAACGCGGACCGCGAGCTGTTCCGCGCCCGGGTCCGCCATGACGTGCTGCCGGTGCTCTCGCGCGCGGCGGGTTATGCGGTGACGGAGCGCCTGGCCTCGTTCGCGCGGCTGGCGGCGGAGGATGATGCGCTGCTGAGCGAGCTGGCGGACGCAGCCTGGCGCCGGCTCGCGCTGGCCGATGGCAGCCTGGACGCCGTGGGTCTGCGGGCCCTGGAGCCGCCGCTCAAGCGCCGGGTGCTCGCGCGCCTGCTCGCTCAGGCAGGAGCTGTCGTGGATGAGGCCACGTTGGGGCGCGTGCTCGAGGCCGTGGCCCAGGGCCGTCCCGCGACGCTCAGTGGAGGTCTTCAGCTGCGCGCGGCGGGCGGGAGCGTACGCTGCGTCCGGCTTCAGCGCTCCTTCGAACCCGCGGTGCTGGTCCTGAATGGAGATGACGCCACGGGCACGCTGGAGGGCACGGGCTGGCGCTTCACGGTGAGCAGGAAGCCCGCGCCGCCTCGGGGCGCGCTCGTGCTGCCGCTGCCGGCCGGGACACCCTGGCCGCTCACGGTGCGCACCCGCAGGCCAGGAGACCGGGTGCACGGGCCCCGGGGCTCTCGCAAGCTACAGGACCTGTTCGTGGACCTTCGGCTGCCCGCCGAGCGTCGGGATCTTTATCCGGTGGTGGTGGATGCGGGGGGCCAGTTGCTCTGGGTGCCGGGGCTGTGGGCTCCGGTGGCTCAGAAGGTCTCTGCCGAACAGTCGCTCTGGGCGTTCCCTCCGGCTCCAAGCGACGCGGCCAGCGCTCCGTTATAGAGTTCGCACTATGTGGGGGCGGAGGTAGGCAGTCAGGACCCTAAATAGTTGAGGGCGTTTTGCTGTTGCTGATACGGTCCAAGGTCGGGCAGATCGCCAGGCCTGGGGGCAAATTGTTGAAATAGCTGGAGTTTTCCAGCGCGGCCCGTACCCGCCAAGCTTTCGAAAGGGCAGCTGACACGTGCGTTCGACTTACAAGACCATCGGCCTCTGGGTCATCCTCATTGTCCTGTTCGTGGCCTTCTATAACTTCTTCTCTCAGGGCAACGAGCAGGTGCAGGAGCCCAGCTTCACGGCGCTGCTCACCAAGATTGAGGAAAAGAAGGTCCGCGAGCTCTCCGTCAAGGGCAACACCTACTCGGGCAAGTTCGTTGACACCAACGACAAGTTCCGCACGACGGGGCCCCTGGCCGACAGCACCATGCTCAACAAGCTGCAGGGCATGGGCGTGGACGTGAAGTACGAGAAGGAAGAGCAGAACAACCTGTGGCTCACCATCCTCGGCCAGTGGATGCCGGTGGTGTTCCTGTTCCTGTTCTTCATCTTCTTCATGCGCCAGCTGCAGGGTGGCAGCGGCAAGGCGATGACCTTCGGCAAGTCCAAGGCCAAGCTGCTCAACGAGAGCCACAACAAGGTCACGTTCGCCGACGTGGCCGGCGCCGATGAGTGCAAGGAGGAGCTCGAGGAGATCGTCGCGTTCCTCAAGGACCCCAAGAAGTTCACCAAGCTCGGTGGCCGCATCCCCAAGGGCGTGCTGATGATGGGCTCACCTGGTACGGGTAAGACGCTGCTTGCCCGCGCGGTGGCCGGCGAGGCTGGCGTGCCCTTCTTCTCGATCTCCGGCTCGGACTTCGTGGAGATGTTCGTCGGCGTGGGCGCCAGCCGCGTTCGCGACCTGTTCGAGCAGGGCAAGAAGAACGCCCCGTGCATCATCTTCATCGACGAAATCGACGCGGTGGGCCGTCACCGTGGCGCCGGCCTGGGCGGCGGTCATGACGAGCGCGAGCAGACGCTCAACCAGCTGCTGGTGGAGATGGACGGCTTCGAGTCCAACGAGGGCGTCATCCTGATTGCCGCCACCAACCGCCCGGACGTGCTGGATCCCGCGCTGCAGCGTCCCGGCCGCTTCGACCGGCGCATCGTGGTGCCGCGTCCGGACCTGAAGGGCCGCCTGGGCGTGCTCAAGGTGCACACCAAGCGCGTGCCGCTGGCTCCCGAGGTGGACCTCGAGGTCATCGCCCGCGGTACGCCGGGCATGACGGGTGCGGACCTGGAGAACCTGGTGAACGAGTCGGCGCTGATGGCCGCGCGGCAGAACAAGGAGCGCGTGGACCTGAGCGACTTCGAGGCCGCCAAGGACAAGGTCTTCATGGGCCCGGAGCGCAAGTCCATGATCATGACCGAGAAGGAGAAGCGGAACACCGCGGTGCACGAGGCTGGCCACGCGCTGCTGGCCAAGCTGCTGCCCGGCTGCGATCCGCTCCACAAGGTCACCATCATCCCGCGTGGCCAGGCCCTGGGCGTCACCTGGAGCCTGCCCACCGAGGACAAGGTCAACGGGTACAAGAAGCAGATCCTCGACCAGATCACCATGGCGATGGGCGGCCGGCTCGCCGAGGAGATCATGTTCAACGAGATGTCGAGCGGCGCCTCCAACGACATCGAGCGCGCCACCGAGACGGCTCGCGCGATGGTGTGCCGCTGGGGCATGAGCGACAAGCTGGGGCCCCTGGCCTTCGGCAAGAGCGAGGGCGAGGTGTTCCTCGGCCGTGACTTCAGCGCGGCGAAGGACTACTCCGAGGACACGGCGCGGCAGATTGACGCCGAGGTGCGCGGAATCGTCATTGGCTGCTATGAGAACGGCAAGCGCCTGCTCACCGAGAACAAGGATGCGCTGCAGCGTGTCGCCGACGCGCTGGTGGAGTACGAGACGCTGGACGCCGAGGACGTGAACATCCTGCTGCAGGGTGGGGCGCTGACGCGTGAGCGGCCGCCTCCGCGCGTGACGGCTCCTCCGAAGTCGCCGGAGAAGAAGGACAAGCGGAAGATCCTCGACGCGATCGAGGCGATTCCGAAGATGGAGCCGAACAAGGCGTAAGCCTCGCGGTTCCGGTAGAAACCAG
>DASVVJ010000318.1:0-4592 GCA_036389955.1 Myxococcaceae bacterium
CCATGGGAGGCAGCTCCACCTTCGCCGCCAGCGCCACCGCGCGCTCCAGGGGCTCGAGCGCGGCGCGCGCGCCGTGCACCCGGTGGGTGGCCTCGCCCACCAGCGTGAGCGACGTCACCACCTTGGGGTGCTCGGGGCCGAGCGCCTTCTGCCGCACCGCCAGCGCCCGCTGGAAGCCGGTGAGCGCCGCCTGCGAGCGCCCCTCCGCCAGGTCCACCCTGGCCAGGTTGAGCACGACGGAGGCCACCTTGGGATGCTCGGGACCGAGCGCCTTCTCCCACAGCTCGCGGGCGCGCAGGAGCAGCCGTCGCGCCTCGGCGTAGCGCTCCATCTCCAGCATCAGCGCGCCCAGGTTGTTGTAGGTGAGCGCCACCTCCGGGTGCTCCGGGCCGAGCAGCTTCTGCTGCAGGGCGAGCACCTCCGCGTAGGCGGCCTCGGCCTGGGGCCCCTCGGCCAGGTCCGAGTGCGCGTTGCCGACGCTCATCAGCACCGAGGCCACGCGCTGGTGGACGCGGCCGTGCGCGGCGGTGAGCACCGGCAGGGCGCGCTCGTACTGCGCCAGGGCCTCGCGCGCCTTGCCCTGGCGCAGCAGCGCGTCGCCCAGGTTCGCCCGCATCATGCCGGTGGAGGGGTGCTCGGGGCCCAGCCCGCGCTCGCTCAGGGCCAGCGCCTCGGTCTGCACCGTCACCGCCTCGGACACCTTGCCCTGCAGCCGCAGCGAGGTGGCCATGTTGTTGAGGTGCACGGCGCACAGCGGGTGCTCGGGACCGTACGCGCGGCGGATGACCTCCAGGGCATGCCGGTAGTGCACCAGCGCCTCGTCGTAGCGCCCTTGCGCATTGAGGACGATGCCCATGCCCGTGTGAGCGTCGGTCAGCTGGGGGTGCTCGGGGCCCAGCACCTTCTCCCAGATTTCCAGCGCCCGGCGGAGGCTCGCCATGGCCTGCGCGTGCTCACCCTTGCGGTAGAGGAGCAGGCCACGGAAGCGGTGGTAGATGCCAGCCGCTTCGGAGGTCTCTCCGACCCGCTCCAGCACCGCCTCCGCCAGGCGGGTGGTGCGCTCGGCTTCGGGGATCTGCCCCTTGCCCTCGAGTTCGGCGTACATCTGCCCCATCAGCGCGCGCAGCAGCAGGTCGTCATCCCGCCCAGCCAGCGCGGCGCGCTGCGCCTCGTTGTGCGCCTCCCAGGCCTGGGGGAACTGGCCGGCGGCGGACTCCACCTTGCCGAGCAGGTGCAGCGCGGCGGCCTCGGAGGGCCGGTAGCGCAGGGCACGCAGACCCTCCACGGCCTCCTTCACCCGCGCGAGGGCGCGCGTGTTCTGCCCCGTCTCGTAGAGCGCGTGGGCCTCGGCCATCACGGACTGCAGCGCGCTGAGTTTCTGGCGGACGGCGGGGTCCTCCGGCAGCGGCGCCAGGCTGGACAGGGCCTCGCGGTCGGCGCAGCGCTGGAGGCTGGGCAGCGCGTGCGAGGCCTCGGGCGCCTTCTCCAGCACCGCGCGGTCCGCCTGGAGCATCAGGTCCACCGCGGCCCGCAGGGACTCGCGCCGCCGGTCCAGGCACACGCCGCGCAGGTCCAACAGGCGCTCGGACTGCTCGCCGCGCACATGGGTGGCCTCGCACGAGTCGCGCTCCATGCTCACCAGCGAGGCGGCATAGGCGTCGAGCGTGCGGGAGGTGGAGGCCCACGCCGCCTCGGCCAGGGGCATGCCCGAGGCGCGGAAGGCGGCTTCCAGCTTCGCCTTGCGGTCCGCGTCCCAGAGGCCGGAGAGCCGGCGCTCGAAGCCAGTGCAGCGCGTGGTGTCCTGGTGGCGCGCGCCCAGAAAGCCCACGCCGCCGCCCACCAGGGCCGCGGCGCCCACCACGGCGGCCGCGCTGCGCCAGCGCACCCACAGTGGCTTCCGGGTGAGGGCCGAGAGCAGCACGTCCATCGAGGCGTGGCGCGCGGAAGGGTCGGCGGCCAGGCCCTGGAGCAGGGCGCGGCGTACCCAGGTGGGCACGCGGCTGTCGCGCGGAGGAGTCGGGGGGCTCTCGCGAATGGTGCGGGCCAGCGCGCTGGGCGAGTCGCCGGTGAAGGGGCGCTCGCCGTAGAGGCCCTCGTAGAGCGCGACGCAGAAGCTGAACTGGTCGCTGCGCGCGTCCGCGGGGGTGCCATCCATTTGCTCGGGAGGCATGTACGCGGGCGTGCCCATGAGGATGCCCTGCTGCGTCATGCTCTCCGCGGAGGAGGGGCTCAGGGGCAGCGCGGCGCCCTCTTCGCGCGGGCCGGCGGAGATGCGGGCCAGGCCGAAGTCGGTGACACGCACCCGCCCATCCCGGCCGACGAGGACGTTGTCCGGCTTGAAGTCGCGGTGCACCAGCCCGGCGGCATGCGCGGCGGCCAGCCCGCGGCCGGCCTGGAGGAAGCAGTCGAGCACCTCGGTCCAGCCGCGGGGTTGGGCCTTGAGCCACCGGGTGAGGGTGACGCCGTCCACGAAGTCCATGGCGATGAAGAGGCTCTCGCCATGCACGCCCACGTCATGCACGGTGACGACGTGGGGGTGAGACAGCCGGGCCAGGGCCTGCGCTTCGCGCCACAGCCGCGAGCGGGCCTCCACCGCGCCCGGGCCGGCGGCCCAGTCCGAGCGCAGCAGCTTGAGGGCCACCTTGCGGTCCAGCTCCGGATCATACGCGGCGAACACGACGCCCATGCCGCCCAGTCCAATGCGGTCCAGGAGCACATAGCGGCCCAGCTCCATGCCGCGCGAGAGCCTGGCGCCTGCGCCTGGCGAGGGCTCGGCCTGGGTGGGCTTGGTGAGGACGGCGTCGCCGCCGGCGAGCATCACCACCACCTGGCGGCAGGACTGGCAGCCGTCGAGGTGGGCCTCGAGCTTCGCCAGGGGTTCTTCCTCGAGGAGCCCCTGCACGAAGTCGGTCAGCTCGGTCTCATCGGGGCAGCCTGTCGGCATGGCGTGGGGACAGCAGAGCCCCGCTCAGGGCGAGCCGTCCATCTCCATATAGGTACGGCGGGCCTTCACGGAGAAGAAGCGGTCCTCGGGCATGGAGTAGGCGGTGAGCCGGCCGCCGTAGACGCAGCCGGTGTCCAACCCGTAGGCGTGGGGGTGTTTCTGCAGGCTGCGCACGGCGTCATGCCCGAAGAGGACGAGCTCGGGCCCGCGCCAGTGGCTGGCCCACGGGGCGCCATCCTCCACGCGCTTGGAAGGGGTGCCGTCCGAGGAGATGCTGCGCAGGTTGAGCAGATGCTCCTGGCGCTGCTCCTTGAGCGGCACGCCCGGGACGAGCCCACCGTGCACGGCGATGGCGTTGAGTTCCGGCAGGCGGCGGTAGAGGGGCAGGCCGTCGAGGAAGTCCCAGTCGTCGAGGCGCAGGGTGTCGAGCACCTGCTGGTGCTCGGGCTTGAGCTTCTTTCCCGGCTTCTGTTGGCCCTGGTACCAGCGGAGCACGTGCTCATCATGGTTGCCGCGCACGGCGAGCAGGCCCAGCTCGCGGGCCCGGGTCACCACGCCGGCCGAGTCGGGGCCCTTGGCGACGAGGTCGCCCACGAGCACCACGCGCTCGCCCTTCTGCCAGCCGCACTCCTTGAGGAGAGCGTCCAGCTCGTCGGCGCACCCGTGCACGTCTCCGATGAACAGCGTCCGCATCGGGCCCAGGATAGCCGGGATTGGCAGCCGCCTGCTCCACGGTCAGGCGGGCAGAGCGGCTGAAGCTTCCATCAACGCCGGGCCGAGAGAATGCGCCCGTTCCTGGTGTCGATGGCATAGAGGCCACCTGCATCCAGAAGCACCTCTCCGTCCATCGGACATGCGTCGGGCCGCAGAACAATCTCCACAAAGACCAGGCCTTCCCCACCGGGGACGGCGACGGCGTCGTACGAGTCGCGCCGGCTCAGGCACTGCTCGCGCGGCGGTGCTCCGTCCGGAAGCTTGAGGTCCCACGGCAGGAAGTCCTCCATGGCCAGCTGGATGGCCGCGAGCGTGGGACCTGAAACCACCTCACGGCCCTCGGACGGAAGCATCTCGGGCCATACGAAGCTGGCGGCCTCTTGCGGCGAGGCATGAACCGGACGAGGGGGCCGTTGGAAGAGCACGCACGCGGGCAGCCAGGCACACAGCAGCAACAGCCACGGCAGTGGGCGCTTCATGGAGTTCCTCGGTCGACAGCGGTGATGAATCCACGGGCCTTGTCCTCGGGTTTGACGAGACCGATGAGCTTCCAGCTCTTTCCGTGGCGCGCATACAACTCCCCCGGGCGATCCTCGTCCACGTAGGGAACGAACTTCTGGATCTTGCAAGAGGCGTCGAATTGAACCCGGATCGAATAGAGCTGGGTGGCCTTGAGCAGATCCCGAGAGCTTCCGCTCATGGCCGAGGGTGACCAGGGATGGCTATGGTAGTCGCCGAGCGGCACGACCTGCCCTCTGGCATCGCGCACGTTTCGTGGCACGTAGCAGCTCTTCTCGGGAGAGTAGTGGCCATCATGAGTGCGGCCCAGGGGAGACGGGTGGGTAGCGTAGTAGTACCCATCTCCTACGGAATAGATGACGCCGCAGTATTCCCGGCCGGAATCCTCGTCCTTCGCGCGGGGGAGTCTCATGAT
>DASVVJ010000319.1:0-8288 GCA_036389955.1 Myxococcaceae bacterium
ACCGCCCTACTCGGTGGCTTGGGACACGGCGATCGAGACCAACGGCAGCCACACGCTGACCACCCAGGCCTATGACATTCAGGACAACGTGACGACGAGCGCGCCGGTCACCGTGACGGTGAGCAACACGGGAGGAGCGGCGTACGACTCCGTGCTGCACGCTCCCCGCTGCACCCCGGCGGTGAACTACTGCGACTCGGGCCGGCTGCTGGTGGGAAAGGGCTCTTTCGAGAACCACAGCCCGAACACCCTGGATACGTGCACGGATGGGTACCAGGGCAGCTTCTCCTACGTGCCCACCATCGAACGGATCCGCGTGACGCGGGAGGACGGGACGAACCTGGCGCCTGGCAAGCGCGTCCGGATCGACGTCGCCGTTTACTCTTACGAGCCCGCCAAGGAGTACGTGCACCTGTTCTACGCGGCGGACGCGACACAGCCGTCATGGACCCACCTGGCCACGCTCAGGCCAGGCGCGAGAGGCTCACAGGTGCTCTCCGCGGAGTACCGCCTTCCCGCCGGAACAGTTCAGGCCGTGCGCGCGAGCGCAGTGACCCTCTCTTCGCCGCCCACCACGGTCTACCCGTGCCACTGGAATGACCAGGACGACCACGATGATCTGGCGTTCACCGTGGCAGCGGAACCCGACACCACCGTGCCATCTGTGGCGCTCACCTCCCCCGCGGAGGGAGCGGTGCTCAACGGCACCGTGA
The DNA here is from genome assembly GCA_036389955.1 of Myxococcaceae bacterium. GTDB lineage: Bacteria > Myxococcota > Myxococcia > Myxococcales > Myxococcaceae > DATHBR01. Next base: position 714 of record DASVVJ010000319.1, read on the forward strand.
CGGCGACAGCCACCGCGAGCGATGACTACGACGTGGCGCGGGTGGAACTCTACGACGGCCCGACGCGGCTGGGGTTCGATGACGCGCCGCCGTACAGCGTGAGCTTCAACACCTGGAACCTGCCCAATGGCAGCCATTCGCTGATAGCGGTGGCCCGGGATGCGGCGGGGAACGCGAGCTCCTCGAGTCCCGTGGCGGTGACGGTGAACAACGACCACGCCTCACTGGCCACCACCCTGACTCAGCCCTCGGAGGGTGCGACCCTGGTGGGCACGGCGAAGCTCTCCGCCACGGTCGCCAACCCGAGCAAGGTGTCGCGGGTCGAGTTCTACTCGGGCACGCGGTTGATCGGCGCCGATTCCACGTCCCCCTATACCTATGACTGGTACACCGAGAGAGAGACGGCTGGCGCGTATACCCTGACCGCCCGGGCCTACAACGCGGCGGGCAACTGGGAGACCTCGGCGCCCGTGAACGTGACGGTCGTGCGCGATACCACTCCACCGACGGTGACCATTGCCTCTCCCGCCGCGGGCGCCATGGTGCGGGGAATCGTGACGGTCGAGGCCAACGTCAGCGATGACACGCAGGTCTCCAGTGTCTGGCTCTATGTGAACGGCTCCGCGGTCTCCATCAGCTCCTCCGGGCCACGGTTCACCACCACCTGGAGCACTCCCAATGCGGCGACGGGCCCTTACACGCTGAAGCTCAAGGCCTATGACACCTCTGGCAACGTGAGCGATTCGCCCGAAGTGGTCGTGACGGTCTCCAATGATGCCACCCCGCCTACGGTCGCGCTGACCGCCCCCGCGCAAGGAGCGAGCCTGGCGGGAATGGTCTCTCTTCAGGCAACCGCGAGCGACAACGTGGGGGTCACCCGGGTCGAGTTCCTCGTCGATGGCACCCGCGTCGCGACCGTCACCTCGCCGCCCTACGTCGCGGCCTGGGACAGCCACACGGTGCTCAATGGCAGCCATACCGTGACCGCTCGGGCTTACGACGCGGTGGGCAACGCCACCACGAGCGCCGCGCGCACAGTGACCGTGGCCCAGCCCGGTGCCGCCGTGTACGACGCTACGCTCAAGGTCCCCGTGTGCGCTCAAGTCTCTAGCGTCTGTGACTCCACAGCGCTGTTGCAGGGCCGCGGCTCCGCTCTGGGGCCCGAGCTTCACCAGCCGAACACGCTGGACGGCTGCGCCGATGGGACGTCGGGCTCCGCGGCCGAGCAGATCCACTGGATCAGGGTGTCCCGCCCGGATGGCACGCCGCTGGAGGCCGGCAAGAATGCCCGGATCGAGGTCGCCGTCGAGGTCTCCAGCATGCCCTCCTCGAGCTACCTCGATCTCTACTCCGCGGCCGGCACCGGCGCGCCCACGTGGACGTATCTGACCACGGTGCAGGCGAACGCGAGCGGCCTGCAGGTTCTCTCGGCGGAGTACAGGGTGCCCTCTGCCGGGACCGTTCAAGCGGTGCGGGCCAGGTGGCGGGTTGGAACAGACAACACCTCCTCGGCCTGCGGGACCAACGCCTCTACTGATCATGACGATCTGGCCTTCGCGGTGGCTCCGCTGGTGGACACGGCGCCGCCCACGGCGGCGATCACCTCTCCAGCCAGCAACGCGCAGCTCGGCGGCACGGTGACGGTGGTGGCCACCGCCGCCGACAACCACGCCGTGACGAAGGTGGATTTCTATGACGGCCAGACGCTGCTCGGCACCGACACCACCGAGCCCTACAGCGTGAGCTGGAACACCACGGGAGCGTCGGCGGGCGTGCACACGCTCACGGCGAAGGCCTATGACCTCGCGGGCCTGACGGGCACCTCGGCTGAAGTCTCCGTCCTCATCGACAACACCGTGCCCACGGTGGCGCTCACCTCTCCCCCGTCCCTCTTCAAGCCAGGAGTCGTCCAGGTGGCAGCCACCGCCAGCGACAACCAGGCCCTCTCGCGGGTCGAGTTCTATGATGGCACGACGCTGATCGGCACCGACACCACCGCGCCGTACACGGTGAGCTGGGATGCCACGGCGCTGCCCAGCGGCAGCCGCACGCTCTACGCCAGGGCGTATGACGCCGCGGGGAACATGGGGCAGGCCACCCGCACCGTCACCGTGGATGCCACGCCGCCCACGGTCGCCATCACCTCGCCGCAGGGCGGAGCGAAGATCTTCCTGAGCACGACGCTTCAGGCGACGGCGGCCGATGACAACGCCCTCGTCACCCAGGTGGTGTTCTACGACGGCAACACCGTTATCGGCACGGACACCACTGCGCCCTACAGCGTGAGCTGGAACACCACATGGGTGGCCCGTGGGCAGCACACACTGACGGCCCGGGCCACCGACGCGGCGGGCAACGTCACCACTTCCGCGGGAGTCATCGTGACGGTTCAGTAACAGTTCCGTTCAATCCCTTTCAAAACGCATCGAGGGTGCCTGTGTAAAAAAACTGTTTCACGGTTGCTCCAGTCCTGGGTGCTCGCTGACCCGTGCCTTGGGGATCTTTCGCTTTCTAAGAATGCGATTACAGTGGTGCGCGCAATCCCCCCATTGCTGCACCCCCCCATACATAGGAGCAATGCATGCGCACTCTGAGCACGCTGTCTGTCGCGGCGGTGTTTGGCCTGTGGCTCGCTGGCTGCGGAGAGTCCCACGATCTGGGAGGCGACGATCTCGCCAGCCAGATCGAGCGGGACTTCGGTGGCCCGAGCGGAGTGATGGATTTCTTCGAGAGCCACACGGAAGAAGAGATCCGGCAGGCGCTGGCTCCTTACGGTGTGGGGTTCAAGATCCATGCGGTGGAGGACCTCCAGCGGGCGGTGGAGGCCTATGGCAGCGAAGTCACCGCCGCCGCCATCACCGATTGTCCTCAGTACTTCCCGGCGAGTGATCGGAACATCTGGCACAACATCAACGGCGAGTACTACTTCGCTGACGGCTCGGGCCGGCCGCACCGGGCCTACGCGTATCTGCCTCCGATCGCGGCCGCGGCGCGCAACGACACCTGTCAGGGCAACGTAGGGCGATGGGGCGACGCGGAGAACCCCAGCAATGACTACGACGGGGGGCACCTTATCGGCTCGCAGTTGGGTGGCTGGGGGAGCCGGGCGAACCTGGTGCCGCAGGATGCGAACTTCAACCGCGGCAACTGGGTGACGCTCGAGAACAAGATGGCCAAGTGCGGCTCGCTGCCCAATGGCCGGATGCGCTACTACATCGGCGCGAACTACCCGAACACCACCGCGCTCATCCCCAACAACATGACGATGGAGCTGAGGAACCAGTCCACGGGAGCCAATGTGCTGCTGTCGTTCGCGAACACGGATTACGGCGGCAGCAACGGCACGAACGAGAAGAACCGGGGCGTGACGTTCCTGACGAACCAGGGCTGCAACTAGGTCCGTTCACCTCACACGCCCCGCCTCGCGCGGAGCCCGGTTGCGCAGGGCTCCCCGCAGGCGGTGTTTCTCCTGAGTGAACACCTCGGCTACGAAGTCGAGCACCGCGCGCACGCGCGGGACGCGCTGGAGGTCCTGGTGCACCACCAGCCAGGCCTCCCGCGTGGGCACGGCCTCGGGCTCGCACAGGCGGACGAGCCCCTGGCCTGAGTCCGCCAGGTAGCAGGGCAGCAGGGCCACTCCCGCGCCGGCCCTGGCGGCTGCGAGCTGCGCATACCGGCTGTTGCTCCGGAGCGCGAAGCTGGCCCCCTGCCCTACCTCCTCCAGCCATTCCTTCTCGGGCGTGCCCGCCACGGAGGCGTCGTCCCCCAGCAGCACATGCTCTCGCAGTGAGTCGAGCCGGGGCCGCCCCCGCTCGCGCACGTACTGAGGCGAGGCATAGAGCGCGAAGGACAAAGCCCCCAGCCGCCGCACCGCGAGCGTGGGCTCCGCTGGGCGGAAGAGCCGTACCGCCACATCCGCCTCCTGGCGCGAGAGGTTGACGGCGCGGGCGCTGGCGAGCAGCTCCAGCCGCAGCTCCGGGTAGCGCTCGCGCAGCCCTGGCAGGTGGGGCGCCAGAAGCTGGCTGGCCAGGGTGTCGGGGGCGGTGACACGGACGGCTCCCGCCACACGCGGCTCAGCCCCGGCGAGCTGCCGCTCCAGGGTGGCCGTAGTGTCTTCGATCCGCCGCGCCGCCAGCACAGCCTGCTCTCCCGCAGGTGTCAGCCGCATTCCCAGAGAGGAGCGCTCCACGAGAGGCACACCCACGTCCCGCTGCAGCGCCGCCAGCCGGCGCCCCACCGTCGCCTGGTTCACCCGGAGGTGGCGGGCCGCTGCCGAGAGTGAGCCCTGGTCCCGCAGGGCCAGCAGGTAGCGCAAGTCGTTCCAGTCCATGCCTCTGCATTTTTGCATAGGTAGGCCTGCGCATTCGCGCATTCCAGATCAACCCGGGGGCCGTGAGACTTCTGACTCACGCTGGCTGCCCTGCGACAAGCCGCCAGCGGCTACCAGGAGGTGTCCCGTGAGTGCAGCGTCTTCCCTCCCCTCGTTCGAGTCTGTCCAGGCAGCCCAGGCCCGCATCGCGCCCTACGTGAGGCACACGCCGCTGGAGCCCTCCGCGGCGCTGTCCTCACGCCTCGGTGCCCGGGCCTTCCTCAAGCTGGAATGCCTACAGGTGACGGGCAGCTTCAAGCCGCGCATCTCCTTCAACAAGCTGCTGTCGGTGAGTGAGGAGCAGCGGGCCCGGGGCGTCGTGGCCTCCTCGGCGGGAGGGCATGGCATAGGCCTGGCCTACGCGTCGAAGACGCTGGGTGTCCCCGCGGAGCTGTTCCTCCCCAGGTCCGTGGATGCGCGCAAGCTGAAGGCCATCCAGAACCACGGCGCCCAGACGCGCTTCTTCGAGTCCGTGGAGGCTGCCCGCACCGCCGCGCGAGCTTACGCGCTCGAGCACGAGCGGCTCTTCGTCTCCGCCTACAACGACGCGGACATCATCTCCGGAGGAGGCACGGTGGGACTGGAGGTAGCGGCGGACCTGCCCGAGGTGGACCTGGTGGTGGTGGGCGTGGGGGGCGGCGGCCTGCTGTCGGGCATGGGACTGGCGCTCGAACGGCTGGCGCCCACCGCGCGTCTGTGGGGCGTTCAGCCCGAGGAGAGCCCGGTGCTGGCCCGGTGGCTGGAGCAGGGACAGCCCGTGTCCGTGGAGACACGGCCCAGCATCGCGGACGGGCTGGGCGCGCACGTGGAGACAGGGACGCTCACCTTCCCGCTCCTCCAGAGGCTGGTGGAGCGAATGGTGCTCGTCTCCGAGGCGGACATCCGCGATGCGATGGCCTGGCTGCTGGAGGAGCACCAGCTCGTCGTGGAGCCCTCGGGCGCGGCCCCCGTGGCGGCCCTGCTGCGTCACCCACCGGTGGGCTTCCGCCACGTGGTGGCCGTCATCACCGGGCGCAACATCAGCCGGGAGCGGTACGTGAACCTGCTCGGTGAGCGGCTCACAGGCGCTCGGAGGGCGGCGTAACGCAGGGCACTGAGTGAGCGGCATCTGAGCGGTGAGCCCTCGTGCCCCAAAACCTTCCCCCTTATGCTTCGTGCCTTGTTCAGGGGGAGGCCATCGAACCCGCCGCTTGGAACTTCTTGAGAATGCCGTACGCGGCGTGGCGAAAGAAAACCCACAAAGCAGAAGGTTCCACGCCGCTGGGACGGAGGCGTGGGGCCAACTTCACCCTTACACGGGGTACGAGGGATGCCGCGAATCTACAAGCCAGGTTCGTTCTTGAGAATTCCCCTTGCCGACGGCTCTTTTGGTTACGGCCGGGTCCTCAAACTGCCGCATGATGCCTATTACGATTACAGGACCGACACGCCAGATTCCGATCTGGATCGGATTGCCTCCAAACCCCTCCTTTTCAAGATCATGGTTCGCCATATGGAGGAGAGGTCGTGGGAACTCATTGGATGGAGAGAGCTGGAGGAGCGGTTTTCTCAACCCATCGTCCAGTTCATGCAGGATATTGGGAACTTCCTCGACTGCACGATCTTCGACACCGTAGGCAATTCGAGGCGTGCGCAGCCTCAGGAGTGTGTCGGGCTTGAGCGCTCGGCTGTCTGGGAAGAGGTGGGGATCGAGGAACGCCTGCTCGACACCTTCATGGGTCGGCCCAACGACGATGTGGAGCGTTTGAAGGTGCGCCTGAAATAGGTATGCGCATAGGACCAGACGCTGAGCAAAGCGGTGGGTTGTTCAGCATGGAGGCGGCGGGAATCGAACCCGCCACTCGGAGCCGGTGATCGTTTCGATACGGCCTTCGATCCTTCGGTGCGTCTCATGGGTGTTTCTCCTTTTTGGACTGCAGCGGGATGGCGGTGATGAGCGAGCCCCCGCTGGGCAGCTTGTTGTAGATGTCCACCCCGAGGAAGTCGTAGATGCCGGGCGCCCACCACGCGTCGGGATTGCGGCCCGAGTCCGCGTTCCATGTGTGGGCCATCAGGATGGGGGCCAGGGCCACGTTGTCCACGCCCAGCGCTTTCATGCGCAGGCGCACCCGGCGGTTCATCGCGACGTGACCGGCGGGGCCAGACGGATCGTCCGGCGTGTTGACGCCCTCACCGCCGTCGGGCTCGTGGTGCAGCGTGAGCCACACCGGGCCCGGCAGCGCGTTGAGCGCGCGCAGCATCTGATCAATCTCGCCGTCGTGCTGGCCCGTCCCCATCTGCGCCCAGGGGGGCGTCTTCACCGAGACCCAGGGCAGCCGGTGGTGGGTCAGGTCATCGCGCGCGGTGGTGACCAGGTTACTGGTGCGCTCGGGCCACTGCCAGAAGGTGCGACGCACCGCCAACGGGTGGCCTGCCACGCTCTCGTGGCGCGCGACCGGGTCACCGTTGCCCTTGAGGGACGAGCCCCACACGAGCTTGCCCGCCGGCGCAAGCCCCGGGAAGGTCCGACTCGTCGCCCTCAGGGCCGCGTTCAGCGTGTACTTGGCCGCGCCCTTCTTGCCCTTGATGCCCAGCTGGTAGGTCCCCGCCGTGCGCGCCTCAAAGCGCACGCGCTCCTGCCGAAGGGGGCCTTTATCAGCGAGGGCCACCACCTTTCCGCTCGGATCGATCAGGGCCAGGGCCAGCTCCGCGGAGGCCTGGGGCCAGTCCAGCATCGCGGTGATCACCCCCGGCGAGGGGATCACGAACGCGTGCATCACCTTGCCGCCGGCCGCCACCCGCCCCAGGTACTGCTTCTCCAGGGTCGGAGGGATGGCCAACGCATCCCGCCCGTCCTCGGAGCATCACTCCTGCTCGGCGCTAAAGCCTGCCGCAACCAGCGCCACCAGCACCATGCCCAGACACATCCTTCGCCTCTGGTGAGGTTTCATGAAGAGTCTCCACGGAATCAGGCCAGCGGGAATGCCTGCCTTTGTCCTCTCCGAACAACTGGAGACCGCGAGCCACGTCCGGAATGCCACCAAGAGCAAGGCTCTCGGGAAGCGCGCCTTACGGGTTCGGAGCCTGAATCGTCACAAATCCTCCCTGGCGACTCGCTGTGCCTCGGAGCTTGGGGACTCGGGGTATTCGCACAGTGATTGTCAAAACTCCAGCAACCCGGTTGGAGCCGTCGTGAAATCACATTCGGCACATCACTCCTCTGCCTT
>DASVVJ010000320.1:0-18821 GCA_036389955.1 Myxococcaceae bacterium
AGCGTGGCGTGGATGGAGTGACCGGGGGGGCGGGTGCCTCGGCAATGCTCGGCTCGGGAGGAGTGACCGGAGCATCAGGAGCACGCGCAACGGGACGCGCTTCGGCCGGGCCTCGAGTCGCCGCTGGCCGAGAGGGAGTCGTCGTCACCTGGGACGCTGGCGGTGCTGCCACCGGTGGCGGAGCTGCTGGCGCAGCAGGAGCAACCGAGGCAGCCGGCGGAGAGGTCCGCCGCACCAGGCCCGGAGGCGGAGCCGTAGAAAGCCGGCTCGGTGCGGCGCCGCCACTCACCCCGGGAGCCGTGGCAGGAGCGGGTGGGGCAGGGCGCGTCTCTACCCGCGCGGGAGGAGCAGTGGGAACCGGCGCCGGTGGAGCCACGGGCTGGGGAGCTGGCTCCGCGGGAGCCGCGCGGGGCTCCGGTGACACACCCGTCTCACTGGTGCGGCGCGCCACCAGGCGATCGAGGAACGCCTTGCTCTGGGCATCCAGCTTCACGAAACGCACGGTCATGCCCGAGCGCCCGTTGCCCTCGTCCACCTGCGCCTTCACGACGACGCCCTCGCCGCGCAGCATCCGTGTGCCATCGGCGAGCACGAACTCGAAGGCCAGCGCGGTGCCCTCTTCCTTGAGCGCCCGGGTGGCGACGAACACGCCGCCGCGTCCCACGTTCGAGCCGTACTTCTCGACGAACTCCTCCTCCGTGGCGTACGGGAGGCGGATGCGCAACGGCAGGAGCTTGGGCGCGACCGTCACCGTTCACCGCCTCACGCAGGTCTCACAGGAGCGCCAGGCGGACATCCCCGCTGGTGGACGGGAGCACCAGTGTCAGTCCCTCGCCAATGGAAGCCGGGGGCAGCTCGAACAGCAGCACCACCTCGGCACGCTCCCCGGCAGGCCACTCGCGGCGCAGCTGACGGGTGCCCGCGACGATCTGTGCGTCTCGCGCCAGGCCGAATTCCTTGCCCGCCGCATCCACCACGCGCGCACCCTCCAGCCCCACGGTGGCCACAGCCTTGTCCACGTTCTGGGCGATGAGCTCCACGCGCAGGAAGCGCTCCTCGGTCGCCAGGCCGACCTTCCCCGAGCCCTGCACCGCCTGCGAGGACTCAATGCCCACGAGCTTCACCGCCAGCGTGCCCACGTGCACGGTGGCATTTGACTCGGGCAGGCGCAGCTTCTCCTCGTTGGCGCCCACCTCGCCCGCGGCGACCCCCGCGAGCGTCGAGTTCGGATCCTCGGAGGGAGCCGGCCCCCGGGTGGGTGGGCCCGACGGAGCACCTCCGCGATCCACGCGCTCCGCCTCGGCCCGCAGCTTGGCCAGCGTGCGGTCCTCCTGCGGCGGCGGAGCCTCCTCCTTGGTGCAGCCCCAGCTCGACGCCAGGGCCACCGTCAGGAGCAGCGGGGAGAGGGAGGTGCTCTTGCTCATGCTCTGCCCTTCACCAGCTCGTACAGCTTGTCGAGCGCCTGGGGAATCTTCGTCGCGTCCGGGCCGCCGGCCTGAGCCATGTCCGCCTTGCCGCCGCCCTTGCCGCCCACTTCCTTGGCCATCTCTCGCACCAGGTCGCCCGCGCTGATGCCCTTGGCCACCAGGTCCTTGGTAGCCGCCACCAGGATGAGCGCCTTGCCGTCCTTCTCCCCGCCAATGGCGATGACGCCCGAGTGAATGCGGTCGCGCAGCTGGTCCGCCATGCCGCGGAAGACCTTGTCGTCGGCCGGGTCCACGCGGGTGGCCAGCACCTTGATGCCGCCCACGTCACGGGCCTGGTCCAACAGGTCCTTGCTGGAGGCCGTCTGCGCCTTCACGGCGACCTCCTCGACCTTCTTCTCCAGCTCCTTCACGCGCTTCTGGGTGGCCTCCACGCGCTTGGACAGCTCCTTGGGCGTCGTCTTCAGCAGCTCGGCGGCCCGGCGCAACTCGCGCTCCGTCTCGCGCAGGTACTGCAGCGCGCCGATGCCCGTCACCGCGGTGAGACGCCGCACGCCCGAGGCGATGCCCGCCTCGCTGAGCACCTTGAAGAGGCCAATGTCACCGCTGCGCTTCACATGGGTGCCGCCGCACAGCTCGGTGGACTGCGGGTGCACCGTCACGACGCGCACCGTCTCGCCGTACTTCTCGCCGAACATGGCCACCGCGCCGGACTTCTTGGCCTCGTCCAGCTTCATCATCTTGGTCTGGGCCTCGGCGTTCTCGCGGATCCACGAGTTGACGATGTCCTCCACCTGCTCGAGCTGCTCAGGGGTGGGCACCGCGAAGTGCGAGTAGTCGAAGCGCAGGTAGTCCGGCGCCACCACCGAGCCGGCCTGCTTCACGTGGTCGCCCAGCACCAGCTTGAGCGCCTTGTGCAGCAGGTGCGTGGCCGAGTGGTTGGCGCGGATGGAGTTGCGCCGCTCGCTGTCCACCCCCGCCTGCACCTGGTCCTTCACCTTGAAGGTGCCCTCCTTCACCTCGACCTTGTGGACGATCAGGCCCTGCACCGGGCGCTGCGCGTCCAGCACCTGCGCCACCGCCTTGCCGCCGTGGCCGACAATCCGGCCGGTGTCACCCACCTGGCCGCCGGACTCGCCGTAGAAGGGCGTGCGGTCCAGCACCAGCTCCACCGTCTCGCCGGCGGTGGCCTGGCCCACTTCCTTGCCGTCCTTGATGATGGCGCGCACCGAGCCCTCACCCTCGCGCCCGTCGCCGTCGTAGCCCAGGAATTCCGTGGTCCCCAGCTGCTGCGACAGCTTGAGGTAGATGTCGCCGATCGCCTTGTCCTTGTTGATCGTGTCCCCGCCCGAGCCGCGCGGGGTGTTCATGATCTCCCAGAACTTCGTCAGGTCGACGTCATAGCCGCGCTCGCGGGCGATGATCTGCGTCAGGTCCCACGGGAAGCCGTGCGTGTCATGCAGGAAGAACGTCGACTCGCCGGAGATGACCTTGCCGCCGCTCTGCTTCAGCTTCTCCACCTCCTCGTCGATCATCTTCAGGCCGCGGTTGAGCGTGCGCCGGAAGCTCTCCTCTTCGTGGCGCGACACCTCGAGGGCGAACGTGCGGTTCTCGCGCAGCTCGGGGAACGCGTCGCCCATCAGCTCGATGACGCGGTCCACCACCTTGAAGAAGAACACCTCCTCCAGGCCCATCAGCGAGCCGTGGCGGATGGCGCGGCGCATGATGCGCCGGAGCACGTAGCCGCGGCCCTCGTTGGAGGGCTGCACGCCGTCGGAGATGAGGAACGCGGCGGCGCGGCTGTGGTCGGCCACCACGCGCATGGAGGCACCGTCCTCCTGCGTGTAGGGCTTGCCCACCAGCTCGCTCACCTTGGAGATGATGCCCTGGAACAGGTCCGTGTCGTAGTTGGAGCGCTTGCCCTGCACCACGGAGGCGATGCGCTCCAGACCCGCGCCGGTGTCGATCGACGGCTTGGGCAGGGGAATCAGCGGCGCGTCCTTCTCCTTGCGCTCGAACTGCATGAACACCAGGTTCCAGATCTCCAGCCACCGGTCGCAGTCGCACGCCACGCCCTGGCAGGAGCGGCCCGCGGCCACCTCGGCGCAGGGAATGTCATCGCCCTGGTGGAAGTGAATCTCGGAGCAGGGGCCACACGGGCCGGTGTCGCCCATGGCCCAGAAGTTGTCTTTCAGGCCCAGCTTATAGATGCGGTCGCGGGGCACGCCCTGCTTGGCCCACAGCTCGAAGGCCTCCTCGTCCCAGGGGATGCCACCCTCGCCGTTGAACACGGTGACGGCCAGGCGGTCCTTCGCCAGGCCGAGCGTCTGGGTGACGAACTCCCAGGCGTAGGCAATGGCGTCCGCCTTGAAGTAGTCGCCGAAGGAGAAGTTGCCCAACATCTCGAAGAACGTGTGGTGGCGGGCGGTGTAGCCCACGTTGTCGAGATCGTTGTGCTTGCCGCCGGCGCGCACGCACTTCTGCGAGGTGGTGGCGCGGTTGTAGTCGCGCTTCTCGCGGCCGGTGAACACGTCCTTGAACTGCACCATGCCCGCGTTGGTGAACAGCAGGGTCGGGTCGTTCTGGGGGACGAGCGTGGAAGAGGCGATGCGGCGGTGGCCGCGCTGCTCGAAGAAGTGGAGGAACGCCTCGCGGATTTGAGAGGCGGTAAGAGCGGAAGGCATGGTGTGGGTATATGCCACAAGAGGCCGCTCGGCAGCAGTTCTTGGAGCCTGGAGCCCTGCTGGGTCAGCGTTCAGGCGCTGAGGTAGGATAGGGTCCACGCTCACCCGGAGAGTGAGACCCGACCCGCTGCCCCGGAGGGCTGGAGCGGCAAGGGGTTGGCCGGGAGGACTTGCTGGAAAAGCCCCCCGTCACCAGTTTGCCGGTCGCTCGTGACCCCCTTCGCTGCTGCCTCTCCGCAGGCGCTGGACGCCTGGCCCATCCGCATGAAGCCGTTTCGGCATGGCCGGTGCATTCACTTCACGTTGCCCGTTGCAGTGCGAACGCGGCGTCAGAGCTGCTTTGGGGAGCAGCAACCATGACTACCACCTCTGCGCAGAGCTACCTCTCCGGCAGCCAGCAGTTGCCTCTTGCCACTGCTGCCTCCCAGGCGGGGAGTGGCCGGCTGGCTCCGGGTTTCGCCTCTCAACTGAACCTGTTGGTGGACCTGCTGCTGGTGATGGGAGCGCTGCTGGGCTCCACGGTGCTGATGGGGCACTCGATTCAGCTGGGCAACCTGGACCTGTGGCTGCTGCTGGGAGTGGCCGGGCTGAGCTGGCTGCTGGTGGGCAGCGCGCTGTGCCTCTATGACCCGCGCTTCTCGGACCGGGCGCCACTGGATGACCTGGCGCTGGTGTCCATCACGGTGGTGGCCATCACCGGCGGGCTGTTCCTGCAACGGCTGCTGCTGACCGGGGGCATGCCGGTGGTGGCGCTGACCTTCTTCCCGCTGCTGTTGTGGGGCAGCGTGGTGGGGCTGCGGCTGCTGGTGTTCCGCCGGCTGGCGGTGCGCGAGGCGCCCCTGGACGAGGCGCTGATTGTCGGCGTGGGCGCCATGGGCCGGCTCACGGGGGAGGAGCTGCTGGGACGGGGCCGCCGCCGCATCACCGGTTACCTGTCGTTCTCCGCCGACAAGTCCCAGGCCGAGGTACCGGGGCCGGTGCTGGGCAAGGCGGAGCGCCTGGAGGAAGTGCTGTGCCAGGTGCCGGTGGACATCGTCTACATCGCCGGCAACGTGCAGAAGCACGGCGCGGAGATGCAGAAGGCGATCAAGGTGTGTGAGCGCTTTGGCATCCCGTTCGCACTGCCCGCGCACCCGTTCCGCATGGACCGCGCCCGCCCTGAGCAGGAGCACGCGGTGGGGGACGGCTACCTGCACTTCGTCACGCACGAGCCTGCACCGCACCAGCAGGCCATCAAGCGCCTGTTCGACATCAGCTCCTCGGCCGTGGCGCTGGTGGTGCTCTCGCCGCTGCTGCTCACCGTGGCCGCGCTGATCAAGCTCACCTCGCGCGGCCCCATCTTCTTCAAGCAAAAGCGGGTGGGGCTGCACGGCAAGACGTTCGAGATGCTCAAGTTCCGCTCCATGGTCGTCAACGCCGAGGAGCTCAAGGCCAAGCTGGAGGCTCTCAACGAGCAGACCGGCCCGGTCTTCAAGATGAAGAACGACCCGCGCATCACCGGCATTGGCCGCTTCATCCGCAAGTACTCCATCGATGAGCTGCCTCAGTTGATCAATGTGCTGCGCGGTGAGATGAGCGTGGTGGGCCCGCGGCCGCCGCTGCCCAAGGAGGTCGAGAAGTACGCGGCGTGGCAGCGCCGCAGGCTGTCTGTGCGTCCGGGGCTTACCTGCATCTGGCAGGTTTCTGGCCGCAATCAGATCTCTTTCGAGGAGTGGATGTACCTGGATATGCAGTACATCGACAATTGGACCCTGATGACGGATCTGGGCCTTATCCTCAAGACGGTGCCCGTGGTGGTCACCGGCCGCGGCGCCAGCTAACCTTGAGCCACTGAAGAGACTGGACGAGCCTGTGAACGGACCGATGGACAATTCGGGCGGTGGCAACGCGCCCAAGCCCGGCGCGGTACGGGCTCGTCCGTGGTCCACGGTTCGAGGGACGCCGACGCCCGTGCCCCTGGCGCTGCAGGAGTCCGCGCCCTCGCCGGAAGTCGTCCCGGCCAGCTCGGAGCCGATTCCCACCGAGCTGCTGCACCTGTGGACGCTGCTCACCCAGAAGGAGAAGTGGTCCTCACTGGTGGTGGTGCCCGCGCAGCCGGGAGCCTCGGGACTGGAGGCGGGCCGCGCCATCGTGACGGTGGGCAGCCGGTACCGCGAGAAGCCCATTCGGCTGATCGACGCCGAGGGCCTGCCTCCGGGGGCCGCCTCGCGGCTGGTGCGAGACATCCGCTCGCACGTGGAGCAGGGCGGGATGATCGTCACCTGCATCGACTCGGTCCTCACCAACCCGGTGGGGCTCGAGGTGGCGCTGGCGGCGGATCGCGCGCTGTTGAGCGTGCCGCTGGGCTCCACTTCGCTCGCCACGGCCCGGCAGACACTGGAGCTGATTGGCAAGGCGCGGTTCCTGGGCAGCGTGACGCTGCAGCCCGGGGCCAGCAGCAAGAAGCTGCCCTCGCTCTGAGCCGGCGCCGGGCTCACACCGCGTAGAAGGTCGCGAATGCCGCGATCGGCGCCTCCGCTGTCAGGGCCGGCAGGGGAAACACGCGCCACGGAGCCCGCGGGTCGAGCGTGCCCAGGTTGGTAGAGAAGGCATCGCGGACCCGCGGACGGATGGCCTCACGGCTGTCGATCAGCTGGCCCCAGCTCGAGGAGCCCTGAAGGCCCAGCGGTCCGTCCGTGGCCTTGCGCGAGGCCCCGTATGCGGGCGGAAACAGGCGGCGATAGGCCTCGAGATTGTAGAGCCACGACGTGCCCCGGATGCCGAGCGCCTGAGGGTGTGCCGCCCGGATGTGGGCCACCATGGTGGCGAGCTCGGCCTTTCGCCGCGCCACCTTGCCGGCGGCGAGCGGACCACCGGCCTCGTCGGTGTCGAGGTTGTAGAAGTGAATCCGGATCATCCCGTCCTCGCCAAGTGGCGAGTGGGCGAAGCAGCCGAAGGCGGTCTGGCCCGGTGGCGGAAGGAACTCCTCGGAGGCGGTGAGGAAGGTCTCCTGAGTAAGCGTGACCTGGGCGGCGAGGCCAGCCGTCGTCTCCAGCCGGGCGGCATAGTCCCTCCAGGCGGCCGACGGGGTTTCACCTGGGACTCCCATGCCGAGGCGGCGGTGGAAGTTGGTGACACGGAATGCCGTCTCGCTCAGACGAGCGCCCGTCAGCTCCGCGAGCCTGCGTGCCAGCCTCAGCTGTGCCTCGAAATAAGGGCCCAGACGCTCGGCGCGTGCCTGGCGGGAGAGGGGGGTCACCGAAGAGGGGACCGCAGTGCGTCAGCGAGTGGTGCACCTACCGCTGCGGCAGCTGCCTCCCGGGCACTCGGAGTCCGAGTAGCAGGTGCCCCCAGCCGTGGTGCACTTGCCACTGCGGCAGGAGCCACCGCCACACTCCGAATCGGAGTAGCACTCGCCGCCCGCGGTGGTGCATTTGCCACTGCGGCACGTGCCACCCGGACATTCGGAGTCCGAATAGCAGGTGCCCCCGGCGGTGGTGCACTTGCCACTGCGGCAGGAACCGCCGCCGCACTCCGAATCCGAGTAGCACTCGCCCCCGGCGGTGGTGCATTTGCCGCTGCGGCAGGTGCCACCCGGACATTCGGAGTCCGAGTAGCACTCGCCGCCCGCAGTGGTGCACTTGCCACTGCGGCACCGGCCTCCACCACACTCCGAATCGGAGTAGCACTCGGCGCGAGCCGCGGGCGAGAAGAGGAGGGCGCAGAGCGCCAGCGGTACGAGGAGCAGGCGGGACATGGGGACCTCGGCAGAAGTCGGCGGCTGAGCAGGAATGTAGGGCGGTTCCGGGGAGGGATGGAATGTGAGCACCCGGCGTGTTACGCATGAGGGGAACCAACCCCCACACGCTCCACGGCGTGTGCCCGGAGGACTTGCCTATGGATGCCCAGCTCGCGCTTCTTCCTGTCGAGGCCGTTCTTTTGGGCACCGCAGCCGGGCGCTGACGTTTCCACGCTGACCAGCTCGCGCTGTGCCTGACGGCCTTGGTTTCCCACCAGCCGTTCTCAGGAGCAGTGCGTCTTGTTCTCTCTCTTCGATCTGGGCTTCGGCCCTGACTTTCAATCGCAGTTCGACACGCTTTCGGATTCTTCCCTCGTTCCTGCCCGGGTGGTGCAGGAGCATGGCTCGCGTTACCTGACGTTGACTCCCACCAGTGAGGCCGAGGCGGTACTGGCCGGCCGGTGGGCCTTCGCCTCGGAGGAACGCCCTGCTGTGGGCGACTGGGTCGCACTCCAGCCTGGCCAGCCAGGGCGCATCGTCCACCTCTTCCAGCGAAGGAGCTGGCTGGTGCGCCAGGCGGCGGGCCGGCGCACACAGGCGCAAGTCCTCGCGGCCAACGTGGACAAGGTGTTCGTGGTCACCTCCACCGGGCGGGACTTCAACCCCCGCCGGGTGGAGCGCTACCTGGTGGCCGTGCAGGGCGGCGGTGCAGAGCCCATCGTGGTGCTGAACAAAGCGGACCTGTGCCCGGACCTCGACACGCTGGTGGCCGAACTCGGCGCGGTGGCACCAGGCGTGCCCGTGCTCGCGGTGAGCGCGCTTCACGCCTCGGGCCTGGAGGCGCTGCGGGTCCACCTCCCCGCGGGCTGCACGGTGGCGGTGGTGGGCTCGTCCGGCGTGGGCAAGTCCACGTTGATCAACCGCCTGCTGGGGCAGGAGGTGCTCGTCACCGGCGAGGTGCGCGAGCGGGACGAGAAGGGCCGCCACACCACCACCCACCGCGAGCTGTTGCCCATGCCACTGGAGGACGGCTCGTGGGCCATGCTGGTGGACACCCCAGGGCTGCGAGAGCTGCAGCTCTGGGCGGACGCCTCCTCGCTGTCCGGCGTCTTCGCCGACATCGAAGCGCTGGCCGAGACGTGCCACTTCCGGGACTGCACCCACGAGCACGAGCCAGGCTGCGCGGTGCGGGAGGCCGTTGTCCGCGAGAAGCTCGACCCGGAGCGGCTGACGAGCCTGCACAAGCTCGCACGGGAGCAGCGGCACCAGGCAGCACGTCAGGACAGCCGGCTGCGAGAGGAGCAGCGCCGCAAGGAGAAGCAGGGGGGCCGTCTCTCCCGGGAGATCAACCGCCTGCACCCCAAGCGCGGGCGGTGAGCCTGGCACTCAGGGGCTGAGGTCATCGAGCAGGCGCGGGAGGGGAGCGTTCCTCCTGCGCCTGCTCACCGATGACGTTCCTTGGCGAGGCTCCGGGGCAAGACCGTGAATACCGGATCGACTAGCGTCGACGCATGAAGCTCTGCCTGCTCCTCCCTTCCTACGAACAGTCTGTCTCCGCGTTCAAGGGGATGGATCCCGCGCAAGATCCGTCCCGCTGGCTGCCCGAGCACGACTGGGACCGGCACCTGGTCCACAAGGCCACCGCGGTGCAGACGGTGAGGCAACTGGCCCGCCGAGGCTACGACGTCTTCGTCAACATGTGCGATGGGGCCTGGGACGAGGACCTGGCGGGCATTGAGGTCGCCATCGAGCTGGAGCGGCTCGGCCTGGCCTACACGGGCCCCAGCCCTCAGTTCTATGAGCCCACGCGCCAGGCCATCAAGCTGCTCTGCCATCGCATCGGTGTCGAGACACCGCGGCACGCCTTCGCCACCGGGCTGGCGCAGGCAGAGCGCGCGGCCACGCTGCTGCGCTTCCCCCTGATCGTCAAACACCCGAACAGCTATGGCAGCATCGGCATGAGCAAGGGCTCACGAGTCCAGACACGTGAGCAGCTGCTGGACCGGGTGGGCGCCATGCTCCAGCAGTTCGGCGAGGCGCTCATCGAGGAGTTCATCGAGGGCCCCGAGTTCACCGTGCTCGTCGCCGAGCCGGGCGCCCACGAGTCCGCGCCTCGGGTCTACCCCCCGCTGGAGATCCTTTTTCCCCCGGGAGAGACCTTCAAACACTTCGACCTCAAGTGGTCGGACTATGAGGAGATGCAGACACGGCAGGTCTCGGATCCCGCCCTGGAGGCGGGCCTGAAGCACCTGGCGCAGCGGGTCTTCACGGTCATGAAAGGGGTGGGGTACGCCCGCCTGGACGTTCGCGCGGATGCGGCCGGACGGCTGTATCTGCTCGATGTGAACGCGGCCTGCGGCGTGTTCTATCCGCCCGGCCAGTTCGGCAGCGCGGACCTCATCCTCTCGTTGGATCCTGCTGGGCATCGCGGCTTTCTGGAGCACATCCTCGCGTGTGCCCTGCGCCGCCAGGAGGCGCGCAGGCCCAGGATCCGCATCGAGTACGGCCACCCGGGTGGCTACGGCGTGGTGGCCGCGAGGGACTTCGCCCCCGGGGAGCGCATTCTGGCGGGAGAGGAGCACTCGCGGCCCCTCGCCAGCCTGCGGCACATCGAGCGCACCTGGGCGGCGTGGCAACGCGCGATGGTGCCCCGCTGGGCCGCGCCAGTCTCGGACACTGTCGTCATGGTCGACGGAGAGACGCCAGACGCGTGGTCCATCCTCAACCACTCGTGTGAGCCGAACACCTGGCTCGAGGGACTCGACTGCGTGGCGCGACGCCCCATCCAGGAGGGAGAGCCCATCACGCTGGACTACGCCACACTCCATGGGCCGATGATGGCGGAGTTCCGGTGCGAATGCGGGAGCCCGAAATGCCGCGGAGTCATCCGTGGCTCGGATCACCTGCAGCCCTGGGTCGAGGAGCGGTACGGCGACCATGTCTCGGGCTACGTGAAGCAGGCTCGGACAAGGCGCGTACAGGTCTCGCACGGGACGTGAAGTTTTGATTAGGCTCTGAAGCCCATGCGCTCGTCCAGAGAGACTCAGAAGGTCTTCAAGGCTGTCTCCCAGGAGTCGGCCCGCTTCCTCGCGCAGCTCGGCCTGGAGTCACTGTCCGGCTCCTTCTCTGAGTTCAACGGCCTGGGCACGCTGCTGCTGGAGGGGCAGCGGTTGCCCTCCGGAGAGGCGAAGGCGCTCTGGCAGCGGGTGAGAGGCCCTGCCCGTCAGGCTGGGTGGAGCTGTTTCCTGACGATCCGCTCCCTGGCCAAGCTGAAGCCGGACGCCGCGGACCTCGAGGCCGATTTGAAGACCTTGGGGAAACTGAAGGGGACGAAGTGGTTCGAGCAGGCGCGGAAGCGGGCCGCTGAGCGCGCGAAGGAACTGGGGGCGGAGTTCGATGAGGCGGAGATGGAGGAAATGGCGGAGATGGCCGAGATGGCGGAGGCCCTGGCCGATCACCTGCCGCCGGAAGAGCCGACCGTTGAACAGGCAGGGCCACGCTTCGGCGCGTTGGTGAGGGGAGAGCCCGGGCCGGATGCTCATCTGGTTCTGTACCGTGGCGGTCCAGAACTCGCGCCGATCTTCTACCGCTTCGGGGGTTGGAACGATTCGCCCAAGCCCGCGGAGCAGGCCAGTGTGCTGCGGTCGTGGCAAGAGCGCTTCGGGACGGACGTCGCCTTCGTGGGCGCTGACGTCCTTGAACTCGTGACCGACACGCCGCCGGCCACTGAGGACCAGGTCGAAGCCGCGGCCATCGAAGTGGGCCTTTTCTGCTCGGAGGCTTCGAGTCATCGCGCCAACCTCACCCTGGTGCGCTCGAACTGCTGGTTCTTCTGGTGGGACTGAGCCCCGGCGCCGCTTTGGGGTAAGCTACGGACAAGCGTTCGCCATGAGACTCCCTGCCTACCTCCTCCTGCCGATTCTGAGCACCGTGGTGCTCGTGGCGGTGGTGTTGGGCTCATGGCTGTGGCCAGAACCAGCCGCTCCCGCGCTCAGCCTGCCTCCGCCGGCTCCCGGTGTCGTGGCGCCTCCGGCTCCACCCCCTGCTGCCTTCAAACCTGCTCCTACAGCCCCCGTGGTCCGCTCGGAGCCCGCCAGGCCCGCGCCGCCGCCGCAGCCGCTGGCTGCTGTGCCCAGGCCAGTTGAACTCCAGGAGGCGCCTCCGCCACCCCCGCCGCCACCCGGGACTCCCTCGGGCGTCCAGGCCGCGCCGCTCCCGCCGGAGCGGCAGGCCGAGGTGAATCAGGTCTGGATCAACTTGAAGCAGCGCACGGCCGAGAACGTGCTGGAGGGGATCAAGGAACTGGAGCGCCAGCGGGCCGAGGCCCAGGAGCGCGGCGACCAGGAGGAGGCCGCCCGGCTGGAGCAGCTCATCACGGCCCAGCGTGAGGGTGTGGAAGAGCTGCGTGGCACGCGTCCGCCCAAGAGCTATCCGCCCAGGGGGGCTCCGGGAGTGCCGGCCGAACCACCCAGGCAGTGAGGTTCCGGTACGGCGGGCGCGCCCCTCACCCGGTGTGCCTGTGCAGTCCGTGTTCGACGAACCGGGGTGGACCCGGTTAGAACGCGGTGCCTCAAGCGACTCATAGACACGGGGAGATCATCGTGCCCGGCAGCAACCTCTTCACCCTGATTGACGACATTGCCAGCCTGCTGGACGACGTCGCGGCGATGACCAAGGTCGCGACCAAGAAGACCGCGGGTGTTCTCGGTGATGACCTTGCGCTCAACGCCCAGCAGGTGACGGGCGTCAACACCGATCGCGAGCTGCCCGTCGTCTGGGCGGTGGCCAAGGGGTCGATGGTCAACAAGGCGATTCTGGTGCCCGCGGCCCTGGCCATCAGCGCTCTGTTGCCCTGGGCGATCATTCCGCTGTTGATGCTGGGCGGTGCGTTTCTCTGCTTCGAGGGCTTCGAGAAGCTGGCCCACAAGTTCCTGCACAGTAAGTCCGAGGAAGAGAACCACCACAAGGAGCTCGTCAAAGCCGTCGCCGACCCCGCGGTCGACATGGTGGCCTTCGAGAAGGAGAAGATCAAAGGCGCGGTCCGCACCGACTTCATCCTCTCGGCGGAGATCATCGTCATCTCGCTGGGCACGGTGGCCAACGCGACCTTCGGACAGCGGGTTGCCGTGCTGATCGGCATCGCCATCATCATGACGGTGGGCGTCTATGGTCTGGTGGGCGCCATCGTGAAGATGGACGACGCGGGGTACCACCTCGTCAAGAAGGAGAGCGGCCTCCAGCGCGGGCTCGGCAAGGCGCTGCTCGCGATCGCCCCCCGGCTGATGAAGTTCCTCTCCATCGCCGGCACGGCCGCCATGTTCATGGTCGGCGGCGGCATCGTCGTCCACGGTATTCCCTTCCTGCACCACATGAACGAGGGGCTGGCGCACGCGGGTGCCGGCGTACCGGGCGTGGGCGGCTTCCTGCAGGTGCTGTTGCCCACGCTGTTCGATGCGGTGGCCGGCATCGTCGCCGGCGGGCTCGTTCTGCTGCTGGTGACGGCGGTGCAGCGCGTCTACCGGGCGGTGAAGCCCGCGAAGCCGAAGGCCGGGTAGAGCGCCCGGCCTCCAGCCGCGGTGCTCAGCCCCACACCTCGCGCATCACCCGGGCGAAGTTGCCGCCCAGAATCTTGGCGATGCGCGCGTCGGAGTGGCCCCGCGCGGACAGCATTGCCCCCAGCGTCTCGAACCGGCGGAGGTGATTGAGGTCGGGGATGAAGGTGTAGAGCTCGGGCGAGCGGCCCTTGGTGAAGATGCCGTCCTCGACCAGCGTCTTCATGAACTCGAGGTTGTCCTTCTCGAACTCCGGAGTGCGGGGCGCCGCCGAGATGGTGTTGTCGCTGCCGATGCCGACATGGTCCTCGCCGCAGACCTTGACGGCATGCTCGATGTGGCGAATCAGGTCCGCGGCCATCGGCTGGCCCTGCTCACGCAGATAGGGCCAGAAGATCATTCCGGCCACGCCGCCCTTGTTGGCCATGGCCTTCAGCTCGGCGTCGGTGGTGTTGCGCGGCAGGTTCGACAGCGCCCGGCAGCCGGTATGGCTGATGATGATGGGGGCCTTGGACGCGGCGATGGCTTCGCTGGTGGTGCGCTGCCCGCCGTGGGCCGCGTCCACCAGCACCTTCTCGGCATTGAGCCGCTCGATGACCTGCAGGCCGTACTGGCTGAGGCCGGCGTTGCCGGGCTCCATGCAGCCGTCGCCCACCAGGTTGCGCTTGTTGTGGGTGAGCTGAATCACCCGCACGCCCAGCCGCTGGAACAGCCCGACACGGTCCGGATCCTCGCCCAGCGGCGAGGTCTCCTGGAAGCCGTAGATGAGGCCCACCTTGCGCTCGCGGTGAGCACGCTCCAGGTCGGCGCCCTTACGCACCGCGATGAAGGTGTCCGGGTGCTTGGCGGCGTGCGTGTCCCACTCGGCGATGGCCTTGACCGTCGACTCGAAGGCGGCGTCCTTGAAGCGGAAGCGGCCCGTGGGCGCCAGCGTCAACACCACCGCGCTCAGGCCTGTCTCCCGCGCGTCGGCCAGCTCCTCGGTGTTGAACGCGTTGCCCGCGTCAGGACGGTACCGGCCCAGGCCCGCCGCCGCGTCAATCGCCAGCGTCTTGGGGTACGGCGCCCAGGTGGGGGGCGCCGCGGCCGCTGTCCGCGGCCTCATGGCCAAGGTGCCCAGTGCCACCGCGCTGCTGCCCGCCAGCAATTGCCGTCGACTGATCATCCCGCTGTCCGCTCCTTGAGATGGGCCTCTGGGCCACACAGGGCGCTGGGAAGAGGCCGTTCCCTCCGAGCTTAGCGCACCCACCGCCGCTGACTTTTTTGTTCTTGGCCGGGTAGTGGGCTCCATCAGGGCAGCGATTGCCCGCTCAAGTGAGCTAGACTGTTGGCTGTCCCATGCGGCTGCTTTTCGTCCTGCTCCTGTGCGTGTCCCTGCCTGCGGTGGCGCAGGGTGACCCCCGTGTGGCCTTCCTCACGAAGCAGCTGGAGAAGGGAAAGGACCCGCGCGCGCGCAGCAATGCGGCGCTGGTGCTGGGCGCCACCGAGGAACCCGAGGCGGTGACCCCGCTGTGCACCGCGCTCGCCGACACCAGCGAGGTGGTGCGCGCGGCCGCCGCCAAGGGGCTGGCGAAGCTCATGGAGCTTCCCGGGCTGGAGTGTCTCAAAAAGCACAAGGAGACGGACGCCACCACGCAGAAGGCCATCACCGAGGCCATCCAGGAGTTGGAGGCGTTCAAATCCCGGGCGCCACGCATCTACGTGGCCTTCCTGGGCCTGAAGGACAAGACGGGCTCGGTGCCGGCGGAGCTGGTGAAAGCCACCGAGGAGCGCCTCAAGCGCAGGCTCCTGCACGCCGGTGCACTGCTGGCGCCTCAGAAAGAGGCGAAGAAAGCCGCCGAAGGTGTGCTCAAGAAGCACCGGATTTCAGGCTACCGCCTGTCCGCGGAGATTCATTCCACGGAGGGAGGGGGCTTGCGGATCGCCGTCGTGTGCCTCAGTTATCCAGGCCTGGCATTGCTCGGACAGGCGGAGGTCCAGGCCTCCGGAGCTGAACCCGCGGTTCTCCTCAAGGCGCTGGCGCCCAAGGTCATCGAAGAAGTCGCGGCAACCCTCGAGTGGAGCACTTGATTCATGTCTGCAGCCCCGCAGGACACTCCCCAGAAGCGCAAGTGGCGGAACTTCCTCCTCGAGCCACGGTTCCAGCTCAAGTTCACGGTGTATACGGTCGCGGTGTCCATGGTGCTGGCGGGGCTGCTGGGCGTGTTCCTGTTCCGCAACACCCAGGCTCTGCTGAACGAGGCCAGTGCCGCGGTGGAGGCCCGCTCGAATGCCGCGGAGGCCAGCCGCGAGCTGTCCAACGCCACGCTGTCCAATGAGCTGATCAACCGGATGGGGGATGCGGTCTTCGTGTCGCAGCTTCAGGCGGCGTCCCGGGAGATCGACGCTCGCTTCGAGGCCGAGCGGGCCGCCGTCGTCGCGCAGCGCTCGGAGCTGGTCCGGCGCCAGCGGCTGATGTGGGTGGTGCTGGGCGGCACCCTGCTGGGGCTGCTGGTGCTCATGGCGCTGGTGAGCATCGTGCTGACGCACCGGGTGGCCGGGCCGCTGATGCGCATTCGCCGCATGGTGAACGAGGTGGCGGAGGGGCACCTGCGTCCGCCTCCGTATGGGCTGCGCGAGAAGGACGAGCTGAAGGACATCTTCGATGCGACGCGGTCGATGGTTCACGTGCTGCGCAAGCAGCAGGAAGACGACATGCTGGTGATCAGCCACGCGCTGGAGCGGGCCAAGCAGCAGGGCCTGTCCGGGGAGTGGCTGGAAGACCTGAAGGCGCTGGAGTCGCGCATCCGCGGCCGGCTGTAAGGCAGTGGCCGGTATGTCCACGCCCCCGGGGATTCTCCGCCGCGCTGCTGCCAAGGTGGGCCACGCGATGCTGGTGGCCGCTGGCAGTGTGGTGATGGCGTTCGTGGTGCTGCGGCCCGACCGGGCGGGCCGCGAGCGGGCCCGGAAGAACGCGGAGCAGATCATCGCGGCGTGCAAGGCCTTCCACGCCCAGCACGGCCGGTTCCCTCAGACGCTGGAAGAGCTCGTGCCCGCGTTTCTGCCCGCCGTGCCACCGGCCAAGTACGGGGGCCCGCACTTCGGCTTCACCTACGACGTGGGGCCGGATGGCCAGCGGCACGTGCTGGGCTGGACGGAGGTGATTCCCTTCGGGCGCCCGTATTACGTGCTCGAAGAGGACCGGTGGGGCTACCTCGATTGAGAGAGGCTGTGGCCTCCTACAGTTGAATGCCTAGATCCTCGATGTAGCGGACGATGCGGCGTTCCGCCTCGTCTGGCGCGAATCCAAGATATCGAAGTAGAACCAGGTACGTTAAGGCCCTGAGCTGATGGTGGAGGCGTAACATATCGCGTCCAGAAGCCTGTACGCCCTCTCGCAGAGTTGCCCAGCGGAAGGCCAAGCCGATCCCCTCAACGAAAGATTCTTTCGAGGTCACTCTGAGCGCTGTGCAAAGCCCTGCGGTCAGCAATTCACGCGCGAGTTCGGGTACTGCGACCAGTGCGGCGGAGGGCAAGAAGGCTCGGACCTGTACTGGCACGTGTTCGAGCGAGTCAAGCCACTGCCTTGCTTGGTGACTGGCTGCTGGAAACAGGCCTGCCAGATGGGACAGGGCGAGCACGGAACCGCGCATGCGATCTTCCACATAGCGAGGAGGCGCTCGCTCATGTCCGAGGAAGAGGGCAGTGAACTCCGGATACTGTGAGAACAGCTGGCGTACTCGTCCGATGAGCGCATGTTTTTCAGGCAGCTCTGCCAGGCTGAACAGCAGCTCGATCTGGTGAGGCTCGCCCTCCGCTGCGGCGGCGGCTCCCACTCGGGGTCCAAAAACATGGTAGGTGTCCCGCCCGTCGGAAGAACTCACCGTGATGGACTCGGCCCGTGCATGCGCCTGCAGGGTCATCGTCAGGATCGCCTCGAAGATGGGGACGATCTCACCGAGTACCGCATCGACAGAGCAAGGTTGCGCCAGTTCAACCTCGATGAAAGGAGACTGCTTGACCTCGAGGTACGTTGAATTTCCGCGGCTGCTCGTTTTCCATCCAAAGGTGACAGTCCAGTCGCTTGTCGTGAAGCGCTCTACCTCTGTGCGGGGGCTTGGAAGATGGATGACGGGAGTCTCCCAGTCACCAAGAGCTGGCACTCGTCCCAGAAATTGAGCAAGCCCGCGAATACTCATCGTCACCTTCGTGAAAACCGCGTCGGGCTTAACGACGCTTCTTCCGATGAGTGCTCGCTGCGCGAACCAGTGCTCTTCTGAGCCGCCAGTTCCGAAGCGAAACTTCGTCCGGACGCAGCGAAATAAGGTGACCGTAGGACCCGGGACAGGGCTGTGCGCAATCTCGCCCGCGATCTGAACGGTCTCGTCAGTTCCTCCTATGGTGCTGTGCCCTTCATGAATCCGGCCTTGGATCTCAAGGCGAAGATCTCCAGATTCGGAGATCTCCAGTGTGCCTGGGACTGTGTCTCCACCTGGAGACCAGAAACGTCCTCGATGACGGCTGGTGCTCATGAGAAGGCGACGTCCAGCAGATAGCGATCCACGAGGCCTCGTTGCACCGGCACGGGCTGCACACGGCGCCGCGGCCGCAGCTGACGTGCAACCACCTTCTCCAGGGAGTCTGTATCGAGAGTGGCAGCAGGAATGATGAAGGCCACTTCAGCAGAAGTTGAGCGTGTCTCTGCTACTGAATCAGCCTCTGGATCGATGGAGAACACGAAGCGACGGCCGCTCTGAGAAGTCATGACGATCCTGGACTCGTCCTCATCGGCGAGGTCCCTCGTGATTTTCCAGCCGCGCTCGAGGTCCTCGAGAAACTCAAGGAGATCCGCTTCGAGCGTGACGCGCAGAAGTGACCACTGCATCTGCTCAGAGGGTTGGGGCTCGCTGCCTTTCCTCGCGAGTTCCTTGGCCATGCTGAACCACCCAGCTTGCAACGCGGCCCGCGCGCCGTACTCGGCAACCAGGCTTCGCTCTGGTTGTGAGTCGACTCGTCGAAGGACCTGCCGCTCCAACTCTGCTGCCTGGTGGAAGAGCTGCTTCGCCTCTTCCGGAGCGCCCTCGCGCAGATGACGGCGCGCGCTCAAGACAAGCTCGACGGCTTGTTGGTGGCCTGGAGCCTGTGGTGCTCGCGGGGCTGAACCAGTGGAACTGGCGGACGCAGTGGCGGAGAGGCCGCTGGGCTCCAACGCATCCGCCTCGGCTCCCCTGGCGCCGCTTTCATCCTTTGAGCCGGTACCCATCAACGACTCCTTTGAGTTCCTTGATCGCATCGGCGCCAAGCTGGAAGTGAGGGAGCGATCCATCGCCCCCTCGCCAGTCGGCGGACGTCGTGGCGCCGACCTTCAGATAGAAGTCACTGGACCTTGGTAGAGGCTGGAACACGATGCGCTCAGCCTTCTTCTCCATGGCGCGCATGCCAATCAGCCCAAGAACGAAGCGTC
>DASVVJ010000321.1:0-5713 GCA_036389955.1 Myxococcaceae bacterium
AGTGCTCGGCATCCCGCATGGGCTTGCCGATGATGGGGTTCATCATGGCGCCCAGGAACTGGCGGGTGCGTGCGCTGGGCGAACTCCGCTGATCGGCGGTGGCGTAGTAGGCCGCTTCCACCCGGTCCCGCGCGGGGATGAAGAGCTGGGTGAACTCCCTCTTTCCCACCAGCCGGTAGCGCTCCTCCAGCGAGGGGGGCAGGGGAAAGCGCGCGCGGAAGGCGGCTCGATCCGTGATGAGCTGCGAGTCCACCGGCGGGACCATGATGTGCACCTCTCCAGGCTGTGAGGTGCCCTAGCCTGCCCGACTTCCCAGGACCTGCAAGGCTCAACCCCGGCAGTAGGCCCTCAAGCGGTTGCTACGGCCCCTGAAGCAGCGGAACGGTCTTCCAGTGGGACTCGATGCGCTGCTTGAACTCAGCGGAGAGAGGCCAGCTGGCGTGGTGGTCGCTCCAGGACTGAAGTGTGGCCTCCACTGCCCCCTTCACCACGGGCATCACGTCCTCGGTGGTGAGGTCCAGCTTGCGTGCGAGCCGCTCGAAAGAAGAGAAAGAGACGTCCTCGAAGCGCTTGGACTTGGCGAGGTTCAGCGCGAGAGAGTCATGGGGCATGTACTGAATGGTGGAGACCAGGTCGTACGCGGGTGAGAGCTGCGCGTGGAGGCCATCCGGATACAAGAGGGACCAGTTCTTGTGGTGGGCGTCGCCATTGCCGATGGCCAAGATGAAGACCAGCCGGCGCAGGAACTCGTGGAGCGACTCCAGCCCCGCGACGTTGAGGATGATCTTGGCGACGGTTTCGTAGTTGTACTTCTTGTATTTCTCGTCCGAGTACAGACCGAGCACCTGGGCCATGTCCTCCATGTGGATGCGGCGGCCGGGCCCGGGGCGGTCGAAGCGCCGAATGGCGAACGCGGTATCCTCGCGCAGTGTCACCCCCTGGGGCAGACCCTCGATGTCGGCCACCTTCACGAGTTCGACCTCAGGCACGGTGATGCCGGTGGCCCTGGCCCAGCTCATCATGGAGAACTCGTTCTGCGGGACGTAGTCATAGCGGTTGTCCGGCAGCTTGACGATCCAATCGCCGCCGCGCCCACCCGTGGGCAGCGTCATGCCGCGGTCCCTGCGCAGCATCGAGAACTTGAGCTGCACGCCCGCCAGCGAGAAGCGCAAGGGCTCCTGCGCAGGGGACGCGCCGTACTCCGGGGGAGGCTCGGCCACGCTCCAGTCCAACGGGGCGGCCTGGGTGATGATGACGGCGCCAGGGAGGTCTTCACCGAGCCGGGCGACGAGGAAGAACTCGCGATGCTTGGAGACGCCTTCCTTCTCCGCGATGAGTTCGCGCAGGGGCCCTTCGGGCAGCAGGTTGGAGAAGAAGGAGGGCAGGCGCATGCGGCTGGTGTGCCGCCGCGTCAGGTCATCCTCGAAGAACTGGCCCAGGACAGGGCGTGGATAGCGTTGCCGGTACTCCTCCGAGATGACGAACTCGGAGACCTCGTCGGCCAGCAGGCTCAGGGTGCCGACGTGAAGGTCGCCCAGCCGGACGTCGAGCACGTTCATTTCTGGAGGGGTGGGCGGCACCTCAGTCCTCCTCGGGGACGATGAGTGACTGAAGGGAGGGGCGATCCGATTCCTGCCATCGGCCCCGGGACTCGATGAACGCCTGAACGTGCTGAGTCAGGAAATCCGCACGAGCGCTCCAGAAGCCAAGAAGATCTCCTCGCTGGAGTGCCTCTGACGCTTCCGGGGGAATGCCATGACTGCGGAGGACTTCTGGGGACGCAGCAGCCCCCTTCAGAAGGGTGAGCAGTTGCCCCTCCCCTGGTACCACAGGATGGATGATGCGGTTTGAGAAGCCAGCCAATACTTCCTGAAGCGACCCCTGGAGCTCTTCGCTCCAACTGTGAAGGAGTTCCTCGGGCACGGTGGTCACCACACGTTGGACCCAAGAGCTGCCTTGCTGATTCAACAGAGCAGCGATGTCCAGGCGCTCGCCGCTGCGGAGATCCCGGGGCCCCAGCGCGAGCAGCGCGTTGAGCCCGACCCGGGTTCTTGACGCGAGCAGATCCGCAGGAGCGTCTGGCTCGGGGATGAGGGGCATCCCGGATTGGACATCCGCGAGCAGCACCTGGACGGTTTGCTCTTCGTCGGAGTCTATTGCCTCCAGCGTGGCTTGTACGTCGGCCGGATTCTTCCCCCAGTGCCGCGCGTTGATGGCGCCGCGCCAGAGCCATCGCGCGAGCAGCTCTCGCGAGCGGGGTGAGGGCTCGGGGTGCAAATGGAAGAATCGCGCCAGGAACGCGAGCGGCAACATGAAGGGCATCAGGGCGACATGGGGAATGCCCACGTCGCGTTTGATGAAGATGATGGTATCGCGCAGTGCTCGTTCGGTCTGGCGGAGCGCCTCGGCGACGTCGCGCTCATCCTGCGAGAGGTGCTGCCGGAAGTCCTGGTGGATGTTGAGCCCACGGACAGCCAGCACCGCTTTGAGCAGCCACTGCTGGTCAATGCTCCCAAAGCCCAGCTCTTCCAGATGTTGGGCCAACTCGCGGAGGTCCGAAGGCTGCGCCTGACTCGTTCCTCCATACAGGGCATTGAAGACCTCTGACTGGCGCAGCGGCTTGCCGGCGGAGTTCAGCCTCTCGAAGATGACCCGGAGGGTCCGCTCCTCATCGGCCTCGACGATGTACGCGGGCGCTTGGTACTCGCGGATGGCCTTGCCGAGCCTCATCGCCGTCCGGGTGTGCTCGGGGTTGCTGGCCCGTCCGGGATAGCGGTCCAACCAGTCGAGGAGCAGCTCGCTGTCGAGCACCACATTCATGGGCAGCCAGTGGGGCTCGGGACGAGGCATCTGGCCGACCCGGGCAAACTCCTGCCGCTCCAGATCGAAGAAGACGGTGAACGCGTCTTGCGGGCCACCCTCGGCGAAGGGTGGGTGCAGCAGAACGCCGGTCAACGCGGTGATGCGCTGCTGTCCGTCCACTACCCAGAGGCCCTGCGCGTGGTGGGGAGCGTTAATGCGCACCGGGCCGAAGGAGACGCTGGCCGCAGGGGCCTCGCGCTTCCAGAAAAGCAGGGTGCCGATAGGGTAGCCGCGGTAGACACTGTCCAGCAGCGCGAGGACGTCCTTGGCTTGCCACCGGAGCGGCCGCTGGAACTCCGGAACACGGACCTCGCCCCGGCGAACGCGGTCCAGCAGATCCTCGATACTGAAGGCCGTAGCCTGGGGCCGCCGGGTCAGGGAGGAGGGAGATGGCATGGGTTCCTCTACAGACGCGGCTGTAGCACGCCTTCCGACATCCCGCGACGCGCAACACTTGAGGCCCCATGGGGTCCTGGCCCCGGTGTCAGTGAGGCGCCCGGGGAGCCTCCTGCTCGGAAGACAGGGGCGCAAGGGGCGGAGACGGGTAGCTCTCCTGGCCCGAGATGCGCCACTTCTCCTGGCGCCGGGCGAGCCGGTCCTGCGCCACCACCTGCACGGCCCCCGCCACCGGCAGCGCCAGCAGCGCTCCGAGGATGCCGGCGAACGCCGTGCCCACCAGCATGGCCAACGCGATGATGAGCGGGTTCATCCGCAGCGTCTTGCGCTGGATGAACGGCTGGAGCAGGTGGTTCTCCACCTGCTGGTAGACGAGGAACACCGCCAGCGCGATGAGCCCCGCGTGCGTGCCCGCCGAGGCGAACGTGGTCCCCACCACCAATGCGCCCCCGAGCGCGGCGCCGATGAACGGAATGAGCCCCAGCACCGCCATGGCCAGCCCCAGCGGCAGGAAGTAGGGCACATCCAGCAGAAACAGCGTCACCGTCGTCACTGCGCCGCCAATGAGCGAAATCAGAAACGAGCCCGCCACATAGCGGCCCACGGTGCGGTTCATCCGCACGGCCAGCTGACGCGTGTGCGCGCGCTCCACGGGCGGCACCCACAGCAGCGCCTTGTCGAACAGGTCCCTGCCGAAGGCCAGGAAGAAGGCCGCCAGCACCATGATGGTGATGAAGGCCGCCAGCCGGTGCAGCAGCCCCGTCACCATGCCCAGCACGGGCATCGCCGCGCCCAGCATCCGGTTGCGCAGCTCCGTGTCGATGCGGTCGAACAGGCCGTAGCGCGCGTCCAGCTCCTTCAGCCAGCCCATGTCGCGCAGAGACGAGACATAGCCCGGGGCGGCCTCCACCAGCCCCCGGGCCTGCTCCACCATCATGGGCACGAACGTCGTCACCAGCGTGCCTACCAGGCTCATGCTGGCGATGAACACCAGCGCCACCGCCAGCCCATGCCTCAGGCCCCGGCGCTCCAGCCACTCCACCAGCGGGTTTGCCGCCAGGGCCAGGAAGAGCGCCACCAGCACCCAGGACAGCACCCCGCTGGCCGCTCTCAGCATCACCACCAGGGCCAGCAGCCCCAGGACGTTGAGCCCCACCGTCCACACCGTGCGGGGCGACACCTGGGAGCGCGAGGGCGAGGGCACTGACACGCCGCTACCCTTCGGGCAGCTCGTCGCGCTGGATGGGGCGGAGCTGCTCGCTCGGACGGGCGGTGATTTCCCGGTCCTCGTCGTCCTCCTCCTCGCCGCTGCGGAACTCCTGGATCTGATCCGGGAGGATGTCGCGGAACTCCGGCTCATCCTCCAGCGGAGGCGTGGCGGCCAGGTCCTGATCGGTGATGTTCACCTCTTCCTGGCCCGTCAGCGGATCCACGTGACGGCGCGACGTCGCCTCGCCCACATCCTCCGAACCCAGCTTCTTGAAGCGCATGACTGTTCCTCCTCCGAGGGACTCGGTGGGTCGCCTGCTTACGAGCTAACAGTGCGGAGCCCCGGGGAATGCGGCAACGAACCCTGCCCGCCTGCTTACCCTCGGGCGCGTGGGCCTCAGCGCCTCGAGGCGCCCGCCCGCTCGGCGGTGTAGGCCGGCTGCTTGCCCACCGTCACCATGGCCAGCGCCAGTACCCGGGAGAACATCTCCCGCACCGCGTAGCGCCGGGTGGAGGGCAGGCCCTCGTCGGCGGCCACGCCCCAGGCCTCCATGCCCACCGAGTTGGCGATGAACAGCGCGCGCGGCAGGTGGAAGCGCTGCGTCACCAGCAGTGCCCGGCGCACCTCGAAGACGGTGAAGGCGCGCACGCAGCTGTCATAGGTGGACAACCCCGAGTCATCCCCCCGCACCGCCGTCTCCGGCAGGCCGCGCTCCAGCAGGTAGCGGCGCATGGCATGCGTCTCGTCGTGGAAGCGGTCCGAGTTGTCCCCGCTCACCAGCACGGACTGCACCCGGCCCGCCTTCCAGAGGGCCATGGCGGTGTCCAGCCGCTGCGCCAGCACCGCCGAGGGCACCCCGCCTGGCGCCAACCCCGCGCCAAAGACGAGCGCCACGGGGGCCTGGGGGGCTCCACTCAAAGGGACGATGCGGTCCTCGTAACGCACCTGGACGAAGTGTGACAGGGCGAACGCCCCGAGCAGGGCCAGCCCTCCGGCCAGGAGCCCCCGCCGCATCCAGACTGCCAGCACGCCACGACGCCGCATAGAGAACGAAGACCTTGGAAGAGGGGCCATTGTCTCCCGGCCTTCCGACGCCTGGAAAGGGGCTTGGCGGGCCTGCTTCAGGCTGGGGCGCCCGCCGGGCTCTCTGCCGGGCGCAGTCCGTGGCGCTCGATGACTTCCAGCAGCAGCTGCGGATCGGCCGGCTTCTTGAAGAAAAAGGCCACGTTGTAGTTGGCCGCGTAC
>DASVVJ010000322.1:0-21300 GCA_036389955.1 Myxococcaceae bacterium
GAGATGTGCCACAAGTGCCGGCGCATCTACACGGCGCTGCTCAACTCGTACGCGGGCGACTACCTCAAGGTGCTGCGCCACGTGCAGGTCGAGCGCTTCTACATCTCCCGCCGCTACCAGGAGGGCACGGTGACGGTGGAGCCGCAGATGAGCGTGGACGCCATCGTCCAGCAGATCACCGCGGACCGCACCCAGCTCAACCTGCCGGCGGCGCTGCACGGCGTGGCGCTGTACGAGCCGCATGGCCCGCTGGTGCACGCCAACCGGGGCATGATCGAGTACGCGGATCTGCTCAAGCGGCCGCTCGAGGCGTTCAAGTACCTGCTGGGCTTCAGCGAGACGAGCGAGGTGCCGCTGGAGCCGTTCGTGCTGCGGCTGGACGAGGTGCTGGTGGCCTCGGCGAACGAGAAGCACCTGGGCGCGTTCAAGGAGCTGCCGGACTTCGCCTCGTTCAAGGGCCGCATCGAGCTGGTGCGGGTGCCCTACCTGCGCCGCTACAAGCTGGAGCAGCAGGTCTACGACGCGCAGATCACTCCCACGTCGGTGGGCAAGCACGTGGCCCCGCACGCCACCGAGGTGGCGGCCATGTGGGCGGTGCTCACGCGGCTGAAGAAGCCCATTCCGGAGCGCTACTCCGCCGGCGTGAAGGAGCTGGTGGACCACATCACCCCGCTCGAGAAGCTGCACCTGTTCGAGGAGGGGCGTGCGCCGGCGCGGCTGAGCCTGGCCAACATCAAGGAGCTGAAGAAGCTGCGCGAGGACCTGTACGACGAGTCCGACGCGTACCCGAACTACGAGGGACGCGCGGGCGCGAGCGCGCGGGAGATCAAGACGGCGCTGTTCAACGCGGCGCAGAACGCGGACTACAAGTGCCTCAACCCGCTGGCGGTGCTCCAGGAGCTGGAGGCGATCTGCCAGGACAAGAGCGTCTACGAATTCCTGCAGCAGGAGGTGGTGGACGGCTACCACGATCACGAGGAGTTCGTGACGGCGGTGGAGGGCGAGTACCTGGAGTTGGTGGACTCGGAGGTGCGCGACTCGATGGGCCTGGTGTCCGAGGGCCAGTACCGCGAGCTGGTGGAGCGCTACATCCAGAACGTGAGCCACTGGGTGCGCGGGGAGAAGATGCGCAACCGGGTGACGGGGGAGATGGAGCGCCCGGACGAGCAGCGCATGGCGGAGCTCGAGTCGATCGTGATGCCCAAGGGCGAGGACGCGGGCGAGTACCGCCGCGGGTTGATCTCCAGCATCGGCGCGCATCGGCTGGATAACCCGGAGGCGGCGGGGGGGATGGACTACTCGCGCATCTTCCCGGACATGTTCAAGCGCCTGCGGGATCACTACTTCGAGGAGCGCAAGCGGGTGCTGCGCAAGAACAAGGAGAACGTGCTGAAGTACCTCTCGGAAGAGCGGGGCACGTTGACGCCGCGCGAGCAGTCGCAGGTGGAGAGCACGCTCAAGACGATGTCGGAGAAGTTCGGGTACTGCGAGCACTGCGCCAAGGATGCGATCCTGTTCCTGATGAAGAAGCGCTACGGCTGAGAGCAGGCGGGCAGGGGAGGGCAGGCTGGCCGCCGTGCTTTTGCGTCACGGCAACGCGGTGGAAGATCCACCCTTCAAGGATGTTCAGTACCCCGCACCCAGCCTTCCCGGAGCGTTGATGAATCGGTTTCTCCTCGGGGCACCCGCCCTGTTCGCCGTTCTGTCGTGCGCCAGTGCCGCGGCTCCGTCTGCTCCTCCTCCCGCCGCTGTGGTCGAGGCCCCGCAGCGGGTAGAGCTGCCCGTGCGCAACGTGGTGGCCGTGGAGCGGCCCACGCGCAAGCAGATGGTCCGGCAGATCATCCCGCACAACGTACGGCTGGTGGTGACGGACGGGGGCAAGTCCCGCCGCACGGCCTCGGGCGTGGTGATTGGGACGGAGCGCACGGACAAGGGCGTGGCCAGCTACGTCATCACCAACGCGCACGCGGTGGATGTGGATGACCTGAAGGCTCCGAAGATGGTGATCACCCAGGAGCGCCAGGCCGAGCTGACGGAGTACCCGGTGGAGGTGGTGGCGACGGGGCAGGTGCCGGATCTGGATCTGGCACTGCTGCGCGTGCCGGGGGTGGAGCTGTCGCCGGCGGAGCTCGCGGATGACGGGGAGCTGGAGCTGGGCGAGGACGTGGTGGTGGCGGCGTGCCCGTTCGGCAAATCGCTGTCGCTGTCGGGCGGAATGCTGTCGCAGGTGGAGTGGGACCGCGAGAGCAAGAGCCCGAAGATGGTGAAGACGGACGCGCCAATTGGCTACGGGGCCTCGGGCGGCGGCATCTTCAGTCTGGAGACGGGCAAGCTGCTGGCGATCGTCGAGGGCTACCGGACGGCGAAGGTGGGCTTCGCGGTGGCGGACAAGGACTACAGCTTCGACGTGCCGATGCCGGGCGAGACGTTCGCGGCGCCGACCTCGAAGGTGCGCGGCTTCCTCGAGTCCAAGGGCTTCGGCCGGCTGCTCAAGCGGGCGTCCGAGGGCGAGCTGGGGCAGACGGCCCAGCGGTAGTTCCGAGGGGGCGGTAACCGGATCCGGCCTGGCGCGTAGAGAGAGTAAACGCGCCTCTGTATACGGCTCGGAAGGAACGGACTGCCATGACTCCTCGCTCTACTCGTTTCACGCTGCTCGCGGTCGCCGCCACGCTGGTGGGAATTGCGGCCGTGGCCTCCGGGCCGGCGGCCGAGCCTGCCAAGAAGGAAGCTCCGAAGGAGGCGAAGCTCGCCACGGCCACCTTCGCGGGAGGCTGCTTCTGGTGCATGGAGCCTCCGTTCGACAAGTTGCCGGGCGTGGTGTCCACCACCTCGGGCTACATCGGAGGGACGAAGGCGAACCCGACGTATGAGGAGGTCTCCGCGGGAGGCACGGGCCACGCCGAGGCAGTGCAGGTGGTCTACGAGCCGAGCAAGGTGAGCTACGCGCAGCTGCTCGAGGTCTTCTGGCGCAACGTGGATCCGCTGACCCCCAACGCGCAGTTCTGCGACAAGGGCTCGCAGTACCGCTCGGCGATCTTCTTCCACGATGCGGAGCAGCAGAAGCTGGCCGAGGAGTCCAAGCGCAAGCTGGAGGGCTCGGGGCGCTTCAAGCAGCCCATCGTGACGGAACTCGTCTCGGCCACCACGTTCTACCCGGCCGAGGAGTACCACCAGGACTATTACCAGAAGAACCCGCTGCGCTATCGCTACTACCGCCACGGCTGCGGCCGCGACGCACGCCTGAAGGAAGTCTGGGGCGAGGACGCGCCGAAGAAGTAAAGGGACCGGGCGAGCAACTGGACTCCCACCGCCGTACAGAAGGTCGCGCTCCAGGGTTGTCGGGTAGAAGGCCTTGGTGTTACCTGTGAGGGGCGGAGAGTCCATCGCCAGGAGCGCTGCCATGCGGCAGGAGCAGAAGCGGGAAGCCACCTACGAGGATCTCCTGGCACTGCCGGAAAATCTGATCGGCCAGATCATCGCGGGGGAACTCATCGCTTCTCCGCGCCCGGCCAACGATCATGCAGTAGCCACTTCTACCCTTGGTGGTGAGCTGCTTGGCCCTTTCCAGCGAGCGCGTGGCGGTCCCGGAGGATGGTGGATCATCGACAAGCCGGAACTCCATCTGGGTAAGGATGTGCTCGTGCCGGACCTGGCCGGCTGGCGGCGCACGCACCTGCCCGTGGTGCCCCGGAAGCCCTTTTTCACCCTGGCTCCGGACTGGGTCTGCGAGGTGCTCTCACCCTCGTCAGTGGGGATAGACCGGGTTCGCAAGAAGCACATCTACGCCCGCGAAGGCGTCGAGTTCGTCTGGATCCTGGATCCTGTAGGACGCACGCTGGAGGCTTTTCAGCTTCAGGAGGGCCGGTGGCTGGAGCTTGGCTCCTGGGGAGACGATGAGCGGGTCCGGGTTGCTCCCTTCGATGCCATCGAGCTGGAACTCAGCGCGCTCTGGCTGCCGGAAGAACCGGCGCCTTGAATGAGCCCTCTCCCCGGCAGCAGGGGAGAGGGCAGCGGCATTCAGCGGATTACTTCTTGCCCTCGGTGGGCGTCGGCGAGCCTCCGGTGCCCGCGGCGGACATCCCGCCCCAGCCCGCCTCGACCATCGTCTTCCACAGCCACTTCCCATCGCGCTTCACGAGCAGGCCCGCGTTCTTGCCCGTGATCTTCTGCTTGCCCATGGTCATCGTGAAGTCGTCCACCACGGTCACCAGCGAGTCCGACAGCACGGTGACCGTCGGCTTGTGGGTCATCTTCATGTCCTTCGGCATGTTCTCGAAGAAGGGCTTCATCTCCGCGCTGTACTCCTCGCGGGAGTACATCTTCGTCTCAGGCACGCCCTTCAGGTCGTCGGTCGCCATGAAGATCGGGAAGTCATGCGTCGCGAGCATCCCCTCGAAGTCGCCCTTCTTGTGGACCTCCTCCATCGCCTTGAAGAAAGCCATGACCTCCTGCTTCGTCTGCTTCTCGTTGGTGGGCTTGCGCGCCGCCGGGCCAATCTTCGTCATGTCCATCTGAGACATGTCCATCGCCGGTGCCTGGCCAGACTGTCCAGGCTGCGCGGGCTGAGCAGCCTGCGCGGGCTGAGCAGCGGCGGCCGGCTTGCCCTGGCGCTGGCCCTGCTGACCCGGCTGCGCGGGCTTGCCCTGCGCCCAGGCCGATCCGGTGAGAGCAACCGCGGCAACGCACACGACCGTCATTCGCTTCATGTTCATAGTGAACCCCCTCCTGTGGGTGGCGGCGGACTAGTTCAGCCATGCCACCCGGTCAAGACGAGAGCTTCACGGCTCAACACTTCAGGCGGCTCACTTCTCCAGCAGCTCGATCCACTGCGCCACCGCGCCATGCTCTCCTGGCTCGTAGGCGACGCGCAGCCGCTGGCCAGGGGACAGATCCTCCAGCCGCCCCATGCCGCCAGGCAGGAAGATCGTGGTGCCCGCATCCACGTGCAGTTCCACCCGCTCGCGCCCCTCCGCCAGCATCAGCTTGCGCTGGCGGACATCCACCGAGGAGACGGCGCCCACCATCTCGCGCAGGCCGCGCACCTCCGCCGGTGGTTCCTGCGCCAGTGCGGTTCCTGCCACCAGCACCGTTCCCCAGAGTCCCAGGCTTCCTCGAATCATCTGCTGCCTCCGCTGTCGGAAACCTGGAGATGGCAGCGCATGGCACCAAGGTACGCGGGGGCGCTTCGTCCACCTGCCGACACCCGCGCACCGCGGTTGGCATCCAGCCCCCACCGCGCTACACCGCGCGCCCCTGCTCAGGAGGACGCACCGTGGCTCAGCAGCGAAGCTCGTGGGATCAGTACTTCATGGACATCGCCCGCCAGGTGGCCACCCGCGCCACCTGTGATCGCAAGCACGTGGGGGCGCTCCTGGTGCGTGATCGCACCATCCTCTCCACCGGCTACAACGGCTCCATCCGCGGCCTGCCGCACTGCGATGACGTGGGCCACATGATGGAGAACGGCCACTGCGTCGCCACCGTCCACGCCGAGGCCAACGCCATCATCCAGGCGGCCAAGAACGGCGTCAGCATCGACGGAGCCACCATCTACACCACCGCCAGCCCCTGCTGGCCCTGCTTCAAGCTCATCGCCAACAGCGGCTGCCAGCGCATCGTCTACGGCGAGTTCTACCGCGACCCCCGCATCTTCGAGTTCGCCGCCAAAGTGGGGCTGGAGCTCACCGGGCTCGGCGTGGCGGCTCAGCCACCCGAGCCGCGCTGATCCGGACAGGCCCGTCCGTTCAGCCGTGGACATCCGGCGGGACTGCGGTGGCGTGCGCACATGGGGAACGTCTGCCTGAGGACATTCAGGAGGCTCGCCAAGCAGGCGGACTGACTCAGGAAACCCCCGACTTCGGCAAGAATTACCGGGCCGGGGTTGCCGTTTGGTCTGGGGCTCCCTAAATCCTCGCACCGGTAGGCGGGGCGCGGCGGATGGTGGTAATTCCTGAGGAGTTTCCAGTGGTTATGTCCACGGCTGTGACCAGTGTGCCTGCTGTGCAGGAAGGGCCTGACCCGGTGGTGGGGGCTGCGCGCTATGGCGCGGTGCCCACGCTGATGGACAGCCTGCTGCACGACGTGCGCAACCCTCTCAATGCCCTCTCCATCAACCTCGAGGTGCTCGCCGAGAAGTTGAAGGGCGAGACGGGCCAGGTTCCTCCCTCGCAGGAGAAGAACATCAAGGCCATGCGCGATCAGATTCAGCGCGTGGACGGCATCCTGCGCCAGTTCGCCGACTTCATCGTGTTCCGCGGCGGCATGGCGGGCGAAGTCTCGCTGTCGGACGTGGCCAAGCGCTCCATGGATGTGCTGGCGCACGAGAGCCGGCGGCGCCGGCTCAAGGTTCACACGGCCATCGAGCCGGAGCTGAAGGTGCAGCTGCAGGACACCCAGGAGCTGAGCTTCTTCCTGGTGCAGACGTTGCTGCGCGCCTTCAGCCGGTCCGAGGCGGGCACCGAGGTCAAGGTCGAGGCTCGCTCCGAGGGCTCGAAGGCGGTGCTCGAGGTGACGGACTCGGCGGGCAGCGCGCCCGAACAGGTGCCGGACGTGGTGGCGGCGCTGGAGCTGCGGTGCGTGCAGCTGGGCGTGGAGTTCCAGATCAAGGCAGGCGTCTGCCGGTTCATTTTCCCGCGCGTCTAATTGGCGAGCGATCCGCGCATCAACAGGTTTTTGCGAACAGCAGTGGGGAGGTTTTCATCTTGGGCAGCGCACGAATTCTGGCCGTGGATGACGAGCGCGCGACGTGCGAGGCGCTGGCGGAAATGCTCAGCTCCTGGGGGCACAAAGTCGAGGTCGCGTTCGACGGACACGATGCTTTGCGGAAGGCGGGTGAGTTCCGGCCGGACGTGGTCCTGTCGGACCTGGCCATGCCGGAGACGGACGGACTGGGGCTGCTGCGGCAGCTCCGCGAGGAGCTTCCCGACTGCCCGGTCGTCGTTCTCACCGGCCGGGGCACCATCGATGCCGCCGTGGGTGCCATCAAGGAGGGCGCCTATGACTTCATCGAGAAGCCGCTCAACATCGCCCGGCTGAAGGTCTGCATCGAGCGGGCGCTCGAGAAGAAGGAGACCCTGCGCGAGGTGCAGACGCTGCGCCGGCGCCTCAAGCAGCTGGGGCAGTCGGACCTGATCGCCCAGTCGGGCGCCATGCGCAAGGTGGGCGAGCTCATCGAGAAGGTGGCGCCCTCCAAGGCCAGCGTCTCGATCTCCGGCGAGTCCGGTACCGGCAAGGAGGTGGTGGCGCGCGCCGTCCACAACCTCTCGCTGCGCCGCGAGAAGCCCTTCATCGCGATCAACTGCGCCTCCATTCCGGCCACGCTGATCGAGTCCGAGTTCTTCGGCCATGAGCGCGGCGCCTTCACCGGCGCCGATCAGCGCCGCCCCGGCGTGTTCGAGCTGGCTCACGGCGGCACGCTGTTCCTGGACGAGTTGGGGGAGATTCCCATCGAGTTGCAGGCTAAGCTCTTGCGCGTGCTCGAAGAGGGCAGGCTGCGCCGGCTGGGCGGCAAGGTGGAGCTCGAGGTGGACGTGCGCGTGCTGTGCGCCACCAACCGCGACCTCAAGCAGGAGATCAAGAACGGGCGCTTCCGCGAGGATCTCTACTTCCGCCTCAACGTGTTCCAGATCCACCTGCCGCCCCTGCGTGAGCGGCGCGAGGACATCCCCATCCTGGTGCAGCACTTCGTGGAGAAGTTCCGCGGAGACTCGGCCAAGCGCGTCACCGGCGTGCACCCCGAGGCGATGGAGGCCCTGAAGAACCACGACTGGCCGGGCAACATCCGCGAGCTGCGCAACGCCGTGGAGCGCGCCGTCATCCTCTGCGATGGCGAACTCATCACCCGCGAGCACCTGCCGCCGGACATGGCGGGCAAGAGCCCCGAGCGCCACACCTTCCGCTTGCCCTACGGCCTGTCGCTCGACGCCGTGGAGCGCGAGTACATCCTCGGCAGCCTCCAGCGGAACGGGAACAACAAGGCCCGCACGGCGGAAATCCTCGGGGTGTCGGAAAAGACCCTCTACAACAAGCTCAACCGGTACGCGGCCGAGGCCCGCCAGCAGGGCAACACGGCCGGCAACCTCATCAAGGCCGCCGAGAGCGTGCCCGGGGTGGGATCTGGCGAGGCTGACCTGAGGTAGTCGACCCTTCAGGTAGGGATTGTGGCCGGATTTCGCGCCCTTGGCTGATTCTGAGTTGGGCTCTCCAAGCAAGCTGGCACGCCGCGTCAAATGCGGTGTGCCAGTGCTGCAAAACCGCGTCAACTCTTGACTTTTACCCTCTGGACGGGGGATCCTCGGGGCCTCTCATACACGGGGTTTCCGGTTCGGGGTACGACCTGTCTGGGACTCCGCCGCCTTGTCCGCGGCTGTCCACGATTGGACGATTCTTCAGGCCGACGGGGGGCGTCAAGGAAGGCCACGACGCAATGAGCGATGCGCGAGTTCTCCACTTCTTCGGCGGCAAGGGCGGTGTTGGAAAGAGCACGCTCGCCGCGGCGTACGCGTTGAACCTTTCGGAAGACGCGCCCAAGGAGAAAGTGCTGCTCATCTCGCTGGATCCGGTGCGCTCGATCTCCGATCTGGTGAAGAAGAAGCTGCCAGCTAAACCCACCAAGATGGTGCCCGGCAAGGGCGAGGGTGGCCTGTTCATGGCGGAGCTGGAGCCCGCCGCGCTGCTCAAGCCGTTCGCCGCCAAGTACGTGCCCGCGCTGGAGAAGGCCGCCGCCAAGGGCCAGCACCTCTCCGAGGAGGACCTGGGCAAGCTGTTTGCTCAAGCGGTGCCGGGGCTCGAGGAGCTGGTGAGCCTGTTCCACGTGCAGGAGATGCTGGAGAGCAAGGAGTTCGACCGCATCGTCGTGGACACCTCGCCCACCAGCCACACGCTGCGGCTGTTCGATCTGCCGGTGGGGCTGCGCAAGTTCCTGGGCATCGTGAAGACCGGCACGGACAAGCCGGCCACGGGCGCCAAGGCCAAGAAGGAGCCAGCTCCGGCCGAGGGCGGCAGCTTCCTCGATGAGGTGAGCGCCAAGGCCGATCGGCTGCTGACGCTGATCAAGGATCCGGCGCGCACCGCGTTCCACCTGGTGGCGCTGGCCGAGCCGGTGCCCGAGGCGCAGACGCGCATGCTGTTTGCCCAGCTTCGCGAGCGCTCCATCCCGGTGGCGGAGATCGTCGTCAACCAGGTAGAGGAGAAGGGTGGCTGCCCCGCGTGTCAGGGCCGCCGCGGGCTCCAGGCGCCGCACGTCCGCAAGTTCCAGGGGCTGGACAAGACCGTTCCGGTGCACCTGGTGGCCAAGCGGGAGCTGGCCCCTCGTGGGCTGGATGGCATCAAGAAGCTCGCCAAGGAGTGGGCCGGTGGCAAGGAGACCAAGCCGCTGGAGTTCTCCGCCGCCGAGGGCCCGCCGGCCCTGGTACGCGCCCCGTCCATGCCTCCCATCGCCGCGCCGCCGCTGCCTCCCACGCGCCTGATCTTCTTCGTGGGGCAGGGTGGAGTGGGCAAGAGCTCGTGCGCCGCCGCCGCCGCGGTGACGCTGACGGAGAAGGAGGGGCCCGTGCTCCTCATCTCCACGGATCCCGCGCACTCGCTGTCTGACGTGCTGCAGAGCCGGCTGACCGACACCGAGACGCAGGTGAAGGGCACCAAGGGCCTGTACGCGCGTGAGCTGGATGTGAACGGCTGGTTCAACGCCCTGCGCAAGCGCCTGAAGGAGAAGGCGGAGAAGGCCTTCGAGGGCGCGCCCAAGAATGGTGACGTGCCGGCGGACCTGGCCGCGCTGCGCAACCTGCTGGAGTGCGCGCCTCCGGGCATCGATGAGCTGGCCGCGCTGGCGTGCCTCACGGATGCGCTGGTGCAGGAGCGGTTCAAGCGCATCGTCGTGGACCCCGCGCCGATGATCACCTCCATGCGCGTGGTG
Organism: Myxococcaceae bacterium; assembly: GCA_036389955.1. GTDB lineage: Bacteria > Myxococcota > Myxococcia > Myxococcales > Myxococcaceae > DATHBR01. Next base: position 9,914 of record DASVVJ010000322.1, read on the forward strand.
GAGCTGGCCGACACCGCGAAGACGTGGCTGGGCGGGCTGCACGCCATCCTGTCCAAGTACAAGACCAAGGGTCTGACCGAGCTGGCCGATGACGTGGCCGCTCAGCTCAAGCACGTGAAGCGCTTCGAGGAGGCCCTGGCCTCGCCCAACGAGTCCCGCTTCGTCGTCGTCACCCGCGGCGAGGACCTGGCCGCCTCGCGCACCGAGCGCCTGGTGGAGTACCTCAAGGAGAAGAAGCTTCAGGTGGAACGCGTGCTCGTCAACCGCGTGGGCCCCAAGTCCACCTGCCCCAAGTGCGAGAACCGCCGCAAGCTGGAGCTCAATGCGGCCAAGGCCATCGAGAAGAAGATCGGCCTGCCTGTGACCATGGCTCCTGCCCTGGGTCGGCACCCCGCCGGGCTTCGCGAGCTGAAGGCGTTCCGCACCGCTTGGTACGCGTTATCTGCTCCCGTGAAGATCAAGGCGGCTTGACTGCACGGTGAGGAGGACGGGCCCGGCGAACCCTCACCCCGTCCCTCTCCCGAAGGGAGAGGGGAGGATGGGGATCAGGCCTCGCACTCCGAGGGGAAGTCGTAGAACGAGCCCAGGGTCTTGAACTGCAGGACCCCCTGGGCCGTGATCGCCCCCGTGTCGGGCTTTTGGCCCTGCAGCTTCACCTCCACCGTGCGGCCCTTCAGGCTGTAGGTGCCGGTGGCCGTCTCCTCCTTCATCGGGCCCTCGTCCTGGGGCACCTTCTTCGTCAGCACCACCTTCCCGCCCTCCTCGAAGCGCAGCGTCTGCAGCGTTCCATAGACGCCCACCCCCGGGCCGAACCACTTCACCTTCTTGAGCAGCTCCGGCACGTCCGCCGTGCGCGTGTGCGAGCGGCCCAGCAGCCGGTGCCAGCCCACCGTCTCCCGGATGGGATCCAGGTCCGCGTCCTCCTTCGCCCGCTTGAGCCGCCTCGGGTCCAGCTTTATCGCCGTGGCCAGGTGCTCGAGGATGGTCGAGGTGTAGGCGTCGTGGTCGCACACCTTGCCCTGCTTGCGCAGCACTCCCAGCGTGGACGCGAGGTTGTAGTGCGCCAGCGCGTGCTTGGGGTCCTTGGCCACCGCCGCCCGGAACTTCTCCAGGGCCTCGGGGTACTTGCCCGCCTGGTAGAGGCGGAACCCCTCGGTATTGAGTTCCTTGGCGGTCTGGGCGAACGCCAGGGGAGCAAACAGCAGGGCGAGCAGCGTCAGCGTCAGGCGCATCATGCCTCTAGGGACAGGGGGAACGGGACCGGCATTCTACGCAGTGTGTAATGCTGGGTGCGAAACGGCTTGCGCGTTGAAAGTCCCTGGGGGCAGGTGCTAGGTCGGCCCCATGGCGACCAGTACCGGCTACGCGCTCGACTTCGAACGCCCGCTCATTGAACTGGAGAAGAAGATCGAGGAGCTCAAGGCCCTCTCCTCCGGTGGCACGGCGGACTTCTCCTCTGAAATCTCCAAGCTGGAGAAGAAGGCCAAGAAGCTCCAGACGGAGATCTTCAGCGATCTGTCCCGTTGGCAGGTGGTGCAGCTGTCGCGCCACAGTTCCCGGCCGTACTTCCTGGACTACATCAACCTGCTGTTCACCGACTTTTTCGAGATGTGCGGGGACCGGCACTTCGGTGAGGATCCCTCCATCGTCGGCGGCTTCGCGCGGCTGGACGGCAAGCCCGTCATGGTGATGGGCCACCAGAAGGGCCGCAGCACCAAGGAGAACATGGCGCGCAACTTCGGCATGCCGCGCCCCGAGGGTTATCGCAAGGCCCGCCGGCTCATGGAGCTGGCCGAGCGCTTCGAGAAGCCCATTCTCACCTTCGTGGACACCCCAGGCGCCTACCCGGGCATCGGCGCCGAGGAGCGCGGGCAGGCCGAGGCCATCGCCATCAACCTGGAGGTGATGAGCCGGCTCAAGGTGCCCATCATCTCGGCCGTCATTGGCGAGGGCGGCTCGGGCGGCGCGCTGGCCATTGGCGTGGGCAACCGCGTGCTGATGCTGCAGAACAGCGTCTACTCGGTCATCTCGCCCGAGGGCTGCGCCTCCATTCTCTTCCGCGATTCGACCCTGGCGGACAAGGCGGCCGACGCACTCAAGCTGACCGCCAAGGACCTGCTGGGCCTGAAGGTCATCGACGAGGTGGTGCCCGAGCCCGCGGGTGGCGCGCACCGCGATCCGCCCAAGGCGGCGGAGTTCCTGGGCAAGGCGCTGCGCAAGCACCTGAGTGAGCTGGCCGAGCTGTCGCCCGAGGAGCTGGTGAAGGATCGCTACGAGAAGTTCCGCGCGCTCGGAGTGTTCTCCGGGCGCTGAGGGAGAGTGCGCGCGTGAGACCGTTCATCGTCGCCATCGACGGGCCCGCGGGAGCCGGCAAGTCCACCGTGTCCAAGCTGCTGGCGCGGCGGCTCGGCTTCGCCCTGGTGGACACAGGGGCCATTTACCGCTGTGTGGCGCTGATGGCCCGGCACGAGAGCATCGCCTCGGATGATGATGCAAAGCTCGGGGAGTTGCTCGGCCGCATCCACATTCACTTCCAGGTGGTGGGCGAGGAGAACCGCGTCCTTCTGGATGGGAAGGACGTGTCCTCGGAGATCCGCACGCCGGAGATCTCCATGGGCGCTTCGCAGGTGTCCAGCCGTCCGGTGGTGCGCTCGGGGTTGCTGGCGCTGCAGCGGCGCCTGGCGCTGGAGGCCGAGAAGGGCGCCATCCTCGAGGGCCGTGACATCGGCACCGTGGTGTTCCCGGACGCGGACGCCAAGTTCTTCCTCCAGGCCTCGCCCGAGGTCCGGGCCCGTCGCCGCTTCGAGGAGCTGTTCCAGAAGGGCGTGGAGGCCTCCCTGGAGCAGGTGCTGGCCGACCAGACCCAGCGCGACCGGGATGACTCGGCCCGCGCTGTGGCGCCGCTCAAGGCCGCCGAGGACGCCATCCGCGTGGACTCCAGCTCGCTGCCTCTGTCCGAGGTGGTTCACGAGATGGAGAAAGAGATTCAGCGTCGGCTGGCTCAGCGCGGTAGCTGAGGGCTGGAACTCGGGGCTGGCTTGGGAACCCTCACCCCGTCCCTCTCCCGAAGGGAGAGGGGAAATTAGAAGCTCACGCCCTCGGTGGCGGGCGTGGGCACCGTGAGCGCCAGAGGCGGGCTCTCGCCGCCGCTCCCGTAGAACGAGCGGTACAGGTACAGGTCCGCCACCACCTGCTTCACGTAGCCGCGCGTCTCCTTATAGGGGATCTCCTCAACGAAGAGGTCCAGCGGCAGCGCGCCCTTCTCCTTCGTCCACTTCATCACCGCCGTGGGGCCCGCGTTGTAGGCCGCCGCCGCCAGCGCCGGGTGCGAGAAGCGCTTCATCAGTTGTGACAGGTACCAGGCCCCGTAGCGGATGCTCAGGTCCGGCGAGAACAGCTCCGCCGGGTTGGGCTTCGGCTCGGCCAGCTTCTCGGCGATTGCCGTGCCCGTGGGCGGGATGATCTGCATCAGCCCTCGCGCGTCCGCCGCGCTCGCCACCTCGGGACGGAAGGCGCTCTCGCGGCGCATGATGGCCCACACCAGGTGCTTCTCCACCTCGTGGCGCGTGGCCGCGGACTCCACCGCCGAGGCGAACGCCTTCGGGTAGAAGGCCGCCAGCGCATCCGGCGCCCGCGCGGTGAAGGCCCGGCCCCACAGGTGCCTCGCGGCCACCCGGTGCGCATGCCCGTACTCTCCAAGCTGCAACAGCGCGTGCACAAAGGGCAGTGCCTGCTCCGCCGAGCGGATGCGCGAGGCCCGCGACTCCACTTCCTCGGCCGCGTCCGGGAAGAGTCCCGTCTGCGCCAGTGCCACCGCCAGCTCCAGCTCCGGCGGGCGGGAAACGGTGAGCGGACGCGGCGGCTGCGGGAACGGCGCCGGCGGCGCCCGGCCCAGTGCGCGCAGGCGCTCCGAGGCCAGCAGCGCGTAGAAGCTCGCCGGAGCCTCGGTGATGACGGAGTCGTACGCCGGACCGGTGATTTCCACCGCGGCGCCGCCCAGCTCCTGGCTGCGCGCCATCCAATAGCGCGCCTGCGGTACCAGGCTGCTGCGCGGGAAGCTGTCCACCAGCCGGGTCAGCAGCGTGCGCGCCTCGGCGTACTTCTCCAGCCGCAGCAGCGCCAGCGACTGGAACCACAGGCTCTCGTCCCGCCGCCGCGAGCGCGGGTGGCGCTGCTCGTACAGCGCGAAGCCCTTCGCCGCGTCCTCGAAGCGGCCTCCCTGCAGGTCCAGCCACGCCCCGAGGAAGCCGGCCTCGTCCGCCGCGGCCTCCTTCGGATAGCGCTTCTCCAGCGCCGCCATCAGCTCCCGCGCCCGTGCGTTGTCCGTGCGCAGCACCCGGCGCGCCGCCACCAGCGCCGCCTCGGCGGCCACTGACGGGGAGCCCTTGCGCGCCTCGGCCAGCGCCTTCTCCGCGTCCTCCGCGCGCCCCGCGCCAAACAGCGCCTGGGCCCGCACCAGCGACACCTCGGCCCGTGAGGCCGCCTTCACCAGCTTGCGCGCCTCCGCCTTATCCAGCTCCTCCAGCGCTCGCGAGGCCTGGCCATCGCCCAGCAGCACGCGCGCCCGCCGCAGGTGCTCGGACAGCGTCAGCCGCACAGGCGGGGAGAGCGCCTCCATCCGCGCCAGTGCTTCATCTGCATAAGGGTGCGTCGCATAGCGCAGCGCCACGGCGCGCAGGTCCTCGCGCATGCCCGCGGTGTTGCCCGTGGCACCCCGCGCGAGCGCACGCTGGTACAACAGCTCCGCCGAGGGCGTCTGGTTCGCCGCCGTCTCCAGCTCCGGAACGGCCTTGGCGGGCTTGTCCGCCTTCAGCAGCGCCTCGCCCAGCCGCGCCCGCGCCCGTGGCGCCAGCGAGGCAGGCGCCTTCTCCAGCGCCTTCGCGAAGGCCCCAGCGGACGCCTCCGCGTCCCCCGAGTAGAAGAGCGCCTGTCCCAGGTAATAAGCGTGGAACGCCTCCAGCAGCGGCGGCGCCGGGTGCGTCTCGAGCAGCTGCCGGGCCTTCGCCGTCTCGCCCTCGGACAGCAGCACCGTGGCCGCCAGCAGCGCAATGCGCCCGGATTCCGCGCACTTACGCGCCTCACAGGCCTGCAGGTCCTGCTGCACCAGCGCCGCTGCCTCGGGCCGGTGCAGCCGCACGGCCTCCAGGCTCGCAGAGGTCTGCGCCACGGCTGCTCCCGACAACAGCCCCACCACCAGGCCACTCCACTTCATCAGTCGTCCCTCAGCGCTCGCACCCAGGGGCATTTTAACCTCAGCGGTATTCGCAGCATTCCTCATGAGACTGGCCAGGGGGTCGTTTGACAGCCGCCCCAACAAGTCCTAGATCGGCGCCGCCCACGAGGTACGGGGAGTGTTCGCCAGTCATCCTGAGGGGGGCATTCCACCAGGGCATAGTGTCATGTAGGGGAGCATGTGGCTTCGACCCATTGCGTCACGGAAGCCTCCCCATTAGGTTGCGCCGCTGTTTCGAGTGACGTCGGTTTTCACCTCAAGTGGAGCCGCCGGGCCGTAAGCCACACTGTTGGTTCATTTTTTTGAGCTCGGGGGGGAAATCGCTTTGCAGGGAGGGCTCCGTTCCATGAAGCCGTGTCCGTCTGACTTGCCGCAGACCATCAACCCCGAAGCTGGCCCCAAGCGCGCCGGCGTCGAGACGCATCGCAATCTCAACTGCCACCACTACGACAACTGCCTGGATGAAGCGGTCCGCCGCGGCTGGCAGTCGTTCTCGTGCATGAAGTGCCCGCTGTACCAAAACGTGGCTCCGCCACAGATGGGCATCGAGGCCTACGCCACCCAACGCCGTCCCGTCTGAGGCGGTTGTCTCGCGGCCCAGGGGTGTGTGCCGGCCCCTGGGCGCACAGGTTCAGCGGGGCGTGGTGTAGATGACCACCACCCAGAACTTCGCCTTGCCGTAGGTCGGTGAATCTCCGCGCACCACGCCCACGCCGACCTGGGTGTTGCGCGGGTCCAACAGGCTCTGGGACTCGGGCACATCCGTCGGGTCCTCGGTGATGTAGAAATCCGCGGCGGTGGTGGCCACGTCCCCCATCGCATCGAAGACGCGGTCGTGCAGGTTCGAGTCGGACAGCTTCGTCTTGGGCAGGTCCTGCTTGAGCGCCCGCCGCACATGGCTCATGGCGATCTGCTCGAGCATGTCGCTGTGCTTCAGCGGCGTGAGCTTGCGTGCCTTGCGCTTGGCGTCGATCGCCTCGTAGGTGGCCTGCAGTGGGTCGGCCTGGGGAGGCAGGCCCGCGGCGGAGAACACCTCGGTGACGATGGCCTGGGGCTGTCCGTCCACCGTCTTGAACGCCACGCCGATGCCCACGTGGGTGAATTGCTGCATCAGAAGATTTTTGCGGTGGCCGGGGCTGTGCTCGATGCCGAAGTGCGCCGACAGCGGCCCGGGAGCCAGGCCCAGGTTCTCTCCGGCGCTGCGGTAGGAGGGGCCCAGCGCGGCCAGCCGGCTGCGCACGTCCGAGCCGTCCGGAGCCACGTGCGCGAAGAAACCCTCGCGCGCCATGCGCTCGCTGTAGTCCTGCGCCACCTTTTCCAGCACCGGGTCCGGCGTCAGCGGCTTGAGCTTGTACGCCCGGCGCAGGTGGTTGATGCGGGCGACGATGGCCTTGCGGGCCTCCTCCACCGTGGTGGGCTCCGAGGTCGGCTCCTCGTTGCCGCGCTCGCGCGGGCCGCCCACGTCCACCTGGAACAGGGCCGCCACCTCGGGGCCCTTGGTGCCGCGGCCAATCACCTCCACCGTGTAGCCCCCGGCCTTGGGAAAGCGCACCTGCGCGCAGAAGCGGGGGCCCGTCTGGCGCGACAGCGTGAGGTGCTCCACGGTGCCGTCAGGCTGGGTGACGTAGACGTCCGCCGAGCGCAGCGGCGTAGCCAGTTCGCCGCAGAGCGTCTGGGTGGAGGGCGCGCGCGGGAAGTTGCGAGGGAAGTGGACGAGCGTGGCCTTGCGCTCGGCCAGCAGCAACATCAGCGTGGCGCGCTCGCCCGCGGTGATGACACCCACGCCGAAGTGGGTGGCCGGATCGCCGTTGAAGTCCTTGCGCCCCAGGAAAGCCTCAATGGCCTGCGCATGCGTCCAGGCGCGGATGATGAAGGCGCGGGGGCTGGGGTCCGCGCCTCCCGAGTCGCTCACGGCCATGGTGAGCGAGTGCAGGTCCGGTGCGATCGTCTGCCCCTGGCGCCCCAGGGACTCGCGGGCCAGCCGGCGCGCGGCCTCCGTGAGCGCCTTGTCCAACACCGGCGCGCGACGCCCCACACGCTCGAATTCGCGCACCACGTGCTGCGCGGCCTGCTGCTCCATGGACTCCGGAGTCAGCGGCGCGGCGGCCACCAGGGCGGTCAGGGCCAGCGCCAGCATCAGCTCCCCAGCCGGTACGTCAGCGTCTTCACCGTGCCCGCTCCCAGCCGGGCGTTGAGCCGCTCCAGCAACGAGGCCTCTTCCAGCGACAGCGTCTTGGCCCACTCGGCACTGGCCACGGTGACCACCAGCGTTCCTCCTTGCAGGGTGTACGGCGAAGTATGTTTCGCGATCTGCGCTCCGACGGCGGCGGCCCACACGGGAGCCAGGGCCTGGCCCTTCCCGGACTCCTCCGCCAGCCGGGCAAGCAGCCGAGGCATGAGCGATTCCAGGGAACGGGGGTCTTTGCGCGGCATGGAGGAATCATCGGCCGGTCGGGCGCGGAATGCCAATGCCGGGCGGTGGCACTGGCGTCGCACATCGGTGCCCCTGCCTGTATGGTCCAGCGGATCGCCTTCGTGACCATGGGAGCGCGCGATGAATGCATTGACCCGCCTGGTGTTGCCGCTGGGCCTGCTGTGCGTGGGCCTGGGGCTGATGGGCTGCGGCTCGGAGGACGCGGAGACCCCCACCCCCACGCTGCCCGATGATGATCCGACGGCGCCCTGCTCGGTGGATCAGGACTGCCCGGACCCGGCGCTCTTCTTCTGCAACCGCGTGGCGTCGCTGTGCGAGCCCGCGTGCCGCACGCGCGAGGACTGCTCGGCGGCGCGGCGGGGCCCGTACTCGCTCAACGAGTGCGACAGCAACCCGCTGGGCTGCCAGTGCGACACCGGCAAGTGCGTGCCCTCGCTGTGCTCGCGGGACGCGGACTGCGGGCAGCAGGTGTGCCGGGATGGCCAGTGCGTGGCGCCTCCGAGCTTGTCGTCGGCGGCCTCGTGCCGGGTGACGCCGGACGTCGTCATCGGGCGGCAGGGCACTCCGGTGCGCTTCGACGTGGCGGTGAGCGACGCGGCGGGCAAGCCCGTGGTGCTGAGCGAGGGCATTGCCTGGACGGCGGCGGGCTCGGCGGTGGCGGGCAGCGGGGCGGGGACGAGCGCCACCTTCACGCTGTCTTCGCCGGGCGCGGCCACGGAGGCGGTGGAAGCCCGGGTGGGCACCGCCACGTGCCGCGCGAGCGTCACGGTGTTGCCCACGGGGGTTGCCGCGGGACAGGTGCGCGTGGTGGTGACGGACGAGTTGACGGGGCGGCCGTTGCCTGGAGCGGTGGTGGTGGCGGCGGACGCGGCGGGAAGCCTCATCGGCTCGGGGGCAACGGATGCGGTCGGCGTGGCGCTGGTGCCCGCCTCGGGGGTGGTGAGCCTCACCGCTTTCCACGGAGACTACGGCTACCTGACGCTGGCGCACTACGACACGGCGGCGGGCTCGCGCGATCTATCGCTGCCGCTGCGCCGCAACCCGCTGGAGTCCTATGGCGGGGCGCGCGGCACCTTCAAGAACCTGCCGGTCTCGTCGAACATCCGCATGGGCTTCGCGGGCCTGTCGCTTCCCGGGCTCGGGGTCGAATTGGCCAGCGAGCAGGTCGTCGGTCCCCCGGAGACGGTATCCATCAACCTGGGAGGCCTGTCGCGGGAGGTGGTGCTGCCGGCGAGCGCGTACCTTTCGCTGCCCACCTCTCCGGTGAAAAGCCAGTACGCCGCGCCGGGAGTGGCGGGAGTGTGCGATTCGAGCCTGGCGGGCGTCCTCAACCCCGAGCAGGCCATCCGCTCCGGGGCATGTGGCACCCGCACCGCGTGGGCGCTGGCGGGGGACGTGCCTCCCACGGAGCTGCCTCCGAGCCTTTTCGGCCCCACGGTGGACGTGGGCCAGGTGCTCGCCCAGAGCATTCCGCTGCTGCGGCGCTTCCAGTCCTCTGTCGTCCGCGACGTGCAGTTCCCGCTCAGGGCCACGCCCGGCGCGGACCTGGGCACGCCGGACTTCAAGGACACGGCGCACTACACCGGGGTGGATCATGACTTCCAGCAGTTGCCGCTGGGCTTCCAGTTCGCCGTCCGCGTGCCCTCGCTGCCGCGCTACCGGGGCACGTTCCTGGATGGAGCCTTCGTGGTGGGCGCTGCTCAGGTGCCCGGGCAGGGCATGGTTCCGCTGGGGTTGGGCCTGGCGGTGAATGTGAATCCGGCCGATCCCAACACGGACACGCAGGCGGGGTTGCCAGGGCCGGGCCTCGTCAGCGTGCGCATGGCGCCCGCGCACCACGGCCTGGAGGGCAGTGAGTACCGGCTGCTCGCCATCGCCAGCTCCAACGCGGCCCTCAACGATGCCTCGGCGGGCGCGGCCAGCAGCGCGCTGGTGGAGCCCGTGCCGAGCCTGCTCTTCGATCCGAAGGGCGCCACGCCGCTGTCGCTCACGGGCGGCTTCCTGCCCGTGCCCGAGGGCGCCCGCTACAACTTCGACGCGGCGCCGTTCCGGGGGCTGGAGGGCCGGCAGTTCCGCTTCACGAGCGATCCGGGGCTCAGCGGCGCCAGCCTGCTGCGCGTCGTCTTCACCAACCGGGCGGGCCGCCGATGGACGGTGCTGTTGGATCCGGCGCGTGCCACCTCGGGCTTCCGGCTGCCCGTGCCGCCCGTGCCATTCGAGGATCGTACCTACTTCGGAGATATCACCGGCACCCGCTCGTTGTTGCTCGTGCAGGCGATCTCCGCGCGCAAGGCGGGAGGGGCCGGGCTGGGGGCCGTGGCACTGGCGGAGGCGGATGACGCGAACCTCGAGCGCCTGAGCGACTTCACCCGCGCGTACTCGCTGCTCGATTACCGGCGGCCCGAGGTGAGCTGGCTGACTCCGGAGGTGGACGGGCTGAGTGTGCCACGCGGATCCACCGTACGCGTGCGGGCCACCGGCTTCCGGATTGGCAGCGGGCCCACGGACGATGGCTACGTGCAGCTCTCGTTCGCGGGCGGCACCGGCTGCGCGGGCCAGACCGTCCGCGGTGACGTGGACGCCTCACAGGGGCGGGGAGAGGTGGAACTGCCGCTGCCCGCGGGCTGCCTGGGGCTGGACCTGCGTGTCACTGCCACTTTGGTGGATCCCTCTGGCACGCCGCTGCGCCCGCCTGTTTTCAGTACCCGCTTGCTCAACATCCCGTGATCTCAGGCAGTGACCCAGGGGGTAGGGTGGAGGGCACACAGCGCCCCACCTGAATGATCAGCCCCTTGGGTGGATTTCACGTTTTACGGAATGTTAGTATTGAGCACGTATGGCGCAGAACGAGACGGTCGTCACGGTCATCTCGAAGATCTCCGAGCAGCCGCTGAGTCTGGATGCGGCGCTGGTGGTCATCTATGGCCTGGATCTGGGGCGTAAGTACGACCTGGCCAAGACGGAGACCATCATTGGGCGGGCGTCCAAGGCGGACATCTGTGTGGACCAGGAGTCGGTGAGCCGCAACCACGCGTCCATCACGAACACGAAGAAGGGCGTGCGGATCCGCGACATGGGCTCCACCAACGGGACGTTCATCAACGATGACCTGGTGGAGGGAGAGCGGGAGCTGCGCAATGGGGATCTGGTGAAGATCGGCCGGACGATCTTCAAGTTCATCGCCGGCGGGAACATCGAGGCGGCGTACCACGACGAGATCTACCGGCTGACGACGATGGACGGGCTCACCCAGGTCCACAACCGGCGCTACTTCGACGAGCAGCTCGACCGGGAGGTCTCCCGCAGCCGGCGCTACGAGCGGGTGCTGTCGCTGGTGATGCTGGACATCGATCGGTTCAAGCACATCAACGATTCGCAGGGGCACCTGGCGGGTGATGCGGTGCTCAAGCAGCTGGCCTCGACGGTGCGGGTGAAGATCCGGCGCGAGGATGTGTTCGCCCGCTACGGCGGCGAGGAGTTCGGAATCATCCTGCCGGAGATCGAACTCAAGAGTGCCCGGCAGTTCGCCGAGAAGGTCCGGCAGATGGTGGAGCAGCAGCAGTTCACCTTCGACCGGCACCAGATCCCGGTGACGGTGTCGCTGGGCGTGGCGGTGCTGAGTTCGCAGCACCGCTCCGCCGCGGACCTGGTTCAGGCGGCGGACGAGAAGCTCTACGAGGCGAAGACCACCGGACGTAACCGCGTCTGCTGAGGATCCGC
>DASVVJ010000323.1:0-1514 GCA_036389955.1 Myxococcaceae bacterium
CGGGTAGGTGGGTCCTACCAGTGGATCCACGAAGCCCTGATCCGCCAGCGCGGCCAGCTCCTTCGCGATGGTGGCGATGAGCCCCGGCTCGTGCATCAGGAACGAGCCCCACGCCACGCCCACCACGTCGATGTTGCGCAAAAGCAGCCGGTTCACCGCCACCTCGGGAATGCGGCCTCCGGCAAAGCCCACCACCAGCAGCCGCCCCTCGGGCGCCAGGCACTTGAGGCTCCGGTCGAAGATGTCGCCGCCCACCGGATCCATCACCACGTCCGCCCCGCGCCCCTCCGTCTTCTCCCGCACCTGCCCCACCCAGTCTCCGGTGGACAGCAGCACCTCGTGCGCGCCCGCGCGCCGGGCCACCTCTGCCTTGGCCGCGTCACTCACCACCGCGAGCACCCGCGCCCCGGCCCCCCGTGCCACCTGCACCGTGGCGGTTCCCACGCCGCCCGCCGCGCCGTGCACCAGGACCACCTCGCCCTTCTTCAGCCGCCCGCGCCGGTGCAGCGCGAAGTGCGCCGTGTGGTAGTTCATCACCGCGCCCGCCGCCGCCTCCATGCTCCAGCGGTCCGGCACCTTGAAGGCCATCTCCACCGGCACCGCCACCACCTCCGCGAAGCCCCCCAGCATCATGAACGCCATCACCCGGTCTCCCGCCCGTACCGGAGCCCCCGCTGGCGCCTGGCGCACCACGCCAGCCACCTCCACGCCCGGAATGAAGGGCAGGGGCGGCTTCATCTGGTACTGCCCCTTCGTGAGCAGCAGATCCGGGAAGCTCACCCCCGCCGTCACCACGTCGATCAGCACCCCATCCCCGGCCTCGGGCTCGGGTACGTCCACCAGGGCCAGTCCTTCGGGGCCTTCCAGCTTCTGGCACTGCAGCGCGCGCATGTCGTCTCCTCGTTCCGGGGCATGCGAAGAATGCAAGAAGGCGCCTTGCCCGCGTGAGGACGCGCATTCTAGGGTGCCGCGCAACGCTTCCGGGAGTGCACATGTCCGTCGTGGAATCCCGTATCGACACCGTGACCCTCTACCAGCAGGGCGCCCGCGTCACCCGGCTGCTCTCCTTGGAGTGCCCCGAGGGCAAGCCTCCCACGGAGCTCGAGATCCCCCGCCTGCCGCTGGCGCTGTTCGATGCCACCGTGCGCGTGCGCGTGCTGTCCACCGACACGCCCAAAGCGGATCTTTCGGCCTCCAACGTCCGTGTGGGGCTGTGGATCCCTCCCCGCGAGGCTCCCCGGGAGACGGTGGATCAGGCCGCCCTGCGCACGCTGCTCCAGCGGGTGCGGACCACGCAGAGCCAGCTCAACCAACTTCAGATGGAGATGGGCATCCTGGGCAGCATTCCCGTTCCGGAGCGCCCGGAGCCCGAGGAGGGCAAGCCGCCACCGCCCTCTCCCCTGGGCGCGCGCATGGCGCTGGAGCAGCTCTCCCACGATGGTGTGCAGGCCCGCCTCACGGAGGCCCGAGCCCTGCGTGAGCAGCTGCGCAAGCTGGACGAGGAGGTCCAGGTG
>DASVVJ010000324.1:0-7815 GCA_036389955.1 Myxococcaceae bacterium
CTCCGCGAGGCGGTGGACCCGGCGGTGGGCTTCACCGACTTCCAGGGCCGCAAGCTGGCCTTCGGCCTCGGCCTGTCCGGCCCCACGGTGAACAAGTTCGTTCAGTTCTGCTCCTCGCTCTACCGGATGTTCATGGAGACGGACGCCTCCATCGTCGAGGTCAACCCGCTCGTCATCCTGAAGGACGGCGGCGTGGTGGCGCTCGACGCGAAGGTGAACTTCGACGAGAACGCGCTCTACCGGCACAAGGAGCTGCTGGAGTACCGCGACCTGGCCGAGGAGGAGCCGCGTGAGACGCAGGCCAAGGAGTACGACCTGGCCTACATCGCGCTGGACGGCAACATCGGCTGCATGGTGAATGGGGCGGGCCTGGCCATGGCCACCATGGACACCATTAAGCTGGTGGGCGCCAACCCCGCCAACTTCCTGGACGTGGGCGGCGGCGCCAGCAAGGAGAAGGTGACGGCGGCCTTCAAGCTGATCCTCGCCGACCCGGCCGTGAAGGCGGTGCTCGTCAACATCTTCGGCGGCATCATGAAGTGCGACGTGATCGCCGAGGGCATCATCGCCGCGGCGAAGGAAGTGCAGCTCAAGGTGCCGCTGGTGGTGCGGCTCGAGGGCACCAACGTGGAGCAGGGCAAGGAGCTGCTGCGCAACTCCGGCCTGGCCATCACCCCCGCGGACAACCTGCGCCAGGCGGCCGAGAAGGCCGTCGCCGCCCTCAAGGCCTAGAGAGAGCTACCCATGAGCATCCTCGTCAACAACGACACCAAGGTTCTCTGCCAGGGCATCACCGGCTCGGCGGGTTCGTTCCACGCCAAGCAGATGCTGGAGTACGGCACCAAGCTGGTCGGCGGCGTCACCCCGGGCAAGGGCGGCACCGACTTCGAGGGCAAGGTCCCCGTCTTCAACACCGTGGCTGACGCGGTGAAGCAGACCGGCGCCAACACCTCCGTCATCTTCGTGCCGCCCCCGTTCGCGGCCGACTCGATCATGGAGGCCGCTGACGCGGGCGTGGCCCTCATCATCACCATCACCGAGGGCATCCCGGTCAATGACATGATCCGGGCCAAGCGCTACCTGCAGGGCAAGCCGGGCGTGCGGCTGATCGGCCCCAACTGCCCCGGCGTCATCACCCCGGGCGCCAAGTGCAAGATCGGCATCATGCCGGGCCACATCCACAAGCCGGGCCGCATCGGCGTGGTGTCCCGCTCGGGCACGCTGACGTACGAGGCCGTGCACCAGCTCACCCAGCTGGGCCTGGGCCAGAGCACCGCGGTGGGCATCGGCGGTGACCCGGTCAACGGCACCGACTTCGTGGACTGCCTGAAGCTGTTCAACGCGGACCCCGAGACCGACGCGGTCATCATGATCGGCGAGATCGGCGGCAGCGCCGAGGAGACGGCGGCCGAGTACGTGTCGCGCGAGTTCACCAAGCCGATCGCGGGCTTCATCGCCGGCCAGTCGGCGCCTCCGGGCAAGCGCATGGGCCACGCGGGCGCCATCATCTCGGGCGGCAAGGGCACTGCCGGCGAGAAGATCAAGGCCATGGAGGCCGCTGGCTTCCTGATGGCCGCCAGCCCCACGGAGCTGGGCACCACGCTCCAGGAGGCGCTGAAGCGCGGCGCCCCCAAGAAGAACCGTTAACCGCAGCTCTCTTTCACTCAAGACACACGAGGACCACTCACATGGCCATCGAGCGTACGCTGTCCATCATCAAGCCTGACGGTCTGCAGAAGGGCATCATCGGCAAGGTCATCTCCAAGTTCGAGGAGAAGGGCCTCAAGCCCGTCGCCATCCGCCTGCAGCACCTGTCCCAGGCCCAGGCCGAGGGCTTCTACGCCGTCCACAAGGCGCGCCCGTTCTTCAAGGATCTGGTGAGCTTCATGATCTCCGGCCCCGTGGTGCTCATGGTGCTGGAGGGTGAGAACGCCGTGGCCGCCAACCGCGAGATCATGGGCGCCACCAACCCGGCCAACGCCGCCCCGGGCACCATCCGCCGCGACTTCGCCACCAGCATCGACCAGAACACGGTGCACGGCTCCGACAGCCTGGAGAACGCGAAGATCGAGGTCGCCTACTTCTTCCGCGAGACCGAGATCCACTCGTACGAGTACCAGGGCAAGAAGTAGTCCCAAGCGCTGTGCCCGTTGACGGCCCGGTGTCCGCGCTCATGCGCTGACCCGGGACGTTCGCTTTGAGCCAGTGGCCCGTAGGGCAGGGGAGGAGTCGAGCTCTCCTTTGACTTGCCGGGCTGAGATGTGGGAAGGCTCCTCCTACACCCCCCGTTAGAACCGAAGATGTCCGAGCCCTCTCTCAACACCACTCCCGACACCACGCCGCTGCCCGCGCCAGCGCCGGCGAAGCTCGTTGACGTGGCCAGCCTGTCACTGGAGGCGCTCACCCGCTTCGTCACCGAGCAGCTCGGCGAGCGCTCGTTCCGGGCCCCGCAGATCTACCGGTGGATCCACCAGCGCGGCGTCACCGCGTTCGACGAGATGACGGATCTGTCCAAGGCGCTGCGCCAGAAGCTCAAGGAGCGCGCCGAGATCGTCCCGCTGGTGAAGGACCTCGAGCAGGTCTCCATCGACGGCACCATCAAGTACCGCTTCAAGACGCGCGACGGGCGCTACATCGAGTCCGTCTACATGCCTTCCGCGGACCGCAAGACGCTGTGCGTGTCCACCCAGGTGGGCTGCGCCATGGCCTGCTCCTTCTGCATGACGGGCACCCTGGGCCTCAAGCGCAACCTCACCCCCGGCGAGATCGTCGCCCAGGTGCACGCGGTGAACCGCGACGTCCGCCAGCGCGAAGGCCTGGAGACCTACCGTCCGCTCAGCAACCTGGTCTTCATGGGCATGGGCGAGCCCCTGCACAACTTCGAGAACCTCAAGACGGCGCTCTCCATCCTCCAGTCCGAGGAGGGGCCCAACTTCTCCCACCGCCACATCACCGTCTCCACCGTGGGCCTGGTGCCCATGATCGAGCGCTTTGGCCAGGAGACCGACGTCAAGCTCGCCATCTCGCTCAATGCCAGCACCGACGAGCAGCGCAGCAAGACGATGCCCGTCAACCGCAAGTGGAACATCGCCGCCCTGCTCGAGGCCTGCCGCAAGTTCCCCCTGCGTCAGGGCCGGCGGATCACCTTTGAATACGTGCTGCTCAAGGGCTTCAACGACAGCGACGAGGACGCGCACCGGCTCATCGAGCTGCTGCAGGGCATCCCCGCCAAGGTGAACCTCATTCCGTATAACGAGAACCCCGGCCTGGGCTTCCAGACGACCATGGAGGAGCGCGCCGAGCAGTTCCGCGCCATCCTCGCCGAGGGTCACATCGCCGCCTTTATCCGACAGAACCGGGGCAGAGACATTGCCGGTGCCTGTGGACAGCTCGCCAATCGCGGCGGGAAGGATGGCTCGCAGGAGACGCAAGCTCCCGAGCTTCCTTGACAATCCCGAGCCAGGGACGCTAATAGCGCCCCCTCTTCAATTTATTGTTACCAGCTGTTTTCACTGGAGTATTCGCAATGGCCGTCGTTCTCCGTCTTGCCCGCGCGGGCGCCAAGAAGAAGCCGTACTACCACGTGGTTGCTACCGACTCGCGGAACCCCCGCGACGGTAAGTTCATCGAGGCCGTCGGGGCCTACGATCCGAACGAGAGCCCCCCGAAGGTGCTCTTCGACCAGGAGCGGCTCCAGTACTGGCTGAAGACGGGCGCGACGCCCTCCGAGACGGTGGCCGACCTCATCAAGCGCGCCGCGAAGAACGCGCCGCCCACCGCCTGATCCCTGCCGGTCTGACCGGACGTGGAGCAACTTCTTACGTATCTAGCGCGAGCCCTGGTCGATCAACCCGACCAGGTCGGCTTGCGTGTGTCCGACGCGGATGGCGCCCGGCTCTTCGAGCTGAAGGTGGCTCCCGAGGACGTGGGCAAGGTCATTGGCCGTGATGGGCGGACCGTGAATGCCCTCCGGACGCTGATCAACGCGGCGGCCCAGAAGCACGGGCAGAAGGTCCGCGTCGAGATCCTGGACGATCGCCGCACGGCGACTGCTCCGGCCCCGGCGGCTCCCGCGGCGCCTCCAGCCCCTGACGCCCAGTGACGCCCGCGCCTCTGCTCGAGTTCGGCTATGTGGCCCGGGCTCACGGCATCCGGGGCGAGATCGCCATTCGTGCGTTCGATCCGGGCTCGCAGACGCTGGACCAGGTGGAGCGGCTGCGCGTGCGCACCCGCTCGGGCGAGGAGCGTGAGCTGCGCATCGAGTCCCTGCGGCCCACACCCAAAGAGGACATCCTCGCCATCGAGGGCGTGGAGACGCGCGAGGGCGCCGAGGCCCTGGTGGGTGGCACCGTCTTCGTCTACCGCGAGGACCTGGAGCCTCCCGCCGAGGGCGAGTACTTCCAGGGCGACCTGGTGGGGCTCACCGCCGTGGACGAGGCGGGGCAGGAGCTGGGCAAGGTGGTGGAGATCTGGAACACCAGCGAGGTGCCCAACCTCGTCATCCGCGCCGAGGGCAAGCCCGAGCTGATCGTCCCGTTCGCCGACGAGTTCGTCCCCACAGTGGACGTGCCGGGAGGAAAACTCGTCATCCGGCCGCCGGAGTACCTGGAGGACCGTTGATGTACCCGGTGGAGATCCTCACGCTCTTTCCGGGCATGGTCTCCGGGTACGTGCAGGAGAGCATCCTCGGTAAGGCCCAGGAGCGGGGGAAGCTGTCCGTCAGCGCCACCGACATTCGCGAGTACGCCGAGGGCAAGCACCGTGTCACGGACGACACGCCGTACGGCGGCGGCGCCGGCATGGTGATGAAGGTGGAGCCGCTGGTGGCCGCCATCGAAGCGGCTCGGGCGCGCCACCCCGGGGCCAAGGTGCTGCTGATGAGCCCTCGGGGCCCCGCCTTCACCCAGGCCCAGGCCCGGGAGCTGGTCAACCACACCCCGGGCCTGATCCTCGTCTGCGGCCGCTACGAGGGCGTGGATGAGCGGGTGATGGGGCACCTGGACGGCGAGCTGTCCCTGGGGGACTTCATCCTCACCGGGGGTGAAATCGCCGCGCTGGCGGTGGTGGACGCCGTGGCCCGGCTGCTCCCTGGGGTGCTGGGTAACCAGGCATCCCACGTCAGCGAGAGCTTCGAGGAGGGGCTCCTGGAGCACCCCCAGTACACCCGGCCGCCCGTGTTCCGCGGCGCCGAGGTGCCCGCGGTGCTCCAGTCAGGAGACCATGGCCGCATCGCCCGTTGGCGGCGCTGGAAGGCCCTGAAGCTCACCGAGGAGCGCCGGCCGGACCTTTTCGCCCGCCTGGAGCTCAGCCCAGCGGACCGCAAGCTCCTGGGTAAACGGGAGGAAGACCTGTAGCATCCGGAGTTGCAGCCAGGAGCGTCGAGCGCTGGACGATCTCCAGACTTGTCCGCCTCGCGGCTCTCTGCTAGTAGGCCCCCCTCTTACTGGTCACTCGCACCACACGAGATTTCAGAGGTTTCGTCATGCGTCACAGCGCCATCGAGTACGTCGAGTCCAAGAACCTCCGTAAAGAGGTGATCGACTTCAGGACCGGTGACTCGGTCCGGGTTCATTGGAAGGTGAAGGAAGGCGAGAAGGAGCGCGTGCAGGCGTTCGAGGGCATCGTCATCCGCAAGAAGCGCGGATACAACCGCTCGACCTTCACCGTGCGTAAGGTCTCTTTCGGCGTCGGCGTGGAGCGCATCTTCCCGCTGCACAGCCCCCGCTACGAGAAGATCGAGGTCCTCTCGCGCGGCAGCGTTAACCGCAACCGCCTGTTCTATCTCCGCAACCTCAAGGGCAAGGCCTCGCGCGTGGACACTCAGGAGGACAACACCACCTCCCCGAGCGCCGGCAGCAAGAAGGCCGCCACTCAGACCACTTCGGCCTAGCCGCCGGGGCCCCGGGGGCCCACGGGAGTGGTCGCCGTATCGAAAGAGGAGTGTCCGTTCGTCGGACGCTCCTCTTTTCGTTCGCGCTAAGATGGGGGGCGCATGCACTTCGTCGAGGTCGCCGTCCAGAACGTCCGGGGTTTCACGGCTCAGGGCCGCTTTCCGTTCAAACAGCAGGGCTACCTCGTCCTCAAGCCTCCCGCGACGGAGGTGAGCCCGCTGGCGGGCCTTGCGCTCGGGCTGCTGTATTCGGACGGGCGCGGTGAAGAGTCCAAGTACATCGCCACGGGCCAGAAGAGCGGCAAGGCCGCCTTTACCTTCGTGGGCCAGGACAACCTCACCTACCGGCTGCTGCGCGACCTGGGTGGTACCGGGACGTTGCACAAGCAGACGGTGACGGGCCAGCCGCCCGAGCTGGTGTCCGATGACGCGGCGGAGATTGGCCAGTACCTGCGCTCGCAGGCGGGGCTGCCGGCGCGCTCCACCTTCGAGCAGGTGTACTGCTTGATGGCCAATCAGATGCCCTCGCGAAGGCCCCGGCCCCGGGTTTCCCGCCCGGGAGATCCGAAGCGGCCCTCGCTCTCGTCCGGCCCGCAGCTGGCCAGCAACCAGTCCGTGGAGCCCGCGGAGGACATTCCCGCGGCCGAGGCCCGGGTAAAGGAGCTGGAGGATGAGCTGCGGCGCTCGCGTGAGGTGGACGAGCTGCAGTTCAAGCTGGACGGGTTGAACTCGACGCTCTTCGAGGTGGAGCGCAAGCTCAACAGCACCGAGGGCATCAAGGTGGCCATCCGCGACGCGGAGAACGCCTGGCATGCCGCGCCCACCACCGAGTCCCTGGGGCTGCCCGCGGACATCCTCACCCGCGTGGAGCGCTATCCCAAGGCGATCGCCAAGAAGGAGGATGCGCTCAACCGGCTCCAGGCCGAGCGCGAGGCGGAGGCGGCGGCCGTGCCCAAGGCGGTGGCGCCGCTGAAGGAGAACAAGCTGTTCTGGGCGGGCATCGCCGCGGGCACGCTGTTCCTGCTGCTGGGCATCATCCTGAGCGTGGTGATGGAGAACGCCGCGTGGCGCTACATGGTGCTCTTGGACATCCCGGCCTATGGCTTCGCGGCGATGCTGGCGCTGCGCTACGTGGATGATCTGTCGAGCACCACGAGCGTGCGCAGCAAGGAGGGCATGTTCGCCGCGCGCGAGAAGAAGATCCTCGAGGAGTTCGAGCATGAGGCGGGGCCGGTGCGCAAGGCCGTCAAGCTGCTCGAGCTGGAGAACCACGAGGACATCCCCGCGGTGCTCGAGCGCAAGGCGTTGCTGGAGCAGAAGGTGCACGAGCTGCGTGAGCAGCTCACCGCCATGGAGAACGCGCCGGACTTCCTGGCCGCCTCGACGCAGCGCGAAGAGACCAAGCGCGGCATCGAGGAGATGAACGTGGCGATCTCGAAGATTGGCTACGTGCGCGACATGCGGACCGTGGAGCGCGATATCTCCCGGACGAAGGAGTCCATCGCGCTGGCCAAGGCACCGCCGCCGGCCGCCGCGGGCCCGGTGGGTGGGCCCGCCGAGCCGCTGGAGGATCCCTCGCCGGCCTTGATGAAGCAGGCGGCGGACATCTTCCAGGTGGACATCCCCACCGTGAGTGGCCAGCTGCGCGATCGGTGCAACCAGTACCTCACCGCGCTCACGGATCGCCGCTACCAGGGCGTGGACTGGGACATCGAGGGCCGGGGGTATGTCATCTCCGCGGGCCGCTCGGTGCCCGTGGGAGAGATCATCCCCCGGGATCTGGACATGTACTACCTGGCGCTGCGCATGACGGTGGTGGAGAAGGCCAGCGCCAAGGTGAAGTACCCGTTCCTGCTCGAGCACCCGTTCGCGGGCATGGACGAGGTGAAGCTGCCGCTGGTGGGCCGCATGCTCAAGCACCTGGG
>DASVVJ010000325.1:0-3922 GCA_036389955.1 Myxococcaceae bacterium
CCTCCAGTCACCGCTGCCCTGAGTGCCAAGCTCCGTGCCGGTCGTGGCAATCTGGCGGGCCCGCGCCAGCACCTGGCGGGCCTCCAGCTCGGACACCTCGCGGAAGTCGTCATACGCGTGCGCCACGGTGATCAACGACCAGATGGGCAAGCAGCAGAGAATCTCATCCACCTCGGGCCGCAGCCGCTCCAGTTCCTCCGCCGAGGCGACCGGCGCCGCCAGCACCAGCCGCCGGGGCCCCTGCCGCCGCAGTCCCCGCAAGGCCGCGAACACCGGCCCGGCCTCGGCGGCGATGCCGTCCACCACCAGCAGCGCCGTGCAGCCGGCCGCCTCCAGCCGGGAATGGCCACCTCGCAGGTGCTGAGCCGCGAGCGCCACCTCGCCCGCCTGCGCATCCATCCACCGGGCCAGCTCGGCGGCCGGAGCCTCCGCGGAGCGGATGCCCTCGATGTCCAGGTAAAGCCCCTGGCCCTCGGCGACGGCGCCCACCGCGCGCGCGCCCTGGTCGGGGGAGCCCACGCCGCGAGCCATCCAGACATCCAGCGGAGCCTCCAGTGCCAGGGCCACCTCAAGCCCTACGCGGAGCCCGCCCCCGTCCAGGCCGAAGACCCGGGTGGCTCCATCCCGGTAGGCCAACGTCATTGCCGCCAACCGCCGGCCCGCGTCTGCTCGGTCTCGAAAGCGCATCGGCACCTCGCCTTCTTCCAAGGAAAAGCATGCCCCCTGCGCGTTGCGTCAGAGGAGAGGACGGTGGCTCTCCCGGCCGCGTGTCCAGGGGGCGTTCAAGCCAGCCGCCCGCCGGGCGACACTCCAGTGGTTCCACCGGACAGGAGGCTGTGGGGTTGCCAGCCCGGTTGGCATGTACACATTGGTAAATCAGTAAAACACCCCCTCTCCGGGTACCGCCGCCATGAGCCCACCCTCCGCCGGTCCGGTCCTCTCTGCCCTGTCCTGGGCACCGCAGCAGGGAGCACGCGAGCCCCACCAGGCGCGCTCCAGTGCCACGGAGCAGCCCCATTCCCTTCGTGGTGCCGCGGCGCCGGCTTCACCCGAGGCAGCGCTGGAGGAGCTGCACGTGCGGCTGTCCTCGCACGCGTTCTGGGACAACCGCTTGCTGCGTGCGTGCCGCCGAGGCCTGCTCAGCCGCGAGGACTTCGCGTTCATCTTTTCTCAGTACGCGCTGCTCACGCGCTCGGCCTCGCGCTTCGTGCACGCGCTGCTGGCGCAGTGCGAGAGCGAGACGTGGTGCGCCCGGCTGACGCAGGCGCTCTGGGAGGAGGTGGGCGCCCCGCCTCTGGAGAAGCGGCCCGCCGCCCTGTTCCGCCGCTTCCTACGGGACGGGCTGGGGGTGGACACCGAGGCCATCCGCTTCCATGACAGCGCGCGCTACTTCGTGCGCGAGTGCATGGACTGGTGCCTGCGCTCTCCGCCGAGCGCGGCCAGCGCGTTCCTGGCGCTCGGGCTGGAGGCGCCCATTCCGCGGCTATACAGCATCTTCGTGGATGGGCTGATCAAGGCCGGCGTCTCCGAGCGGTACCTGCCCTTCTTCTACCGGCAGATGGCGCCGGGAGGCGCGCGGGCCAGCACGCTGGAGGAGCTGATGCTCTCGCACGCGCACGAGCCGGGCTGGTTCGACACGTGCGCGCGGGCGCTGGAGCGGGCGCTGGAGCTGCAGGGCCACTTCCTCGAGGGGTTGTTCGAGGTGCTTCAGCAGCGGCGGCTCAGCCCGCTGCTGGAGCACATTCAGGCGCGGCTGCCGCTCTCGCCCGAGCAGCCGGATCCACGCACGGTGCACCTGGGAGACCTGTCCGGGGTGATTCCGTTCTACCGGGAGGCGCACGAGTGGCGCGGCATCGACTTCTCGGTGGACCGGGTGGCGTTCCCCGCCGAAGTGCTGGAGACGAACGTGATGCGGGTGGCGCCGGGGCACCGCAACGAGGCGCGGGAGCACGCGCACGAGGTGCTGCTCGTGGTGCTCTCGGGGGTGGGGCAGGTGCAGGTGCGGGGCACGACGGTGGACGTCAAACCGGGAGACGCCGTGTTCGTCCCGCGGTGGACCACGCACCAGGCGCACAGCACGGGGACGGAGCCGCTGGTGCTGCTGATGGTAACGGACCACGGGTTCACGCGCCGGGCCCACGAGGAAGAGGTGCTGCGCGCGGCCCGGCTCAAACGCGAGACGGGCCTGGAGCCGCGCTGAGCGGGCGCTGTTAGTCGCGTGCGGGAGCCACGGGCGGCAGCAGGCCAGCGCGGCGCAGGGCGGCCTCCGTGACCTCCGCGAGCTTCTGGTAGCCCGCGGCGCTGGGATGGAAGCCGTCGGCGGAGAGCCACTCACCGTGGGAGGACAGCTCACGCGAGGCAGCGGCAAGGTCGACGATCAGCACGCGCCCGGGAAACTCCGCCGCGGCCGAGGCGAGGGCGTCGTTCCAGGCAGCGGTGAGCGCGGCCAGGTGTGCCCGGGAGGCCGCACCGCGGGGCAGGGCGGAGAGATCAGGCACATTGAGCAAGGCCACCTGAGCGCTCGTCTCCCGCGTGAGCCGGCCGAGCACCGCGCGCAGGGATTCGCGGTAGCGGGGCAGGGGCACGCCATGGGTGATGTCATTGACGCTCAGCCACAGGGTGATGAGCGTGGGACGGAAGGCGATGGCCTGGGCCACCTCGCGCTCGGCGGCATCCTCGAGCAGGATGCCGCTGCGGGCGAAGCGCGCGTACTCGGTCCCCGGGGGCAGCTTGGCGTGCAGGCGCGCCGTCCAATTGTCCTTGGCGGGTGAGCGGCTGCCGACGCCGACGGTGTCCGAAGCGCCGAGGGCCGCGTAGCGGATGGGCTGCTGCAAGGGCGCCCGGGCATCCGGGGTCTGCTCCGGCTGCGCCGCTTCCGTGGAGGTGTCGTTCAGGGACAGGGCCAGGGCACTGGCCCACATCAGGTTCTTGAGCTTCAGCACCGGCGTTCTCTATCGGCGTAGACTGCGCTCCGCAGGGAATGCTCACCGGTGCGCCATGGGCCCGCTCACTCGGCAGGCCACCGTGCGGCTTTACTGTGCCAGGTCGCCAAGGACGTCCGAAAGCTGAGTGGCTTGGAGAGCCTGGTCAAACCAGTGATCGAGCACGGCCAGGTCCGTGCACGCCAGGATGCGCTGCCGGGCCTCATCAGGAACGTGCACGCCCCGGGCAGCGAGAATCCGGAGTACCCCCTCCGCTCGTCCTCTTGCCAGACCCTTGGCCAGACCCTCGGCCTGTCCTTTCTGACGCCCTTCCTCGATGAGTTCCTCGCCGTAGGTCCGCATCAGCTCCTCCGCACGCTGCTCACCCACCACTGAATGTAGCATCTCCACCGCGACTTCCTTCACGGCTCGGTTCCCCACCAGCAGCAGGTAGTGGACAACCGTGCCCAGTTCCTCGAATCCATTGGGCGCCGCGTGTACCTGGGCGAAGAGCGCCGCCCAACCCCTTATCCGCTCGGCCAGCTCTTCCGTACGTCCATAGCGCAGCACCAGCAGCGCCAGCCGGGCCAGCGGTGGACCAGGCCGGGCCATCAGTGCCTCGGCCCGCTCAGTTGTC
Source organism: Myxococcaceae bacterium (assembly GCA_036389955.1). GTDB lineage: Bacteria > Myxococcota > Myxococcia > Myxococcales > Myxococcaceae > DATHBR01. Next base: position 3,559 of record DASVVJ010000325.1, read on the forward strand.
AGATCATCCACCTGATACCCGAAGCGAGGCACCAGCGCTTTCCAGTGCTCCCGTTCCTCGTCTTCACCTGGCAGTTCGAAGAGCTCCTCGACCCGGCGCGGAGCGCTCCAGGCCCCCTCCTGCCCGTGGTACAGCACCAATGGGATGATGACGGGCAACAGCTTGCTCTCCGGGTGCTGCTTTCGCCAGTGCTCCAGTTGGCGAACCACGTAACGCAGCATCCGCAGCGCCATCCACCGGTTCACCGTGGATTGGTGCTCGATGAGCACATAGAAGAGCAGCGGCTTTCCCCCGCGTAGCCGCGCTGAGAACAGCAGGTCGCTCTCCGTCTCCCTCAGCTCTGGATCGACGACCGAACCCGGCT
>DASVVJ010000326.1:0-2118 GCA_036389955.1 Myxococcaceae bacterium
ACCATCGATCGAGCTTCTGAAGTTCCTTCTCCCAGAGTTTGCCGAGCCTTTGATGCTCTGGACTGCTATCCGCTCTAGAAGGGTCAGCCTTATCCGCGCGCCAGTAGGTCTGCGCCACAGCCAGCAAGTGGTCCGCGGAGAGAGACATGGTTCTATCCGCCTACGATGACGGGGCTGGTCTTTTCGTGACAGAGGGTTCTGACGCGCGAGCCACTGACCGCATTGTTCAAGAACACGCGGTAGTGTTCCTTGAAGCTCTCACATGCCACTCCCAACGGAGTGGCCGGTGTGACCGCGCCCAGGGCTATTTGTGCGGCCAGGTTGGCGCAGTCAGCGGAGATCCGCTGAGCGAGAGGAGTCGAAAGCAGGCCATCTGCTTCGGTTTTGATGGGCATCTCCACTCCCATGCGGCAGAGGAACGACTCTCCCGTGGTTCTACTGAGCGGGATGTGAATGCAGGCCGCACGCCAACCGCCCGGTGCCTCACCTTGCTGGCGCACGACCGTGACGAAGTGGAAGTGCTCGGGACCCACGCTTCCTTCCACCAGGGTCATCGTGCCTGTGGCGCAGTTTGGAAGCAGGAGGAGCCAGGCCGCCCGCACGCAGAGGCGCTGCCCCATCTGCAGTATCCAGAGGACCGCCAGCATCGGAATCGTCGCCTCCGTCTAAACGGTACATGAGACGGTTCCTCCCGCTGTGCCCCTCGCCTTGTGGGCGTTTTCCCCTCAACAGCTGAGGCACCAAGCCCGGGCCACGTCCTCTGCGCTCCCACCTGCTACAGAGCTGGAGCGGTTTTCTTGCCCGGCCTGTAGCGGCTGGTAGCTTGCCTGCGCTCATGACAGCGCGGAACAAGGTCCTCATGGTGGCGGCGGTGGTGGCCGGGGTGCTCTCCCTTGCCTCCGTGGCCGATGCCCGGGGCTTCCGGCGCTACCTCCGGCTGCGCCAGGACGTGGAGACGCTGCAGGAGCGCAACCGCTCCCTGGCCCAGCAGAACGAGTCCCTGCTGCGTGAGATCAACGCGCTGCGCAAGGATCCGGCCGCTCTCGAGCGCGCCGCCCGCGAGGAGCTCGGCTACGTCAAGCCGGGCGAACTCGTCTTCCACCTGGAGGCGCCATGAACGCGCTCTCGTCTGTCCCGCTGATGCCCAAGATCGTCCGTCAGGCTGTGCGCTCGGTGCCCGCCGCCTCGGTGCTGCTGGTCTTCGTGCACCTGGCGCGCAATGGCTTCCGGGGCCTGCACACGCTGGGGTGGACCGAGGCCTTCTTCGTCACCTTCCTGCTGGTAGGGCTGGGGCTCACCGCGTGGCGGCGTATGCGGCGCAACGCTCTGGGCGCGCTGGTGGAGCTGCGGGACGATCTGGAGCTGGGCGGCGGCCTCATCGCCGCGGCCTTCATCGTGGTGGCCATCGCGGGCGGGGCGCTGTTCCCCATTGTCTACCTGCTGATGGCGTTCCTGGTGGCTTTCCTGCCGCGCAACGCGGGGCTCACGCTGCTGGGCGTGGCGCTGGTGTTCGACGGGCTCGTCACCCTGGGCGCGCCGGGCAGCGGCAATGGAGCGGCGTTCGCCACGCACGCGCTGTTCCTGGCGCTCTTCGCAGGCCTGTATCACCTGGTGCTCTCGGCGCGCATGGCGGTGGCCCGCCAGGCCGAGAGCGACGCGGTGCAGAAGCGCATCAAGGAAGTGGAGGAGCGCGCGCGCACCTTCCGCCTCATCAGCTCCGGCACCAATGACAGCTTCACCGGAGGCATGAACCAGGACGAGAAGTGGCTGGTGGCCTCGGTGAAGGAGATCGAAGGCGCGGTGGGCGCGGCCCTCGAGGTGGCCGAGACGGCCCTGCGCACCCACACCTGCGCGGCGTTCCTGCTCACCTCGGACGACAAGAGCCTGAAGCTGTATGACTGCCGCTCGTCCTCCGAGCGCGTGCAGCGCGAGCGCTTCATCGCTGGCGAGGGCATCATCGGCGGGGTGCTCAAGCGCCAGGCCCCGGTGCGGATGAACTCGCAGAACGGGCTCAAGGGCATCACCTACTACGACGGGGCGCCGCAGGTGTCGGCGGTGCTGGCGGTGCCGATTCTGGAGGCGGGCGGGCTGGTGCGCGGCGTGCTGGTGGCGGACCGG
>DASVVJ010000327.1:0-6349 GCA_036389955.1 Myxococcaceae bacterium
GGACAAGATCTTCGAGGACTTCCAGCAGGTCGACAGCTCCCCCACCCGGGCCTATGGCGGCACGGGACTGGGCCTGTCCATCTGCCGGCGCCTGGCGGGGATGATGGGCGGCCGTGTCACCGTCCAGAGCACGCTGGGGCAAGGCTCCACCTTCACGCTGCACCTACCGCGACGTACGAGGAGTACATGACGAACCCTCCGGCGGATGGAGACAAGCCGCTCGTCCTGGTGGTCGACGACTACCAGGATGCACGGGAGATGTACGCGGAGTACCTGGAGTTCTCCGGCTTCCGGGTGGCGCAAGCAACCAACGGCGCCGAGGCGCTGGACCAGGCGTTCGCACTGCGCCCGGACATCATCCTGATGGACCTGTCGCTGCCGGTCATCGACGGATGGGAGGCCACACGCCGGCTCAAGGGGGACGATCGCACGCGCACCATTCCCGTGGTGGCGCTCACCGGACACTCGCTCAGCGATCAACCCGGCGGCGTGCAGAGCGTGGGCTGTGACTCGTTCGTCATCAAGCCGTGCCTGCCCGATGCTCTGGTCGAGGAAGTGAAGCGCGTGCTGGCCACGCGGAAGGCTTCCGCAGCACGGTGAGGGGCTGACCGCCATGACCCGACCCCCGAGCCGCAAGGGCGGCTCCCGCTCCTCGAAGCGCCCCGCGAAGCCCGCCCCCGAGGCGCCACCGCCGCCACCCGTGCCCAAGCCGGTGGCCGTGCCCGAGCCTCGTGTGCTGCCCGAGCCCCTGCTGGTATCTCCCTCGGGACGTGGCGTGTACGTGTACGGGGTGATGCGCTCGGAGAAGGACCTGACGTTTGGCCCCATTGGAATCGGGGTGCCTCCGGCGAGGGTGAGCACGGTGTGCCACCGCGGGCTGGCGGCGGTGGTGTCGGACGGGCCGCTGGGCGTACCGGATCCGACGCGGGACAACGTGCTGGCCCACCAGCGCGTGCAGGAAGCGGTGATGCGCGAGCACACGCTGCTGCCCATGGCCTTCGGCATCACCCTGCGCACACGGGATGACGTGGCGGAGCTGCTGAACTCAGCCTACGAGGCCTTCGACGGAGTGCTCACCCGCCTGGAGGGCCACGTCGAGCTGGGCCTCAAGGTGCTGTGGGACCGGGACCGGGTGGCGAGGGATCTCGAATCCAAGGATCCGGAGCTGGGCCGCTTCAAGGAGGAGCCGCCCGGCAGCCCCAACCGCCTGGAGTACGAGCGGCGGCTGGACGTGGCGCTGCGGGAGCGGGCGGACCATGACGCCCACGCGCTGGTGGAGGCGCTGCGGCCCATGGACGTCGCGGTGCGGGTGGTGAGCCCGCTGGGCGAGCGGATGATCCTCAACGCCGCCTTCCTGGTAGCGCGTGAGCGCGAGCCAGCCTTCGACGCGAAGGTGCGGGCCCTGGCCGCGCGCTTCGAGCTGCTGACCTTCCAGTACACGGGGCCCTGGGCGCCCTACCACTTCGTGGACATCCGCCTGAGGCTGGAGCACGCGGCTGCAGAGCAGCCCTAGCTTCCGGTGGCGACTTTGACGGCCTCGGAGGCCAGGGTGTCCACGCCGGCCTGCAGCTTCACCCAGCTCTCGGTGTGCTCGGTGCGCAGGTAGAGGTCTCCCCGGGTGCCCCGCGCGACGGTGGCCTGGCCCACCACCTTGTCGCCGCGCTTGTACTCCACGCGGAACAGCTCCTCCGGCGCGCCACCGGGCGGCTCCGCGCCCCGGCCGAGCATGTCCATCACCACCAGCCGCCACACGCGATCGTGCCAGTTGCGCACGAACTCATCCGGCTTGTCCGGAGCGTTCTGCGGAGCAATGGTGATGGGCCCCTGCTGCGGCTTGCCGCTCACCAGGAAGGTGCGCGAGTTCTTTCCCTGCGTCACCGTGAAGGAGTCGAAGTCCCCCAGCTCGAAGGCGTGCAGGCGGCGGTCCACCAGGCGGTTCAACGCGCCCTCCAGGTCCGGAAGGATGGTCGGCCCCAGGAGGAACACCCGGCCGTCTCCGCGCAGCAGGTACGGCGGGCCCCAGGCATTGCCCGTGGACGAGGCGAGAGTGAAGGTCTGCTCCTTGCCCTCCACCGTCAGCGTCAGCTTGCGGGGGCTGTTGGTCAGTCCCAGCTCCTCGAGCTTCTTGGCGTCCATCTCCCCCAGGGCCCGGTTGGCTCGCAACGGAGCAAAGCGACCCAGCAGGGTCTTCGCCGCCTCGTTGCCGCGCAGCTCACGCGGCGGAGCGGGAGGCGGGGGCACCACGGCGGGAGTCGCCGCGGCAACCGCCCCCGGCGTCCCACCATCCGTGCTTCCCACCGGTCCCACTCCGGCATCCGCCCCACCCGCGGGCACTCCGCCGTCCGCCGCGCTTGCGACGGGAGGCGGCGGTGGGGGCTTGTCGCCCAGCCGCACCCAGACGGTGTCCTCGTCGTTCGCGTCGCGGAACAGCTCCACGAAGCGGGCTGCATCGTCGTAGCGCACCCGCTGGAGCGAGCGCTTGGAGACGTCCAGCACCGTCACCTCGCCGGGCGCGCCTTCCGGCTCGCGCTGCCAGACGAGGAAGGCGGCCACCAGCCCCACCACCGCGAGCCCGGCCTGCAGCGTCACTCCTCGCACGTTCATCGCGCACCTCCTTCCGTCGCGACGCGCGGGGCCCGACGGCCTCGGCGCCGCGTCACGAAGAAGCCCACCCCGAGCACCACCGCCGGCGCCAGCAGCACCGTCGCGTAGAACCACAGCACGTCCTTCTCCCGCGTGTGCTGAATGGGCACGTCTTCCTCGGTGGACACCGTGCCGGAGATGGCCTCATCGCCGGTGAGCCAGCGCAGCGTGTCCATGGCCAGGTAGGCATTGCCCAGGTTGGGCAGCACCCCGTCCGCCACCGCGTCCGAGTCCGCCATCACCACCGCCCGGGCGGGCTCCTTGCCGGTGCTCGTCACCTCCACCGAGACCACCAGCGGATAGGGGCGGCGCTCCTCGCCCCCGTCCTCGGTGAAGTTGCGGTTCTTGTCCAGGAACGAGGCCTCGTGCGCGCGCACGGTGATGTCATGCCCCACGCCCTGCGGCGGGTTGCTGCGCGTCTCGAGCGCACCCGCGCCGAGGAAGGCCACCGGCGCCTGCGTCCCCAGCGGTGCCAGGGTGGAGACCGACGGATGCGAGGAGTACGCCGCCGTCGCCAGGTTGCCGCGATCGCTCTGCTGCCGGGTGGCGCGGAAGTACACCTGATCATTCGCCAGCGGCGTGTTGAGGTACCGCAGCCCCAGCGGCTCCAGCAGCGCGTCATGGTTGGGGCCCTCGGGCTCCAGCGCGATCCACACCCGGCCGCCCTTGGCCAGGTACTCACGCAGGGCGCTCACCTCCTCGGCGAGGAACTCCTTGGTGGGCCCGATGATGGCCACCGCCGTCGCGTCACGCGGCACCTCGGTGCCCAGTCCCTCGGCGACGCTGATGTTCTGCGTGTCCACGTTCTGCGAGCGCATCAGCTCCTTGAGCTGGGCAATGCCCGCGCGCGGCGTCTCGTTGGGCATCGCCCGCCCGTCCCCGCGCTCGCCATGGCCGGTGGTGAAGTACACCAGCCGCCGGGGCCGGGACACCATCAGCATCCGCCGCTGCACCTCCTGGTCCAGCTTCTGGAGCTGGCCGCGCGCCCGTTCGATCTCCAGCCCGATGGTGTACACCTCGCGCTTCTCTCCGCGCGAGAAGACGGCCACGCCGTTGGTGGTGATGCCCAGGGTGCGCGCCCGCACGGGCTCGACGGCCTGGTCCAGCCGCTCCACCTGAAGCTGCGGAGACACCTGCGACAGCTCCCGGAAGTACTGCGCCACCGCCTCGCCCACCTCGTTGGCCGGCGGGTAGAAGAGCGTCACCTGGAGCGGCTCGTTCAGTCCCTGGACGATCTTCCGCGTGGACTCACCCGGCCGCGCGGTCCGGAAGTAGGACAGGTCCCACGTCTCGTCCAGCTGGGTGGCCACGTACATGGCCGAGAAGGCGAAGACGATGACGAACGACATGCCCAGGCCGGAGAAGAGCGCCCCACGGGCCCGGTCCGTCTCCATCACCGGCGCGCGCGCCATGGCGGCGGCGGACACCTCGAGCAGCGCCAGCGGCAGCAGCGACAGGAAGATGAGCGCCGGGAACAGCGCCTGGAACGCCACCGCCAGCCTGGGAGCGGACTGGGACAGCGGGGTGCCTAGCAGCCGAGTGCCCAGCTCCGATTGCGCGGTGTAGAGCACCAGGCCCGCGAAGCCCACCGCATACAACGTGAGCGCCCAGCGCCACAGCACCTTGCGCGCACCGCTGGTCTTCGCCATCCGCATCGCGCCCCAGCCGATGATGGCCAGCAGCAGCACGAGCCGGGCGACCATGACGCCGGTGAGTCCGCTGCCCGCGCCGGCGATGCGCTCGGCGATGAGCCCGAGCACCAGCACCGCGGCGAAGGCCAGGCTCAGAGGCAGACTGCTTCCGCGGGAGTTCATCGCCACCTCCGGGCCTCGAGCACCCGCGTGGCGGCGAAGAGCGCCACGTACGTGAGCAGGAGGTAGTAGGCCACGTCTCGGATGTGCACCAGGCCCGACTGGAACGGCGGGAAGTGCTGGTTCCACAGCGACAGGGCGCTGAACACGTTGGACAGCGGCTGCTCGGTGATGCGCGCCAGCAGCCAGCACAGGATGAGCCCCACCAGCATGCACGCGGTGATGATGGCCGCCATGAGCTGGTTCTTCGCCAGGGCCGAGCCGAACGTGCCCACCGCCAGCGACGCGCTGCCCAGCAGCAGCAGCCCCAGGTAGCCCGCGAAGATGTGGCCCGCGGACACCTTACCGTTCACCAGGATGAGCAGCGGCATGTACAGGGTGCACAGCAGGAACATGGCCAGGAACGCCAGCCCCGCCAGGTACTTGCCCAGCACGATGTCCCGGTCCCTCACCGGCGAGGAGTACAGCAGCGGCAGCGTGCCCGCCTGCCGCTCCTCGGCCAGCAGCCTCATGGAGATGAACACCGAGGCCACGATGGTGAAGCCGCTCGAGTAGTAGAAGAAGTTGGACAGCACCGTGGCCGACCGCTCTGCGGCCTTGCCCAGGGCGAACGCGTTGAAGAACAGCCCGTTCAAAGCCAGGATGACCGCCACGATGATGTAGCCGCTGAGCGTGCGCAGGTAACCCGCGATCTCGCGGCGTGCGATGAGCAGCGCCTTCACGATGCCACCTCCCGGCCCGTGGCCCCCGCGCCCTGCTGCGTCAGCCGCAGGAAGATGGACTCCAGCCGCTCCGTGCCTCGATCGAGCCGCAGCAGCTCCAGCCCCGCGCCCACCAGCGCCTGGGCCACCCGCGGCCTCAAGTCAGGCGACGCCTCCACGCGCAGGCCCAACAGCTCGCCCTCCTCCTTGATGACGTTCACCGTCCCGATGCCCGCGAGCGCCTCAAGTGCCCGGGTCTTGCCTCCCCGCACCTCCACCTCGATGGAGCCGCCGCCCATCCTGCTCGCCAGCTCGTGCTCCGCGCCCTGCGCCACCAGCTGCCCGCCGTGGACGATGAGCAGCCGGTCACACGTCTCGCTGATCTCCGGGAGGATGTGGCTGGATACCAGCACCGTGTGCGTGCCCTTCAGGCTGCGGATGAGCTCGCGCATGCCGCGGATCTGCGCCGGATCCAGGCCGCTGGTGGGCTCGTCCAGGATGAGGAACGCCGGGCGGTGCACCAGCGCCTGAGCCACGCCCACGCGCTGCCGGTAGCCGTGGCTCAGCGTGGAGATCAGCGCTGTGTCCATCTCGCGAAGGGCCGTCTTCTCCTCCGCCTCGGCCACGTGCGCGCGCGTCTCCCCCGCCGGCACCCCGCGCAGCTGCGCCACGAACGCCAGGTACTCCCCCACCGTCATCTCGTCATGGAGCGGCGGCGTGTCCGGCAGAAAGCCGATGCGCTTGCGCACCTCGTGCGGATCGCGCACCGCGTCATAGCCATCGATGACGACGCGCCCCGAGGTGGGCAGCAGCACGCACCCGAGGATTTTCAGCGTCGTCGTCTTCCCGGCGCCGTTGAGCCCCAGGAAGCCGATGACCTCACCCTTGCCGATGGTGAAGCCCACATCCCGAATCGCCGCGTGCTCACCGTAGTATTTGGTGAGTCCTTCGACCTGGATCATCCGGACCCTCGTGACGCTGCGAAAATGCGCGTCTTAATTCGCGCATGGATGGAGTTTGTCAAGCACGTTAGGCCCGAGGTGGCGCGGTTTCGCGGTTTCCTCTCCCATGAAGGGGTGGCACATGATGGGTTGGCGGCTGCTGTGGAAGGCCGAGGCGCTCTTGCTCGCGGTGATGCTGGGGTGCAGCGCTACCCCGGCAGCGCTCCGGGTTCAGGACACCGGCCAGGGACGG
>DASVVJ010000328.1:0-5104 GCA_036389955.1 Myxococcaceae bacterium
GCTTCTCCAGCTGCTGCTTCAGCCCGTCCATCTGCTCGGGCTTCACGTTGGCAGCGACATGCAGCAGGTGCACCGTGCCTCCCGGCGGCGTCATCGAGCACGCGTAGGCAATGGCCCGGTCCGCCGTCTCCGAGAAGTCCGTCGTCACCAGCACCGTGCGCACCGGCGGCAGCTCCACGTCCGCCCCGTGCACCCCCGCCCGCGTCGGCACGCTCACCACCGACATCCTCGCCAGCCGCAGCGCGTGGTGAGACACACTCCACAGCTTGCCCAGCGCCTTGCGCTGGTGCGTGCCCACCACCAGCACGTCCACCTTCTCCTCGGCCGCCAGCGCCACCAGGTGATCCGCGATGCGGCCCACGCCCACCTCGACCCGGACCCGCACCGGCGTGCCGCCCTCCGCCAGCGGCTCCATCAGCGTGGCCGCCTCGCGCTCCAGTGCCTCACGCACCTGCGGCGTCACCTCGCCAAAGCCCAGCGGACTGTCCAATCCCAGCCGCGCCGACTCCTCGTGCGCCCAGAAGACACGGCCGCCCACCAGCTCCACCGGCCCCAGCTTGCGCAGCCGCTTCACCCAGTCCCGCGCCGCCTCGAAGGGCAGCGAGCGGTCCACTCCCAGCATCACCTTGAGCGGCCGCTCCCCTCGCGCCCAGGCCTCCAACGGCGCCACCTCACGCGCCACCAGCAGCGGCACCTCCAGCGTCTGCGCCAGCCGGTCCACCGTGCCACCCATGCCCAGGAAGGGCGTCTCCTGGCTCGGCGAGGCCGTCACCACCAGCTCGGCGCCCTGCTTCGCCGCGAACTCCTGGATCGCCGTGGCCGACTCGCCCTTCAGCAGCGCGTGCTCCACCTTCGCGCCCAGCTTCGCCAGCCGGCGGGCCTCATCTCCCAGCGCCGACTCGGCCGCCTCCAGCAGCGCCTTGCCGAAGGCGTTGACCGAGTCACTCGGCAGCACGTGGACGAGCCACAGCGTCTCACCCGCCTTGCGGGCAAGCTGGGCCGCGGCCTCACAGGCCCGGTGGGCGGCGTCGGAGAAGTGGGTAGCGCAGACGATGGGCATGGTGCCTCAACGAGCAAGGGCCCAGTGGGCCAGAAGGAGATGGTTGGCACCCCTCTCGGGGCACCCGTGGGCCTTTTTACCCTCTTCACGTCCCATGCCCGAGCGTTATCGCGCGGGGGGCCGCAACACCTGTCCAGCGCTCACCTCATGGACCAGGGGTTGCCCCTGCTCGAAGGCCTGGACACTGCCCAGGGTCGTGTCGGCGATGTTGCCCAGCGCCTCGCGCGTGAGGAAGGCCTGGTGCGAGGTGACGAGCACGTTGGGGAAGGTGAGCAGCCGCGCCAGCACATCGTCCTGGAGCACCTGGCCGCTGAGGTCCTGGAAGAAGATGCCCTCCTCCTCCTCATAGACGTCCAGCCCCGCCGCGCCGATGTGGCCGCGCTTGAGGGAGGCAATCAGCGCCCGGCTGTCGATGAGCGCCCCACGGCCGGTGTTGATGAGCATGACCCCGCGCTTCATCTTCTCCAGCGCCGCGGCATCCACCAGGTGGTGGGTGCCCGGGGTGAGCGGCACGTGCAGCGAGATGATGTCCGCCTCGCGGTACAGCGTGTCCAGCGGCACGTAGCTGGCGCCCAGCTCCTGCTGGAGCTGCGCATCCGGCGCCGCGTCGAAGCACAGCAGCCGGCACCCGAAGCCGCGGAAGATGCGCGCCGCTGCTCCGCCAATGCGGCCCGTGCCCACCACGCCCACCGTCTTGCCGTGCAGATCGAACCCCACCAGCCCATCCAGTGAGAAGTTCCAGTCCCGCACGCGCGCGTAGGCCTGATGGATGCGGCGGTTGAGCGCCAGCACCAGCGCCACCGCGTGCTCGGCCACCGCATAGGGTGAGTACTCGGGCACGCGTACCACGCGGATGCCCAGCCGGCCCGCGGCCACCAGGTCCACGTGGTTGTAGCCCGCCGAGCGCAGCGCCACCAGCCGAGTGCCTCCCGCGTGCAGCGCCTCGAGCACCTCCGCGCTCACCTTGTCGTTGACGAAGGAGCACACCGCCTCGAAGCCCTTCGCCAGTTGCGCCGTCTGCGCGGTCAGCCGGGGCTCGAAGAAGACGAGCGTGTGCCCATAACGGGCATTGGCCGCCTCCAGGGCGTCCCGATCAAACCGGTGCGTGTCGAAGACCGCCAGCCGCATCGCCTCTCCTCCTCATGGCTTCTACGCCTGCCTGCTGAGCGTGGAGCACGGCAGGCGTCACCGGGCCTGCAATAGCAGACAGCGGGCCTGCCGAGAACGCCGCTTTATCTTCACCAGACAGCCCTTGGAGGTGCGCTCATGTTCCGCTGTCCATCCTGTGGTGCCTTGAATCGTGTTCCGCTTCCTGTGCCCTCGGGCAGGCCGGGCTGTGGCCGGTGTCACGGAGCGCTCGACACCTCGGGCCGGCCTCAGGAGGTGAGCAGCGAGGCGCTCTCGCGAGCCGTCGTCTCCTCGCCCGTTCCAGTGCTGTTGGACGTGTGGGCGCCCTGGTGCGCGCCGTGCCAGGCGGCTGCTCCAGCAGTGGAAGCAGTCGGGCAGGCGCAGGCAGGCCGCGTCATCGTACTTAAGTTGAATACGGAGGAGCACCCCGACGCGGCTTCATCGCTGGGCGTACGAGGTATTCCCACCTTCGTTCTCTACTCAGGTGGCCGCGAGGTGGCACGCCGCAGCGGGCTCATGCAGCGAGCCGAGCTGGAGCGGTGGCTGATGGAAGCACAGGGGGATTCTGGAGGCATCAGCGCTTAGCGCTCGGAAAGGAGGCGGAGGGCCATGGAGGAAAGCGTCGCGCTGTTCACGGACCTGTACGAGTTCGCGATGGTGGACGCCTACCTGGATGAGGGCCTCCAGGACGAAGCGGTGTTCAGCCTGTTCGTCCGCCGTCTGCCCGCCCGCCGCAACTTCCTGCTGGCCTGTGGGCTGGAGGAGGTCCTGCGCTACCTGGAGAAGCTGCGCTTCACCGCCGCGGAGCTCGACTACCTGGATTCCCTGGGCCGGTTCTCCACACGGCTGCTGCAGTTCCTCGAGCGCTTCCGCTTCTCGGGGGACGTGTGTGCCGTTCCCGAGGGCACTCCGCTGTTCGCCGAGGAACCCATTCTGGAGGTCGTCGCCCCGCTGCCCGAAGCGCAGCTGATCGAGACGTACCTGCTCAATCAGGTGCATCTGCAGACGCTGGTGGCGTCCAAGGCCGCGCGCATCGCCCACGCGGCGGCGGGCCGCCAGGTGCTGGAGTTCGGCCTGCGCCGCGCGCACGGCACGGATGCGGGAATGAAGGTAGCGCGCGCGGCCTTCATCGCGGGCATCCAGGCCACCTCCAACGTGCTGGCCGGGCACCGCTATGGCGTGCCGGTGGCGGGCACCATGGCGCACAGCTTCGTCCAGGCCCACGAGGACGAGCTGGAGGCCTTCCGCGCCTTCGCCAGCCGCTTCCCGACGACGACGCTGCTGGTGGACACCTACGACACCCTGCGAGGCGTGCAGCACGTGCTGCGCCTGGCCAAGGAGCTGGGTGACGCCTTCCAGGTGCGCGCGGTGCGGCTGGACTCGGGGGATCTGCTGGCGCTGTCGCGCGCGGCGCGGAACATGCTGGATGAGGCGGGGCTGCAGCGCGTGCAGATCATCGCCAGCAGCAACCTGGACGAGGACTCCATCGCACGGCTGATCGATCAGGGGGCTCCCATCGACGGGTTCGGGGTGGGCAGCGCCCTGGCCGTGTCCACGGATGTCGCCTGCCTGGACATCGTCTACAAGCTGGTGGCGTACGCGGGGAAGGATCGGATCAAACTGTCCACCTCCAAGCTGCTGCTGCCGGGGCGCAAGCAGGTGTTCCGGGTGGAGGAGAACGGGGTGGCGCGCAAGGACGTGCTCGCGCGCTTCGGAGAAGAGCTGCCGGGAAGGCCGCTGCTCCACCCGATGATGCGGGGTGGGCAGCGGGTGCAGAATCCCCCCGCGCTTCCGGAGATTCGCGAGCTCGCGCGGCGAGAGCTGGAGCGGCTGCCGCCCGAGGTGCACAGCCTGGAGCAGATGGCGCCACCCTACCGGGTCGAGGCCAGCCCGGTGCTGGCGTGGACGCGCGAGCAGCTCATCGAAGCCTGGGCGGCTACCCCCTAGGGCATGTCCACCACCGCAACGGTTGCGCCCTGGGAGCACACCGCGCAACCCCTGCGGCCCTTCTCCTCTCCCTCCGGGAGAGGGCCAGGGTGAGGGTTCCCGTGCCAACCGTGGCACGCCATGTGAATCGTACAAGGGGCATGGCGCACCTGCCCGTGGCAGCCTTTGGTTTCCTCCCTTGTGGCCGAGCGGATGACGGCTGTGTCCCGGCGGCCTGCCGAGGCGTGGGGACAGGGTCCCGGTGCGAACCCGGGCGCGTGTGTGCGCTCCTTGGCCAGGAGGGAATGATGCGACGCATTCTGGTGGCGGTGGATGGGACCGAGGCCTCGCACGAGGCGGCCAGCACGGCGCTGGAGTACGCCGAGCACCTATGCATGCAGGTGACGTTCGTCCACGTGCTGCCTACCCGGGTAGCCGAGCAGGAGGGCGACGCGCCGGAGTTCGCGGCCTTCGAGGCGGCGTGTGAGACGTACGCCGCGCAGCTGCTGCGGCAGGCCTGCTTCGTCCGGGGTGGCCGCTCGTGGCGCGCGGACACCCGCGTGGTGCACGGGGACACCGTGGCCTCACTGTGCGAGCTGGCGAAAGCGGAGGACGTGGACCTGGTCATCATCGGCACACGGTCCCGGGGCCCCCTGGCGCGCACGTTGCTCGGCAGCGTGTCCGGGCAACTGTTGAGCCGGTGTACCAAGCCGGTGCTGGTGGTGCCCGAGCGGGCAGCCCCCCTCGAGGCGCGGCCCTAGCGCCCGCGGGCGGCCCTGCCGCGCGGACTCAGTGCACCGCGCCTCCCCAGGCTGGTGAGCTGCCCGGGGTTCGCACCAGGGGCTGCTCCACGCTGCGCGCCAGCGGCAGCCGGACGCGGAACACCGAGCCCTTCCCGGGCTGACTCTCCACCTCGATGCGCCCGCCATGGGCCTCGACGATGCGCCGGGCCACGGAGAGCCCCAGGCCCGCCCCGGGAGCACGCTCACG
>DASVVJ010000329.1:0-7740 GCA_036389955.1 Myxococcaceae bacterium
CCGGTTCTACCGCGGGGCCGCCGCATCTTTCCTGCGGAGCCGGTTCAACATGTGATCGAAGAAGTTCGCACGTGCGTCAAGCGACCGAAGGGCGCCGACCGCCAGTCCCATCCGTCCCCGGGAGGAGCCGCATAGGCTCACCGCGATCGTCCGCAACACCTCGGCATGGTCATCGTCCACCGTCGCGTGCAGATCGAAGAAGACGCGGTCACGCAGCGGCAGCTGAGGCCAGGCGTGCAGGATGGCGGCGCGCAGGGGGATGTACATGAAGCGGACGACCGCCTCCGTGGCAATTCCAAGCGCTCCCACGCCCTGCGCCTGCTCTGGACTCCGGCACACCTCCTGGAACGTCTCGACCCAGGCCACTGTCGCCACGTCCGGCTCGTGGCTCAGCAGCCGCGGCACGTCCAGCCCGATCGCATCCAGGAACCTTCGATACAGCACCGGGTGGGGGAAACGGACAAAGTCCGGATCGATTCCTTCCTTCCGCAGGATCTCCTCGTGCTCTGGATCCACGCGCCCAGTCTCCTCCGCGAGGTTGCCGACGAGCAGGGCTCGATGCTGTGGATCCTCCAGCCGGGAGATGACCGCGGTCAGGTACTGCGTGAAGCGGCGGCTGTAGAAGAAGTACTGGCCGAAGAAGTCCTTCAGGGCCTCATCGGGCCGCGAGAACTCCCCCTTCGCCAACGCCTGCAGCAGCGGATGGTTCACCGCGCGCGAGCGGGTCGCATACGCCTGCAGCGCCAGCACGAACTCTTCGGGAGACAAGGAGGACTCAACCAGCTGACTCAAATCGCCTTCCATGCGCACCACCTGGATGACCACTGTGGGAAACCCACCAGCTCATTCAAGAAATATCGGACGCTCCTACGCTTCCATGCGCAGCCGGTACCGCTGGATCTTCCCCGTGGCCGTCTTGGGCAGCTCGGTGACGAACTCCACCCAGCGTGGGCGCTTGTAGGCGCCCATGTGCTCCAGGCAGTGATCGATGAGTTCCTGGGTCAGCTCATTCGAGGCAGCGAGCCCCGGCTTCAGGACGACGAAGGCCTTGGGCTTGATGAGGTTGCTCTGGTCCGGGTGTCCGACGACGGCGCACTCCAGGACCGCCGCATGCTTGAGCAGTGAGCTCTCGACCTCCACCGGCGAGACCCAGATGCCGCCGACCTTCAGCATGTCGTCCGAGCGCCCGGCGTGCCAGTAGTAGCCGTCGGCGTCGATGAAGTACTTGTCTCCGGTGACCAGCCATTGCCCACGGAAGGTCCGCAGGCTCTGCGCGTGCTGGTGCAGGTAGCAGAGGGCGGCCGTCTCCCCCTTCACGTGCAGGTTGCCGATCTCTCCGGCCGGCACGGACTTGCCGTCGTCATCGGTCAGCTTGATCTCGTAGCCAGGGACGGGCTTGCCGCTGCTGCCGGGCCGGATGTCGCCGGGCCGGTTCGAAATGAAGATGTGGAAGTTCTCCGTGCAGCCAATGCCGTCGATGATGTCCACTCCGGTCCGCTCTTTCCACGCATGCCAGAGCGGGGCAGGCAGGGCTTCGCTGGCGGAGACACACAGGCGCAGCGAGGACAGATCGTAGCTGGAGAACTCCTTCACCGCCAACGCCGCGGCATAGCCGGTGGGCGCGTTGAAGAAGATGGTCGGCTTGAAGCGATCGATCATCCCGAGCACGTTCGTCGCGATGCGCGGTGCACCCGGGAAGAGCACGCAGCTGGCGCCGACGTACCAGGGAAAGATGAGGTTGCCACCGGTCCCAAAGGTGAAGAACAGCTTGGCCACCGCGAAGGTCCGGTCGCTCTCGCGCAGGCCCAGCACGTTCACGCCCCAGAGCTGGGCCGTGAGGGGATAGACCTTGTGGGAGTGGTGGATGCCCTTCGGCTCGCCCGTGGTCCCGCTGGAGTAGTTCAGCGAGCAGATGTCATCCCGGTGGGTCTGCTCGGCCTCCAGTGTGGTGGGTTGGTTGCGGAGCCACTCGCTGTGCGTGAGGCAGCCCTCATGGCTCCCTGTCCCAATGACGACCACGTGCTGGAGTACGGGCAGCCGGGAGCGGATCTGCTGGATGACCGGCAGCAGTTCCTGTTGGACCACGAGCACCCGCACGCGCGAGTCGCGCAGCATGTACTCGTAGTCATGAGGCTTGAGCAGGGTATTGAGCCCCACCGCGATGGCGCCGATCTTCACCGTGCCGAAGAAGGTGGTCACCCACTCAGGCCCGTCGAAGGCGAGGATGCCCACGTGCTCGCCGAAGCGCACGCCAAGCGCCTTGAGCGCGTGACCGGTCTGGTTCACCTCGTCGGAGATCTGACGGAAGGTCATCTCCCGCTGCGTGCTGTAGAGCGCCACTTTGTCCGCGCGGACAGGGAGGTTGCGCTCGAGGATGTCGACTGCGTTGTAGTAGAGCGGCAGATCAGCTGCGTGCATGGGAGAACCTGGGCGAGGAAGAGAAGGGGAAGCTCACTCGTAGACGTCCGGCCGGTACGCGGCCAGGTCGATACGGGGATCCAGATAGTCGATGAAGTGCTGCAGGCGGCCCTGGCGGTAGGTACCCACCTGCAGGAACGGATCCGAGTAAGCGATGTTCGTCGGGATGGCGGTGCTCCGGAAGCCCCCGAGCGAAAAGACCTGATCGCCCCGGCTGATGAGGGCATCGATCCAGAACTCGTGGAAGTCCATGATGGCCGCCAGCTCCTGCCAGAATTGCAGGACGGCATCGAGCCCTCGCCACTCTCCCGCGAAGGGGAGCGCTTTCGGGCCGTTGATCTTCCAGACGACGTCGGGCGAGCAGCGGACGATGAACTTCTCGATGTCCGCCTTGCGCACCCAGGCCTCGTACAGATCCCGCATGAGCTGCCCGTTCTCCTTGGCCTGGGTGGCATCGTGCCGTACGAGCACGCTCGAGGATTCGGGGCCCGGTGCGCCCTCGCCGCGCCAGGCGCCGCCGTCCAACACCTCCTCCATGCGGACGATCTTCCCTCCCTTCATCGTGAGCAGGTGCAGGTACCACTCCTCTCCCACAGGCAGTGTGCGTCTCCCGCCAATGCTCAGGTCGTCGCCGTAGGCCATGACGTAGTCGACGGTCCACTTCTCCGCGGGCCGGACCCGGCGCTGGTGCTGCAGGTAGTCCCGGAAGGCGGTGCGCCCATGCCACCGCCCCGCGGCAGCCTGGCCCTCCACGCCGGGAACCTCCACCACGAGCGACTCGTCGAGCAGCGACTCGTCAGGGGCTTCGCCCGCACCGAGCCGACGGTAGAAGGCGCGGGCGGCCACCGCGTTGGCGTCCTCCTTCTCGGGATCGAAGTGCTTCTCGCGCTCCCCCGTGAGCGGATCAACCAGCTTCGCGCGGCGGTGGAAGACCAGGCCCGGATCGCAGATGCGCCCCGTGGAGAGATCCGGAAGATCCCGGCTCGGTAGCGTGCTCAGCGTTCCGCCGATGACGGACGTGCGAGAGGGCAGCTTCGCGATTTCCTCCACCACCGCCTGCACGGCCTGCCGGATCTGCTCCTCTGTATGCTGGGAGCTGACGAAGAAGCGCAGGCGCGCCTTGTCTTGTTCGACGGCCGGGCTGATGACGGGGTCCACGTTGATGCCGCGGCGGTGGAGCGTGTCCGAGAGCCGGAGCGCCCGGAAGGAACTGCCGGTGACCACCGGGAGGATGGGCGTGCCCATTGCCAGGTGGGTGTCCAGCCCGGCCTCGCGGGCCTGGGCGAGGAAGTATCGGGCGTTGTGCTGCAGCCGGGTGACGCGCTCGGGCTCGGTGGCCATGATCCGCAGCGCGGCCAGCGACGCGGCGGCGTTGGGCGGCGTGAGGCCCACGCTGAAGATGAACCCAGGCGTGGTGTATTTCAGGTAGCGGATCAGCTCCGAGCTGCCTGCGATGTAGCCCCCGCAGCTGGCCAGGGACTTCGAGAGCGTCCCCATCCAGATGTCCACCGCGGAGGACTCGACCCCGAAGTGCTCCTGGATGCCCCGGCCCGTGGCGCCCAGCACGCCCATGGAGTGCGCCTCGTCGACCATGAGGAAGGCGTTGAACTCGCGCTTGAGCTCGATCAGCTTGGGCAGATCCGGAATGTCCCCATCCATGCTGAAGATGCCTTCGGTGACGATGAGCGTCCGTTCGGCCTCTCCCCGGAGTTCCTCGAGCAGCGCCCGGAGGTGCTCGACATCGTTGTGGCGGAAGGGGCGCGCGCGGGCGCCCGAGAGCGTCACCCCCTGCACGATGCTGTTGTGCGCCAGCTCGTCATAGAGGATCAAATCCCGGCGGTTGAACAGGTGCCCGATGACGGTCACGTTCGTGGCGTGGCCACTCACGAGCACCAGTGCGGCCTCCGTGCGGAGCCAGGACGCGAGCGCGGCCTCCAGCTCGCGGTGCAGCTCCTTCTCTCCGGTCGCGATACGGCTGGCGGAGGGGGAGGTGCCGTAGCGGTCGATGGCCTCCTTCGCTGCGGCGGAGACGCGCGGGTCTCCCGAGAGCCCAAGGTAGTTGTACGTGGAGAAGTTGAGGAACTCGCGCCCGTTGATGCGGGTCGTGTCGCGGGTGAGCCCCTGTTGTGCCTTGAAGAAGGGGTGAATGTCGGTCCACTTGGAGACGACGGCCAGCCGCGAGCGGAGCGCCTTGAAAGTGCCGTGCTCTTCCATCTTGACGGGGACCGTGTTGCGGCCGGCGCGCAGCATCCGTTCGAGCAGGGCGCGCTTCTCAGCGGGAGACAGCTTCTCGATATCCATTACTTGTTCCCCATCATCTTGCGAAGGAGGGCATCCACTTCAGCGTCCGACATGGCATCGGTAGCGCCTGGCTGGGGCGTCTCCTGCTCACCGGCCAGCGCGCGGGCCAGCGCCCGAAGCGAGCGGTGATCCCAGAAGACGGTGGGCTCGATGCGGCGCTTGAGCAGCGTCTCCAACTCTCCTGACAGGGCAACGGCCTCCATGGAATCGACCCCCAGTTCGTCGAGGGGCCGGTTGACGTCGATGGTCTCCGGGCTGACTCTCGTACGGGCGGCCAACATGGCCTTCAGCCACTGCTCGAGCTCTTCGCTGGTCATCATGTCTTTCATCCTACGAGGGCTGTCTTCGAGGCCGGTCCGGTGGCCACGTCCGTCACCGAGAGCAGGTGCTCGCCCTCGATGCGCTCGGCCATTCGGTCAAAGAGCTGCTGACATGCGGAGTCTGGCAAGGCGTCTGGATCGAGCAGGAGGCGGCCTGCGAGGGCAGGCACTCCCGCGCGGCAGAGTGCCAGGTGGGGGTTGAAGTGTTCGAAGTGGAAGCAGGCGGCTGCCGCGTGCAGCAGCCCGTACTGGCGCGCGAACTCCAGCCGTGAGGGCCCGCGCAGGGACTCCTCGCCGCTCTGGCGCAGCCTGTTCCAGGCGGTGATCAACTCGGGGGGGAGTTCGGCGGTGACGTCGTCCGCGCCGCGGGCCGTGAGTTCGAGCCTGTCCGGTACGAAGGGCTGCACGGGCTCCTCCAGGCAGAAGCGTGAGCGCAGGGCGCTGCTGGTGCCCGCGTTACGGGAGAGCACCTGGGGCAGCTCCGCCGCCAGCGCGTGCAGGCACACCGGCTCGCTGCCGTCGATGAGGCCCACGGCCGCATGGTCGCGTGCCATTTTCTGGAAGAGGCTGGTAGGGCCCTCGCGCAGGAAGGAGCGGGCCCCCAGCACCGTCGTGGCCGCCCGGATCGCCTGCTCCACCAGCGCGGGGGCGACGGCCTTGACCAGGGGAGAGGTGAGGCTGGCCTGCTCCGGGCTGGCGTGGAGGACCCGGACGCTGGACAGGAGGAGGATCTCCGCCGCCAGCAGCCGCAGCCATGCCCCCACGAGGAGCTTGCGCACCGAAGGCAGGCTGGCGGCGGTGGCCCGGTAGAGCTGGCGCTCCAACGCGAACCGGGTGGCTACCCGCAGGGTGGTATCTCCCGTGCCCAGGCCCAGGCCCGCCATGAGGGGACGGGTGAGCTGGAAGATCTTGAGGGTGAGTTCTAGCCCCTGGCCCTCGCCGCCGACGGGGCTTGCCGCCGCGCGGACGAACCGCAGCCCGCTCAGGTCCGACGCGCGCAGCCCCACGGTCCGCGCCTTGGGCAGCCGGGTGACCGCGGGCTGATCGAGCTCCACCAGGAACCAGCTCAGCGAGCGCGGGCCCGGAGCGGGGCGGGTGCGCGCCAGCACGAAGGCGAACGCGGCATGGCTGGCACGGCCGATGGGCCATTTCTCGCCCGTGATCTCCCAGGACTCTCCCTTGCGGAGTGCCAACGTCTCCGTGGCCAGCAGATCTGCGCCATGGGTGGCCTCGGAGGCGGCGAAGCATGGGGCGGCGTTGTCCTTCGGCAGTGCCCGCGCCCGGGCCCGCTGCTCGGGGCTGCCCGCCATCCACGCGAGCCAGAGCCAGCACTGCATGCCCTGGCTCAGGGCCACCGCCGGATCCCTGCGCGCCAGGGTGAGCGCCACCGCCAGCGCCCCTTCGAAGGAGACGAACTGGCCCCCCTCCAGGGCAGGCGTCAACAGTTCGGGCACGCCGTGCGCCCGCAGCGCCTCCAGCGCCTCGGCGGGGAACGTCTCGCTCTCGTCCCGCGAGAGCGTGGCCTGCTGCCCCAGCGGGCTCTCCTCCGAAGAGAGGGGGCCGAGCCGCTGCTCCAGCGTGGCGAGTGATGTGGCGTAGAGGCTGCTCATGAGGCTGCCTGAGAGAACTCTTCTTCCGCGAACGGGGTGAGTGCCCGCTCGAGCCACAGCCGCCGGCACTCTCGGCGGCGCACCTTGCCGCTCGAGGTCCGGGGAACCCCTCCAGGCCTCAGCAGGCTCACCTCGAAGGGCATCACTCCGTGCGCCTGCACGACAGCGTGGCTGACCGCCGTGATGATGGACTCCGGCGGGGTGTGGCGGGCGGTGCGCTTGAGTTCCGCGACGATGACGAGCCGCTCCTCGCCTTGCTCCTCCACGGAGAAGGCGGCGATGGCGCCTGAGCCCAGCGCGGGGTGGGCCGCAGCCGCGGCATCCTCGATGTCCTGGGCGTGCAGCGTCTTGCCCCGGATCTTCACCACGTCCTTGAGGCGCCCCACGATGAACAGGGAGCCGTTCTCCAGGAACCCGAGATCCCCCGTGCGGATGAACCGGCCCTCGTGGGATGGGACCTCGACCTGGAAGATCTCCCGCGTGGCCTGCTCGTCGCCGTAGTAGCCCAGCGTGGCGCTCGGGCCCGAGATGAGGATCTCTCCCACCGTGGCGTCGGGCACCGGCCGCAGCTGCTCGTCGACGATGAGCACCTGTTGCCCGGGGACGGGGCGGCCACAGGCAAACATCACCCGTGCGCGCTCGCCAGCCGGCTCCACCCGTCCCTCCTCCAGCGCGGAGGCGCTCGCCGAGCGCAGGATCAGCTCCTCGCTCGTGCGCCGCCCGGTGACGATCAACGTGGACTCGGCCAGCCCGTAGCAGGGCGAGAGGATGTTGGGATCCAGGCCCACGGGCACGAAGCGCGGCGCGAAGGCCTGCCACGTCGAGGGGCGCACGGGCTCGGCCCCGCAGACGAGCAGACGCCAGCTGGAGAGATCCAGCCGTGCGCGGTCCTCGTCCGTCACGCGCTCGGCGCACAGGCGCAGGGCGAAGTCGGGCGCCGGGCTGGTGGTGCCCTGGTAGCGGGTGATCGCCTCCAGCCAGCGGGCCGGGCGCTGCAGGAAGTGGTGGGGCGACATGAGCACCGAGTGCACGCCCGTGTGGATGGGGTGGATGATGGCCCCGATGAGCCCCATGTCGTGGTAGGGCGGCAG